>DASYRX010000198.1:0-21555 GCA_036003845.1 Gemmatimonadaceae bacterium | reverse complement strand
ACCTGCGTCACGACGCGGCGTCGCAGAGAATCGGCGTACAGCACGTCGCGCCGGCCATCACCGTACGCGTCAATCCGATAGTAGAAGCCATGCAGGTGCATCGGATGCGGCCGAATCGTCGCATTCACGACGCGCCAGTGCACGGAGTCGCCAATCATGGCGTCGACTCGCTCCGTGTATGGCCACGACTTGCCATTGATCGCCAGCGCATTGCGATACGCGCCGGAATCCGCTGGTTCGCCCCAAATATTCAACACGAACACGCGGTCGGTTGGCGCGCTGGCCGATGAATCGATAATAAAGGCCCCTGCGAGCTGCTCTCTTTCTCGCTTGTCCCAGTCGACAGTGCCAGCAACCGCTCGATACAGATACGTCCCCGGCTCTCCAGCAGCGAAGTTCAGCACTCGCTCCTCGCCGGGCGCCAATGTGAGACTGTCGCCTTCAGCCGTTGGATGTGTTGCGAGACCGTGCACCGTCAGAGTCGAGTCCGCGAGGGAGTTGCGCAGTCGCAGTGCGATCCACGTCCCGCGCTTCACGCGAATGAGCGGACCGGGGATCTGCGGCGCCTTCCCCACTTCGGCGAAGGCAGGAGCGTCGACGGACGGCCCTGAATCATCCTGCGGGTGCCAACGGGCCAGACGCACCTCGAGCTGCAGGTGCAGCGTGTCGCGGCGTAGACGTCCCGCGGCCAGGCGGTTGTCGTTCGCCTGAACGAATGGCGGATCACTCGATGGAGCGCGGCAGCCCATCGCGAGCAGTGCCGCGAGCAAGCGAACGACGCGCGGACGTCTCCCGCAAATGAAGTCGACCATTTTGGCGCGGCAAGCTTACACGCCGGCTACGTCCGCGGCCACTAACTTCGCGTTGTTGACATCAGCAACTTGTCGAGCCAACGCGTTGCAATAGGACCTCCAAACCCCCCTCATCCGCCATGATAATTTTCGTCAAATTCGGTCGCGCTGTGTTGAGCGCCGCGTTGCTGCCGGTCGTGTTGGCCGCGCAGCCGGCCGCCCGCCCCTTCGAAGCCGATTCACTCACGCTGGCGGGTCTTCGCTGGCGAGCCATCGGCCCCGCCAACTTCATGGGGCGAGTGAGTGATGTCGTGGGCATCCCTTCGCCCTCGAAAACGTTCTTTCTAGCCGCAGCGGCAGGTGGGATCTGGAAATCGACGAACAACGGCGTGACGTGGCGTCCTGTCTTCGACAACCAGCGCGTGATTTCCATGGGGATGCTCGCGATCGCGCCGAGCGATACGCAGCAGGTATGGGCCGGCACCGGAGAGCCGAATTCGCGCAACTCGATTTCTCCGGGCGGTGGGGTCTACAAATCGACCGACGGTGGAATCACGTGGAAGCTCATGGGGCTGGAGAAGACGCAGACGATCGGCCGCATCGCGATCCACCCGACGAATCCGAATATCGTCTACATCGCCGCGTTAGGCGCGATCTGGAACAGCAATCCGGAGCGCGGCCTCTATAAAACCGAAGACGGTGGAACCACCTGGACATTGGTGAAATTCGTGTCCGACAAAGCAGGCTTCGTCGACGTGCAGCTGGATCCATCCAATCCCGACATCGTGTGGGCCTCCAGCTGGGAACGTGTGCGCGGACCTTATTTCCTGAAATCGGGCGGCCCTGGATCTGCGCTCTGGAAATCCACGGACGCTGGAAAGACGTGGAGCGAGGTGAAGGGCGGCGGCTTCCCCGCAACGATGAAGGGTCGCATCAGCATCGCTATTGCGGCAGCGAACCCGAAAGTGATGTACACGATGCTTGAAGCGGATACGATGCCTAACGCTTCCAAGGAGAAGAAGGCGGCGCAGGAGCGGCAGTCCGGTCTCTATCGTTCGGACGACGGCGGCGTCACCTGGACGCGCACGAACAACGAGAACACGCGCCCCTTCTACTACTCGCAGGTGCGCGTGCACCCGAAGAACCCCAATCGCGTGTACTGGTCGTCCACGCCGGTGCGCGTTTCAAACGACGGCGGCAAGACGGTGCTCAGCGCGACTGTCGGGGTGCACGTCGATCACCACGGCATGTGGATCGACCCGGTCGATCCGGAGCGCATGATCGTCGGCAACGACGGCGGGGTGGCGATCACCTTCGATCAGGGCGGCAACTACATCGCGCCTACCAACATCCCGATCGGGCAGTTCTACAACATCAGCTACGACTTCTCCGTGCCCTACCGCGTCTGCGGCGGCGCACAGGACAATAACTCGTGGTGTGGCCCGAGCCGTCGCAAACAGGGACCCGTCACCAGAGCCATGTGGTTCGTGACAGGCGGCGGCGACGGATTCGTGACGCAGAACGATCCGACGGATCCGAATATCGTATACGCCGAGTCGCAGGGAGGAAATATCGGACGCCTGAACCTCGCGTTAGGCGAGCGTGTCGGCCTGGTCAAGCCGCAGTATCGTCCGCGCTACGACATGTACGAGGATTCCGTGCTCATCGAGCGGCCGGATACGACGGTTCCCGAGACGGCGGCGCAGCGGCGCCGCATCGCCGACCTGCGCACCCGCCAGCGTGCCGATTCTGTGACGCTGGATCTCCGCTGGAATTGGAACACACCGTATTTCATCTCGCCGCACAACGCGTCGACGCTCTATTTCGGCGCCAATCGTGTGCTCAAGTCGACAAAGCGCGGCGACGAGATGTATCCGATCTCGCCGGACTTGAGCGTCGCGGACACGATGAAGATCCGCGTCTCGCGTCGCACGACGGGCGGCATCACGATCGACGCCACCGGCGCGGAGACATACGCCACAATTGTCTCGCTCAACGAGTCGCCGATCCGGCCCGGCATCCTGTACGCCGGTACGGATGATGGAAGAGTGTGGATCAGCTGGAACGACGGCGGCAAATGGGACGAGCTCACCGGGCGATTCCCCGGCGTGCCGGCTGGAACATACGTCAGCCGCATCGAGCCGTCCGCGCACGACTCGCTCACCTTCTTCATCACGTTCGACAACCACCGCAACGGCGATTTCACTCCGTACGTCTTCACGACAAACGATGGCGGCAAGACGTTCCGTTCCATCGTCTCGAATCTGCCGCGCGGTGGCCCGGACTTCGTGCACGTCATTCGTCAGGATCGCGTGAATAAGAACCTGCTCTTCGTGGGGACTGATGTTGGCGCGTACGTGTCGCTCAACGGAGGGCAGACGTGGCAGCGCTTCATGACCGGGCTGCCGACGGTTCCCGTGCACGATCTCCAGATCCAGCCGCGTGACAAAGAGCTGATCGCCGGAACGCACGGCCGTTCGATCTACATCGTCGACATCGCGCCGTTGCAGCAGCTCACGCCCGAAGTGGTCGCAGCCGACGCATTCCTCTTCGCGCCGACGACGGCGTATCAGTGGGGCGAGCCTCCCGTCGAGGGGCAGTCGACGGCACAGTTCGAGTTCGCGGCGCCCAGCCCGCCGTACGGCGCCAACATCGTGTATCGCCTAACGAGCCGGCAGCAGGGCCAGGTGCGTGTCGTCATCAGCGACGTTACGGGTGATACGATTCGGACCCTGAACGGAGCTGGTCTTCCTGGCCTGCAGCGAGTCACGTGGGGGTATCAGGGCAAGGCGCCCGCGCGACGCCCGTTGTCGATCGCTCAAAAACGCGACTCATCGTTGCAGATGAACCGCATCATGACGGTGCTCGACTCCCTGGAGAAAGCTGGGACGAACACGCAGCTCGTCGGGCGCGTTAGGCAGGCCTTCCAGAGCGGTCAGATCGGCCAGGGCGGCGGCGGCTTTGCTGGCGGCGGCGGAGGCGGGGGCGGCGGCGGTGGAGGCGCAGCTGCAGGACGCTGGGTCGCGCGCCCAGGTGAGCAGGCCGGTCAGGGTGGCGGCGGCGGCGGGGGTGGCGGCGCCGCGTTAGGCGCACTGATGGGAGCCTTGGGGATGGAAGGCGGCCAGGCTGCCGGCGGTCAGCCTGATTTCCAGGCGCTACAGCAGATGGCTCAGCTCTTCAATATTCCCGGCCAGCCGACGGGCGGGGGCGGCTTCGGCGGACAGAACTTCCTCACGCGGCTGGGCATTCAAGTGGGTGGGTTTGGAGGCGGCGCGGGTGGATTCGGCGGCGGTCCGCCGCTCGTGAGCCCTGGCGATTACCTAGTGTCGCTCACCGTAGGCGGGAAGACGATGAAGCAGAAGCTGCGCGTGGAGCGCGCGGCTGCTGGGACAGCTGTCATCGCGGCACCAACTCCGCGTTAGGTCTCTGTCGACCTGCGCATGTATCGCCGTTATGATGCGGAGCTGTGATCGTGCGGCGTTAGGCAGAGGTCATCAGGCGTCGGGCCGTCGTGTCGAGACATGACGCGACGGCCCATTTGCTGCCAGTGTCGGATCCCGGGCCTGTGAGCCTATCTGCGTCGCACAAGGCAAGGAGCCGCGCCGCATCCACCCGCGCGCGCGCTCTCGTCTTCATTCTGCTCGTCATTGTACTGGCGATTATCGCCTCGCAAGACGTGTTGCACGATGCCCTCCTCCGCGTCCTCGCGGCGGTTCGCACCGTCATCACTCAGCATCCCGTGGTCGGTGCCGCACTCTTCGTCCTCCTCGGGGCCCTCTCGGCCATGCTCGCGTTCTTTTCCAGCGCTGTGCTCGTCCCCGTCGCAGTCTATGTCTGGGGTGCAAGCCTCTGCGCGATCCTCCTCTGGGCCGGCTGGATCCTCGGCGGCGTGTGTGCTTATGCTGTCGGTCGCCACCTCGGACAACGCGTCGTCACGCGCCTAACGTCGGCCCGAACGCTGTCGCGGTATCAAGACAAGCTCTCCAATAACGCGCCGTTCGGGCTCGTATTCCTCTTCCAGCTCGCCCTCCCGTCGGAAATTCCGGGATACGTACTCGGCATGGCGAGTTACCCGATGTCGCGCTACCTGCTCGCCCTCGCCCTCGCGGAGCTGCCCTATGTGTTAGGCACAGTATTCCTGGGTGAGGGACTGGTACAGCGCCGCATGATCTTGCTGATCGCCGTGGGTGCCGCTTCGGTCCTGCTCAGCGCCCTCGCCTGGCGCGCGCTCCAACGGCGCCTCCCGTCGACTGTCTCCTAGCGCTGTCACGAGTACTTGCCTCCTGGCCATTAAGGTGGTCTTTGTCCCCGGAACCGAGGCTCCACTCGTCAGCCCCGGCGATTACCTGGTGTCGATCACCGTCGGCGGAAAGACGCTGAAGCAGAGACTCCGAGTCGAACGCGCCACCAACGGCACGCCGGTCATCGCGAGTCCTGATCGCGTTAGGTTCGCGATGCGCGATTCTCACCCCGGTGCGCTTCACGCGCCGGGGCTTTTTGTTAGACCGTCGCCCGCGACCTTTGACCGCACGCTTCAGATCTCAGATCCATTGGCCCGACTCGTAGTACCCCTAGTTCTTAGATGACCTGCGACCCGGCATGTTGCCCAGTACCCTAGTCCTCGCAGGGGCACGTGGCCGTCGAGCAATTTGTCGTCCTAGTCGACTCCCTCGTCGCCGGTCGCTATCGCATCACACGTACGATTGGCGCCGGCGGGATGGCGACCATCTATGAAGCCGTCGATCTCACAACCGATCGACCGGTAGCCCTCAAGCTTCTCAGCCGGGCACTGTCGGGTTCCATCGCCGACGACAGGTTCCTGCGCGAGATCGCGGTCACCAGCCGCCTGCGACATCCGCTCATCGTTCCGGTCCTGGACTCCGGGACGCACGAAGGAAGTCCATTCTTCGTCATGCCGCTTGTCGCCGGCGAATCGCTGCGCGATCGACTCGAGCGCGAAAAGCAACTTTCAATCGCAGATGCGATTCGCGTCGCGCGCGATGTGCTGTCGGCCCTGCAAGCCGCACACGCACAAAATGTCGTCCATCGCGACATCAAGCCGAGCAACATCTTGTTGCATGAAGGGCGCGCGATCGTGGCCGACTTCGGTATAGCGCGCGCGTACAGCGAAGCGGCCGCGGATCGAGTGACAGAGTCCGGCGTCGCCATCGGCACGGCGGGCTACATGAGTCCCGAACAGGCCTGCGGCGAAACTCGGCTTGACGGCCGCACCGACATCTACGCCGCGGGCTGCTTGCTGTACGAGATGCTCGCTGGAGAACCGCCGTTCAATGGGCCCACGCCGCAGAGCATCGTCGCCAAGCAGCTGAGTCTTCCAGTCCCCTCGTTAGGCGTAGTTCGCAGCACAATTCCCGCCTCCCTCGATACGCTGATCCAACAAGCACTGGCAAAGACTCCGGCTGATCGCATTGCGACAGCGTCGGAGTTCGACCGCGCACTCGAGAGGATTCAGAGCAGTACGACGCCGGAATCGCGCGTACCGCGTGTTCGTCCCTTACGGCGCGAGTGGACGGTCGGCGTCGGTGCGCTCGGCTTCGTGCTCAGCGCGGTCCTCGCCTCGCGCGCGCCCTCATTCGGCAGCAGCGTCGCACACTCTCTCACAGACACGACTACGTATTCGATTGTCACGCAGCGCGCCGACGTCGCGCCTAACGTGCTGCCGGACCTTCCCGATCTTCTGCGCGAGGCGTTGGGCCGCTGGAGCGGCGTCAGCGTCAGCGATTCCGCTGTGCCGGGCGCTGGGCGCAGCTTGCGCGCCGTGTTGTCGCGAGCCGGCGATTCCGTTCGCCTGCGGCTGACGCTCAACGAATCGAACGGCGCGATGCTCGCCGATTTCACCGAACGCTTCCGCGCCAGCGATTCCACAAACTCTGCGCGCGTCGCATATGCAGTCGATCGGCTGCTGTTTCGCGGTTCGGCTCCACCTAACGAGCTTGCTGCGCAAGCGACACGCAGTCTGGCGTCGCGTCAAGCGCTGGCCGCTGGAATCGCTGCCGTCGAGGCCTGGCAACTTTCCGCGGCCGACTCGCTCTTGCAAATGGCGTTGGCCTATGACCCGCGCTACCCACGCGCGCACCTTTGGCTGGCGCTCGTCCGCGCATGGTTGGACGTCGAGCCGGCGCGCTGGCGCGGCTCGGCACAGCAGGCAGTGGCTGGCGTTGGCGAGCTGCTACCTCCAGAGACGCGGATCGCCGAAGCTATCGCGGCGCAATCGACCGGCGACTACGCCCGCGCATGCCCTGCGTGGCGCGCCCTAACGAGAAGCGATTCCACCGACGCGCTTTCCTGGTTCGGTTCAGCGCACTGCCAGCGCAACGACGCGCTCGTGATCGCAGACAGCAAAAGCGCATCCGGCTACCGCTTCCGAACCAGCTATGACGCCGCTCTGCGCGCGTATCGCAAAGCGTTCGATCTGCGCCCGGCGATCCTGCAGGCCTTTTCGCATCAGCAGCTCCGAGAACTGTACCAGATGGCGGGCAGCCGACGCCGTGACGGGTGGAGCGCTTCACCCGACTCGCAGTACTTCGCTGCCGACGCTGAGTGGCGAGGCGACACACTCGTGTACGTACCATACCTCGCCTCGACTCGCCGGCGCGGCGCGGACCCCGCGCGCAGCGACGAAGCAGTACGCAAGCTGAGGATCCAGGTACGCGACCTCGCCTCCAGCTGGGTGACGCATGCACCTAACGGCGCTTCCGCGCGCGAAGCGCTCGCGCTTGCGCTCGCCGAGCTTGGCGATAACTCGGCTCTCGACACTCTGGCCGTTGCACAGCGACTCGCGGGCAACGACGCGGACAGGCTGCGTATCGCAGTGTCGGTCGTGTGGCTTCGACTCGGCTCCGCAGTCACGCTAGGTCAGCCTGAGCGAGTTCGCGCTGTCGCGGAGCTCGCGGACTCGCTTCTGCGCAGCAATCCGCCGCCATCGGGCGACGGTAGCCTGCTCGCTCCTCTCGCCGCGCTGACCGGACGATCGCATCTGGCCGCCGCCTATGCTCGGTTGCCGGGCATGGGTGTCACGTTCGACGTTCCCGCGACGCTGCGCGAGAGCGCGGCGCCGCTGCTGGTGTACGCTGCGTTAGGTGGCCCAGCCGATTCGATCCTCACGCTCGAACGGCGCGCCGACGCAGCCATAGACGCTACCGTGCCGCCCGGCGAGCGCGTGTTCGAGAAACTCGCGTACCTGGCGCGTGCGGCAACGTTGGCGTACCCAACACACCGCATGCACGTGCTATCGACTCTCGTCGGACAGGGAGACGGACTTCTCGATCTCCAGGTTGCGTTGGATCGCGGCGAGTCGACGTTCGTACGCGACTCGCTGGCTCGCATGCGACGCACCAGAAGCCAGCTGTCTCCAGAGGAGATCACACTCGACGCCATCCTTCCGGAAACGCAATTGCTCATGGCGTTAGGTGACAACACGGCGGCGGCAGCTTGGATGGATCCGACGCTCACCACATTCGGCCAGGCCATCCCTCGATTGCGATCCGAGCACATCGAAGCTGCGAGTGTGGGTCGACTACTGGCATTGAGGGCACAAATCGCGGCACGCCTCGGCGAGCACGAGGACGCAGTCCGCTGGAGTCGATTCGTCCGTTTGCTTTGGTCACGGGCCGATGCTCACCTCATCAAACTCCTCGACTCCTTGCCGTCCTCGCCCTAACGGCAAAGCTTAGCAGCGCTCCATACATCAACGATTGGAGGTGGCTGTGAGGTACCGTTCGATTTCGATGGTTCTCGCTGCTGCTCCAGGTGCGCTCGCCGTTCTCGCGTGCAGTAACGTCCCCGCCCCTCCGGCCTTCCTCGCAGCTCGACCCGAGTGTCCGCACGCGTGGATCTGGCCCAGTGACAGCGTGCAGCACCACGCTGGACTTCACAGCGCGCTCATCGGGAACGTCGACCTGGTCCAGACCATCATCAACGTCCCCGAGTTTCACGACTGCCAGCGCTTCATCGTTCGGGTCGGAGCAAAGATCGAGTACCGCGAGTTCTACGCGATCTGGGCGTCCACGCGCTTGAGCGAGTTAACGGCAGATCTCGTCGACGCGACCGCAAGTAGGCTCGACACAGTCGGGCTCGCAGCGCCTGCTGTCAGCAGTCCGGCAGCACCGGTCGCGCCAGGGCCGGACGCGGTGCCGCCCCCGGCCGACAGTCCCTTCGCGGTGGCGGCCGCCGAGATCTACGCCGAGGGCCGCTATGACCCGTTAGGCATCGAGCCCTGGCTCAACTGCCTGTACGTCTTCCGGCGCAACCAGCATTGGGAAGCGCGCATGGTGCCCGTGGGCAATGTCAACGTCCACTGCGAACGGATTCCGCCTAACGGCACGATACCAGCAGGCAAGGACCTCGAGGTCATCGCGACGTCGTTCCCGGAATTCAAATCCGAGTCCGACTACCCGCCGGTCGCCCGCTGGGACTGGGATGCAACCAACGGCAAGCAATACATCGGCATCAAGTGCGGCGGCGCGTGGTGCGAGATCGGTGACCGTGGACTCGTTCCTTCTACGCCAATCCCAGTCCGCGGCACCGAACCAAGAGCGGAACGCAGAGTCAAGCAGATCAAAGGCTGGTACGACCAGCAGTACCTCGCCGACGATCGAGCAAACCTGCCCGTGCCAAGCGGTATCACGGGAACGATTATCCCGGACACCTTGCTCGGTCACCTCAACCAGCCGGGCGACTTCGGGCGCTTCATCCACGCAGCCGACGTCGTGCTCATGAAAACCAGTACGGCTGACGATCCGGTGCTCGTTAGGTATCGCGCGAAGTTCAATTTCGCCGAATCGACATTCGACATTCCCAACAAGGTCTTTCTCTGTGCTGGTGCCGGCTGCACACCGGCGGTTGGTGAGGCCGCGGTTGCCTGCGCCCCCGGCAACCCCTGGTCAGCACGAGTCATTCCGGCTGCGACCGGTCCTGGTACGTCCGTGCTCAAATGCATCACGCGGATGGAGGCTAGCGACTACTTCGTGGGGGCCGTGGGAGCGAGCGCGCCGGTCATTCTCGTCCCGGGTACGACCCGCTGGCGCTGGCTCCGGAACGACGAGGGGACGTGGATGCGCTGCATGTACGGCTGTTGCCGCATGGGACTGAGTTAAACACGCGCTGTCGTTTCACTCCTGAATCCGTTAGATTCCCTCCCGTCGCGCGCACATACCGCTGCGCGACTACAGACACGGGGCCTCGCGCTCGCGCTGGGTCCCGCGTTGTTGTAAGGACGGCCGGCGTTGCCGCACCGTCGCCCATCGTGGGGGCTAACCACGAATCACACGTAGTCGGTACGTACGGCACCCCCGCACTCCGACCACACAACATTACTGGAGTTTGCAATGCGTACGACCGGCACGGTTAAGTGGTTCAATGATGCGAAGGGCTTTGGATTTGTCACCCCCGAGGATGGCTCCAAGGACTGCTTCGTGCATCACTCAGCCATTCAGGGGAGTGGGTTCAAGTCACTGACGGAAGGCGAGCGCGTGGAGTTCGACGTGGTTCAGGGCCAGAAGGGCCCGGCTGCCGAGAACCTCGTTAGGCTCGGCCGCTGATTCGTCAGGCGCACGCTCCATTTCCCGGCGCGTGTGCAGGGCCGGTCCGTTGCAAAACGGGCCGGCCTTCGCGTTTTCTCGCGGCTCTACGTAGGCGACCGCAGGACACGGAGGTTCAATGGTTGAAGTCATCATAGCGGACGGCGACAGCGTCGACCGGGCGCTTAAACAGTTCAAAAAACAGGTGCTGCGTGCCGGGATCCTCAAGGATCTCCGTAAGCGGCGCCACTATGTGAAGCCGAGCGAGGCCAGGCAGCTCAAGGCGGCAGCGGCACGACGCCGCCAGAGCGAGCCGAGATCTCGTAGGGCTTAAACGAGGGTTCATGGCTAAGGAAGAAATGGTGGAGCTCGAGGGCGTCGTTTCCGACGTCCTCCCAAGCACGACCTTCCGCGTCGCGTTGGACAACGGGCACACAGTGCTCGCCACGATCGGCGGGAAGATGCGCCGCTTCCGTATTCGCATCCTGAGCGGTGACAGGGTGAAGGTTGAGGTCTCTCCCTACGACCTCACTCGCGGTCGAATTACATACCGCCATAAGGACTGAGTAGGCCTGAGGTCGGAGGTCGACGGCCGCGACCCCGACTCCTCAGACCTCAGACCTCTGACCCCGACCTCGCTTCCCATCGTCTACCGATGGGAGCTTGACAAAAGCTCGGCGCGTAGAAAGCTTCCCATCGTCTATCGATAGGAAGCGCGTTGCCTGCTGCAAAACCAAGCGAGCTGCTCCCAGGAACGCTCGACCTCCTGGTTCTCCGCACGCTCACACGCGGTCCGATGCACGGCTACGGCATCGCGCAGCGCCTGAAAGAGCTGTCCAGCGACGTGTTGCATGTGGGTGAAAGCTCGCTCTATCCCGCCCTGCAGCGCCTCCTGCTCGAAGGCTATGTCAAAGCCGAGTGGGGCACGTCCGAGAACAACCGCCGAGCGCGCTATTACACGCTGACAGCCGCCGGCCGAAAGCAGCTCGCCGCCGAGCGCAAGGAGTTCGAGCGCATCGTGCTCGCGATCCAACACGTTCTCGAATTCGCCTAACGCGCCATGCGATTCCTGAGACGCCTCGCGTTTTTGTTGCGCCGCAGCTCGCGCCAGAGCGATCTGGCCGAGGAAGTCGCGGCACATCGCTCCATGCTGGAACATGATCTGCGCGAGCAGGGCTTGTCGCCAAGCGCCGCCCGCGACGCCGCCCGGCGAGCAATGGGAAACGAGACCTACATGCGCGAAGAGGCGCGCAGCGTTTGGCTGTGGCCCTGGCTGGCCACGTTCGCTCAGGACCTCCACTACGGCACGCGATCGCTCGTCCGGGCGCCGGCCTTCCTTCTTCTCGCGATATCGACCCTCGCGCTGGGCGTCGGAGCCAACAGCGCGATGTTCGGGATCGTCGATGCTCTGCTCTTCCGACCGCCGCCGAGGGTGAGCGCTCCGGAGACCATCGCGCGCGTCGAGGTCGAGCTTCCGGCGCAAGGCGGCAGCCCTAGCGAGCTGTCGGACCTGCTCTCGTATCCGGACTTCGTGGATTTGCGGGACCGCGCGCGCGGGTTCAGCGACGTCGCGGCCTACGTGCATGCAACGCGCGCCGTCGGCGAGGGCGACAACGCGCAGAGCGCGCTGATCATCCTTGCAAGCGGCAGCTACTTTCCGCTGCTCGGCAGCCGGCCCGCGTTAGGCCGAGTCCTCGCACCGGCCGACGATCGCGAGAACGCGGCGGTTCCCGTGGCCGTGCTGAGCTGGGACTATTGGCAGCGGGCCTACGGCGGCGACCCGGCCGTGCTGAATTCGACGATCCGCGTGGCGGGCCGGCCGTACAGCGTCGTCGGCGTCTCTGAACAGCACTTCGTCGGCAGCGACCTGGTCGCCCCTGCTCTCTGGGTGCCGTTAGGCACGGCCTGGGGACTCGGCTTCGACCAGGAGCTCACCAGAATGCGCTTCGGCGTCTGGCTCCGAGCGTTGGCGCGTCTCGCGCCAGGCGTGACTCGCGAGCTTGCCGGCGACGCGGCGCGATCGGCGCTCGTCGCCGGCCGCGAGGGTCAGCGTGACGTCTCGACGCCTGGGAAGACCGTCGATGCGAGCAGCGGACCGCGAGTGCGCCTAACGAGCCTCGCGGGCGCTGGCCCGCTCGATGCCAGCGGCAGCGGCTCCTCGCGCCGATTGCCGGTGTCGCTCTGGTTCCTCGCCGTCACGGGGATCGTACTCCTCATCGCGTGCGCCAACGTGGCCAACCTCATGTTGGCACGCGCCACTCGCCGCGCACACGAGCTGGCCGTACGCGCATCGATAGGCGCCACGCGCATGCGGCTCGTGCGCCAGCTCATGGCGGAAAGCCTCGTGCTGGCGGCGTTAGGCGGTCTCGTGGGATTCGCGATCGCGTTGGCCGGCGTTCGCCTGCTGCCGCACGTCATCCCGCTGCCGCCGCTCTCGCCGCTCGTCGATCTTCGCCTCCTCACGTTTACGCTGCTCCTCACCGGAGGGACAACACTCGTCTTTGGCGTCGCACCGGCGCTTCGCGCCGCGCGGGCAGACCTGCTTTCCACGCTCAACGCCAACAGTCGCTCGGGCGGCGCACGCGCACCCGCGCGCAACGTGCTCGTCGTAGTGCAGCTCGCCGCCTCTGTCGTGCTCGTCGTCAGCGCCGCGCTGTTCTTGCGCAGCCTGCGCAACGTCAAGGCGATCGATCCCGGCTTCGCCGTGCAGCAGCTGCTGGAAGTATCCGGCGATACCCGCGCCGCACCGCTCACGCCGGAGCAGACGGACGACTTCTGGCATCGCTCGCTGGCGCGCGTTCGCAGTCTTCCAGGCGTGCGAGCAGCCGCGTTAGGCGCCGTCCTGCCGTTCGAGGAAGCGTATCGCATGCCAGTGTCGTATCGTGGCGCTGCAGGCAGTCCAGTCGCTGCGCAACCCGACTTCGCTGACCCCGGCTATTTCACCACGCTCGGCATCGCGATCGTCGAGGGGCACGCGTTCACCGACGCCGATCAGTATCCCGGCGCTCCGGCAACGGTGATCGTCAATCAAAAGCTGGCGCAGCAGCTGTTCGGCTCCGAATCGGCGATCGGCCGCTGCATCCGGGCCGGCCCGATGCCGCGCGACGTTCAATGCGCGCACGTCGTCGGCGTCGCTGCAGATGCGAAGTACGCCGACGTCAGTCGTGACGCCGTGCCGTTCTTCTACCGTCCGCTGGGTGCACGCCCAGCCGGTCAGGGTTGGGGGACTGTGCTGCATCTGCGCACGCACGGGTCACCAGCGCGCCTCGTAGATGCCGTGCGTCGCGAGCTGCTCGCGCTCGATCAGTCATTGCTCTACGTGCGAGTGCGACCGCTTACCGAGTTACTGGCGCCACAATTGGTGCCTTGGCGCACCGGTTCCTTCATCTTCTCACTGCTCGGCATGCTTGGGCTGCTGCTCGCCGCTATCGGCTTGTACGGCGTCATCGCGTTGCTCGTCGCTCAGCGTACGCACGAGCTAGGCGTGCGGCTCGCGCTCGGTGCCGCAACACGCGATGTGTTGATGCTCGTGATCGGCCAGGGCGCGCGGCTCGTCGCCGCGGGACTCATACTCGGCGCGTTAGGCGCCCTCGCCGCCTCACGATTGTACGCGTCGCTGATGTACGGTGTGAGCCGCGTGGATCCCGCTGCGTACCTCATCGCCGGCCTTGTACTCGGCCTCGTAGCGCTGATCGCCGTATATGCTCCCGCCAGGCGCGCGACGCGAGTCGATCCGCTTGTCGCTCTTAGAGAGCAGTAGCTGACGGCTATCGGCTGGCAGCTGACAGCCGTCAGCTTTAGTTGGGCGGGGGTGGTGATGGGCCTGGGTAGAGTTGAACTACCGACCTCACGCTTATCAGGCGTGCGCTCTAACCACCTGAGCTACAGGCCCTGCCAAACCGCGAAACTAAGTAGCGCCAAGAGACGGAGTCAACGGAACGAAAAATGCCAATTCGGCGCCGCCCGTTGCGCTGAAACCGCGACTCGGTGACGTCTGTGAACTGCTCGACTGTGACACGCGAGCCTTGCTGGCGGTATACATAGTTGCGGACGTGGTGTGAAATCTATTCGTTAAGTACCGGGCACAAGGCGCAGAGGCTGCGATCTCGCAGCTCGCGGAACCCCTCGCACTCGTAAGGCATTGCAAGTCAGCAGCAGCGTTATTTGGCTGGTACTCTCGGCAGTTTTCGCCATCGCGGGACTCATGGTGGCGTTATGGCGGCTGCGCCGGCGTCGCCATAGAAACAAGCTGCACGGCCCAATCGCGTTACTAGGCCCCCTCATATTTCCTGCTACTCGCCCATTGCCGCGGCCCACGCTTGCCCGGGGGATGCAGGCAGTGCGCTCCCAGTACGCGACGCCTCCGCACGAGCCCTTCGAGCCGCTCGTCAGTGAGCAGAGGTACGCGCCGGCTCCGCCGCCGCCGGAGCCGGCGACTCCCCCGGCGGGCATCCCTCGAGTGAATGGGAATGGCGACGCTGATGTGGCGCCCAGGGTTCAGCGCCCTGCCGAACGGACGCTGCAGTTCCTTCCCGGCCGATTCGAAGTTGTGGCCGGTCGGGGACTGGGATCGGAGATCCGCTTTGTTCGAACTGGTGGTCCGGACGGCTCTTCCATTACGATCGGACGCTCCGAAGGTCCGCCGTATCGTCACATCCAACTCGATGTCCCGACCGTAAGTCGTCGACACGCGCAAATGCGTTGGGACGGCGCTCGCTGGAGCCTCACGAACCTCTCGACGACGAACCCGGTTTCGATCAACGGTGTGGCTCTGCCGGGCGAAGGAACGGCGATCGATCTCGTCGATGGCGATCGCGTGGAAATGGGTGAAGTCACTTTTCGATTCCACGCGCAATAGGTAGATATTGCCGCTCGGGCGACGCGTCCGGGCCACTCTGTACAACGGCTGGATTCTCTCTCATTCTACCCGTCGCCGGTCGGGGGCGGGTGGGCGCGGTCATAGAGGGGAGCTGGCGGTCGTAGTGCGTGATGCTCCAACAGGTTTGGACCGCGCCTGCCACTCGTGGTCGGCCGTTCGAGCGGCACTGGGAGCATACGCATGGGTGTAAGTCTGTCGAGTACATTGTTGATCACCGCATTGGTCGCCGCTTTCGTGGCGGCGATTGCTGCGGGGTACTGGATCAGACGAAGACGTCGTGATGCGCATCTGCGAGCGCAGCATATGCCGTACGTCGTCATGCCCATTCTCGCCACGCTAGATGTGTCACGCCCCGTTAGGCGCGTGGCTCGTCAGGCAACCACTCCCCCTTCGCAGCAGGCATTGTCGTTGGACGCCACCCCGGCTTATCCACCAGCCGCTCTGTCAGCATTTGCGGGGGATCGCGCGCTCGCGGGACCGCCGCCACCGCCGCCGCCCGTGCGCCGGGGTCCGCGGTTGTCACCGAGCGGTGGCCGCGCGATGCGGCGCGTCTCGGGCGGGGGGTCGCCTAACGAACTGGTCGTCGTCGATCCCGGCGCGGAACACGCGACGCTCGTCGATGGTCACTCGATCCGTTTCTACCGTCCGGCTGACGGCACGCTACAGTTCTTCCCGGGCCGGCTCGAGGTGATCGAGGGACACGACGCCGGGCACGAGATCCGCTTCGTGAAAGCCGCGGGGGCGGACGCGCACATCATCACGTTCGGCCGTCTCGAGGGACCGCCATACCGCCACATCCAGCTGCGCGAACCGACCGTGTCGCGGCAGCACGCGCGCATGGTCCTGCACGAAGGGACGTGGCATCTGGAGAACCTCTCGGGTACGAATCCCGTTGTCGTCAACGGTGACGCGCTCGCCGGACAGGGAACGACCGTCCCGCTCAAAAACGGTGATCGCGTGGAGATGGGCGAAGTCACCTTCCGGTTCATCGCATGAGCGACGCCGCCCAGATCCCGCCCCCGCCGGTCGTAGCGCGCGACTCACAGCCGGCGGACGTGCGCTGGCCGCGTGAGCTCGACAACGAGTACGAGTGCGTCGGCGAGCTGGGACGCGGTGGCATGGCCATCGTGTATCACGCGCGCGACCGCGAGCTGGGCCGTGAAGTGGCCGTCAAGGTCGTGCGCACTCGTTATGCACAGGACCACGAGGCCGTGGCACGTCTCGCGCGCGAAGCGCGAACGGTCGCGCACCTGGAGCATCCGCATATCGTCGCGCTGCATGCCGTCAAGCGGCTCTCCGACGACAGCCTCGCGCTCGTTATGCAGCTCGTCCCCGGCAAGACGCTCAAGCAAACGCTGCGCGATGAGGGAGCCTTCGACTCTGATCGCGTCGAACGCGTGCTGCGTGACATCGCGCGCGGTCTGGCCTACGCGCACGCGCGCGGGATCGTGCACCGCGACGTGAAGCCGGAGAACATCTTCCTCGATGCCGCGAGCGGCCGCGCCCTGCTTTCGGACTTCGGCGTCGCAATCTCGCGTGAGGCGGACACGAGCCTAACGGCAACGGGCACAGCGATCGGAACGCCGACGTACATGTCGCCCGAGCAAATCGACGGCGCGCGGGTTGACGGTCGCAGCGATCTGTACAGCCTGGGGCTTGTCGCGTGGGAAATGCTCACCGGACGCCGCCCGTGGGACGGCGAGAGTCTCTACAGCGTCATCTACCGTCAGAAGCACGAAGAGCTGGCCCCGATCGAGGAGATCAGGCCGGACGTCTCCGAACGTCTGCGCTATCTCATCGACGGTTTGCTGCGCAAGCAGCCTGCGTCGCGCTGGGCCAGCGCCGAGCGATTCCTCGGCCGTTTGAACGACGCGAGCGACCCACCTGGACTCAAGCAGTGGCGCCAGTTCAAGCGCAAGCAGGCGAAGATGCGTCGCGAAATCGCGCGGGCGATACCTAACGAGACTCTTCTGCCCGAGGCGCCCACCGAGCACTTCCGCCGTTCGGCAGAGCAGCGCGCCGTCAGCGACGACAAGCTCGACGCACGCAGCACCCCGCAGACGATCCGCGTGGAGACTTCGTCCTCTGCCATGGATGAGTGGCGCGTCGAGGACGACGGCTCCAGCACGCCCCGTACTCGTTATGGCCGGTGGGCCGCTGCCGCCGCGCTCCTGCTCGTTGCAGGCGCAGCCGCGTTGTACCTGTCCAATCGGCCACCAGAGGTCGTGCAGCAGCCCGTCGACAAACGCACCGCGACGATCTCCGATGCGGGCACGATCGAAGTACCCGCGTTGCGGAAGGATTCCATCGCGCGGGTGGATTCCGCTTTCGCTGCTGTCGCATCGGTCCCGAAAAACACGCCGCCGCCAGTCGCGCGGCGCGACTCCGTTCTCGCTGGCGCATCGTCCACGAACAGCAAGCAGCCAGCGGCGACCATCCCGCCCGTCGCGCCGCCGGTGTCTGTACGGGACACGAGCAGCGCGCCTAACGACAGCGTTCCAGCACCCAGACTACGATTCTCCAGCGACGTTGGACTGGTGAGCGCAGGCTCGGCGCATAGCTGTGTGTTGAGCGCCAATGGAAAGGCGCAATGCTGGGGCAGCAACGCGAGCGGGCAGCTCGGAGACGGGAGCCTCGATGTACGGGTCACGCCGGCACCCGTCGCCGGAGATTTTAGTTTCGCGCATCTCGCCGCCGGCGACGGCTATACTTGCGGCGTCACGAGCGGCGGCGAAGCGCTGTGCTGGGGCGACAACGACGAAGGTCAGCTCGGCGACGGGACAGTGTCGATGCGTACGGCGCCAGTACGCGTGAGCGGCGGTCACAGCTTCCGCATCGTGCGCAGCGGACGCTCGCATGCGTGTGGCCTAACGAGGGCCGGCGCCGTTGTCTGCTGGGGCAGCAACCGCGATGGCCAGCTGGGTGACGGTAGCCGCACGAGCCGCACGTCCCCTGTGCGCGTCGCCCTACCAGGCTCGGCAGCGCAGCTTGCAGCGGGCGGAAGCCATTCTTGCGCACTTCTCAATGAAGGCAGCGCCTATTGCTGGGGAGGCAATGCTTTCGGTCAGCTCGGCGATTCGACGAAGGTCTCGCGCCTGGAACCCGTGCGCGTGGCAACTTCCCAGGTCTTTGTGAGTATTGGATCGGGGCGCGATCATACCTGCGCTGTCACACCTGACAACCACGCGTATTGCTGGGGACGAAACTCAGCCGGTCAGGTCGGCGCCACTCCGAGCGAAGCGGTAGTGATACCTCAACTAGTTGAAACGAACGCGCGATTCGTCACCATCGCGGCGGGATTGAGCCATACATGTGCGCGCACCGAGGGCGGTGCCGCGTATTGTTGGGGCCGCAACAACTATGGCCAGCTGGGTGATGGTACGACAACGTCGCGCAACCGACCCGTCGCTGTTCAGGGCGCCGGTTCGCTCGCCGCGATTTTCGCGGGAGCCTCGCACACCTGCGGTGTGAACGGCGGGCGCGAGACTTTTTGTTGGGGTTACAATGTGGACGGCCAACTCGGCAGCGGCGGTCGCGAGAATAGCGCCGTACCCATCAAGATCCAAGATATTCGTTAGGTATGCAGCGTAGGGGTCGCTGGTCCGTTTTTGGTGTCTTCACTAGTCTCGCGTGTCTGCTTGGCGCGATGTCGTGCGGCGGCGCGCTGGAACCCGATGCGGACGGTGTCGATCGCATCGTATTGACGCCGACCAGCGCAAGCGTTGAAGCCGGAGCCACCGTTACTCTGAATGCCCTCGTGCTCGACGCCGCCGGCAACGCGATGCGAGAGCGCAAGGTCAATTGGGCTTCGGAAAACTCTTCGATCGCGACAGTATCGCAGTCAGGCGTCGTCACCGGTGTGAGCTCAGGTGTGGTGGATGTTGCTGCATCGAGTGGCGGCAAATCCGCGAGCGCCACGATCACTGTTACGGCGCGACCGGTAAGCTTGGTGCGCGTCACTCCGGGGAGCGCGACTATTGCGGTCACCGGTTCGATTACGCTGCAGGCCGAAGCGCTCGATGCCTCCGGTGCTCCTGTGTTGGGGCGCCCGATTGCCTGGGCGTCTTCGAACGAGACGGTTGCCGTGGTCAGCGCGACCGGCGTGGTGGCAGGTATCGCCACGGGCTCTGTGACGATCAGCGCGACAATCGACAACCGTACCGGCACTGCGTCGATCACGGTTGCTCCTCAGCCAGTCGCATCGGTCACTATAACTCCGGAAGCCGATACCGTCGTCGTCGGTCGACGAGTCACTTTTCGCGCGATTCCAGTCGACGCTAACAATTTGCCGCTCATTGGTCGCACCGTTGAGTGGACCTCGAGCGATCCGACAATCGCCGCCGTGTCTTCAGCGGGCGAGGTCCTCGGTTTGGCACCAGGTGTCGCTCGTATCCGCGCAACCGTGGAAGGGAAAAGCGCGGAAGCGACGATCCTGGTGGATCCGGTACCCGTAGCCCGAGTAGTCGCTGCGCCTAACCAGATCACTCTCAATCCAGGACAAACGTCCCAGCTCATCGTTACGCTCAGTGACAGCGCGGGTAACGTGCTCTCAGGTCGCAGTATTTCCTACACCACGAGCGATGCGAACGTCGTAACCGTGTCGACCAGCGGGCTCGTTACCGCGGTCGCGGAAGGAACGGCGCAGATCCAGGTGTCGAGCGAAGGGAAGACGGCAAGTGTGAGCATCACTGTGAATGCGGTGCCGGTCGCGTCCATCCGGATAACGCCGCAAGCAGTTTCGTTGCGCATTTCACAGACGACTAAGCTCACTGCGCAGGCGTTCGATGCACACGGCAACGCGTTGCCTAACCGCAAATTCACCTGGATCAGTGGCGCGCCGAGCGTTGCGACGGTGACGCAGCAAGGCGACGTGACAGCGATTGGAATTGGGACGGCGGCTGTCTTCGCGGCCACCGAGGGGTTCAGCGCGTCGGCCACGATAACGGTGAACGCAGTACCTGTCGCATCGGTTCAGGTGACACCGACAACACTCTCGTTGGTCGCCGGCGGATCGGCGCAGCTCAGCGCCATTCCGCGAGACGCGGCCGGCAACCCCCTGACCGGCCGGACGGTCGTGTGGACCTCGAGCAGCGATCCGATCGCGGTTGTCTCCAGCACGGGTCGAGTTACGGCCGTTGCCGCTGGGACGGCGGTGATCACAGCCACGAGCGAGACGATCTCGGGCACCTCCAGCGTCACCGTATCGAACGTGCCCGTGGCGTCCGTGACGATAACACCCGCCAACCCCACGTTAGGCGTTAGCCAGACGTTAGGCATGACTGCCACGATGCGCGACGCGGCGGGGAACATCTTGTCGGGGCGCGCGGTCACGTGGGCGTCGCAGAATCAGGCGGTCGCGACTGTCGACGTGCAGGGCGTCGTGACGGCGGTCGCGTCCGGCACCGCGACGCTCACCGCGACGAGCGAGGGCATCAACGGCACGACTCTCATCACCGTCAGTGCCGTCCCGGTTGCGCGAGTCGACGTTGCGCCGACGACCGTCTCGCTGAACCCTGGGCAGACGTCGCAATTGACCGCTACCGCTTACGATGCGAACAACAACGTACTCGTTAGGCCCGTCACGTGGGCGTCGAACAACCCTGGTGTCGCAACGGTGTCGGCTACTGGTCTCGTAACCGCAGTAGCGACAGGCAACGCGACGATTTCTGCTACGAGCGGCGGCGTTACCGGGACGTCGCTCGTTACAGTCGCCCTAGTGCCCGTCGCAACTGTAACCGTGACGCCCGGCGCGCCTAACATGTTCCCCAACGACGTGCTGCAGCTCACGGCGACGGCGCGTGACGCGGGAGGCAACCTGATTACTGGGCGTCCCACTACGTGGGTCTCCAGCAATACAAATGTCGCGACAGTTACGAACACGGGGCTCGTGACTGCGGTTTCTCAGACGCCAGCTGCGGCGACGATTACAGCGACCGTTGACGGTGTCAGCGGAAGCGCGACGATAACGATCAACCAAACACCGGTGGCATCGGTGACGCTGACTCCAGCGAGCGCTTCGATCCTGCAGGGTCAGCAGACGAGCTTTATCGCCGTCGCACGCGATGCCGGCGGCAACGTTTTGAGTCGTCCGATCACGTGGAGCACGACGAGCGCAACGGTCATTATCAACGTCACGCAGGCCGGCGTGGTGACGGGGATTAACCCTGGAACGGAAGGGGTTATCGCCACTGCGATAGGCGGCGGCGCTGGCGGCGCTAATATCGGAGATACTTCCTCGGTCACTGTCTCATTGGTGCCGGTGGCATCCATGGCGATTTCGCCGAAGCCCGTCTCGCTGTTTACCAGCCAGCAACAGACGCTGACGTTGCAGCTCTTCGACTCGATC
>DASYRX010000197.1:0-2855 GCA_036003845.1 Gemmatimonadaceae bacterium | reverse complement strand
GTCAGCGATCTGTTTGCTTCGCGTGTGATCGACACCTGTTCAGCGACAATTAGACCTGCGGCCTGACGACAACTAGATCTGCGGGGTCGGTCTCCTCCGAATAACCCAACAACCGAAGCTGAGTCGACTATCGTGCGCCCGCTCGAAGGGAGGGCGTGATTGGTCAGCGACCGGCAAGTGAGGAGATTGATGAAAGAACTAATCGAGGGAGAGACGCTGGAGCGGGCAGCGCTCAAGAGCGGAATGAGCGAGAACACGGCGCGGCGATATCGGGATGGAGGAGAACCCAAAGGCGCGCGCTCACAGCGAACCTATCGAACACGAGAGGATCCGTTCGCAACGGTGTGGCCAGAGATCGAAAGGATGCTCCAGGCGGCGCCGGGACTGGAGGCGAAGACGCTGTTCGAGTTGCTGTTGGAGCGGCCGGAGGCGAACTACACCGAGGGACAGTTGCGCACATTGCAGCGGAAGATCCGTCGCTGGCGTGCCGAGCACGGCCCGCACAAGGAAGTGATGTTTCCGCAGGAGCATCGACCGGGCGAGTACGCGCAGAGCGACTACACGTCGATGAACGAGTTGAAGATCACCATCGATGGTGAGCCGTTTGATCATCTCGTCTACCACTTCATGCTTCCGTACTCGGGATGGGAGACCGGGATGGTGTGCTTCTCCGAGTCCTTCGAGACGCTGATTGCCGGCTTCCAGCGAGCAGTGGCCGAGCTCGGGCGCGTGCCGCATAAGCATCGAACGGACAACCTATCGGCGGCGACGCACGATCTGAAGGATGGACGACGCGCGTTCAACGAGCGATACCTCGGTGCGATGGCGCACTACGGGGTGGAAGCGGATCGGAACACGCCAGGGCGAGCGCATGAGAACGGATCGGTCGAACAGGCGCATCATCGCTTCAAGCGCGCCGTCGAGCAGGCCCTGCTCATCCGCGGCACGCGCGACTTTGCCGATCGCGCGAGCTACGAAGGCTTCCTTCGCGAGATTCTCGCGGGACGGAACAAACGGCGGATGGCTCTTGGCGACGACCTGCGCGGCATGAAGGAACTGCCGCCAATGCGAATCGAAGATTTTCGTCGTGAGCGCGTGACGGTGACGCGGTTCTCAACCGTCCGTGCGGCCGACAACACGTATTCGGTGAGCGCGCGGCTGATCGGCCAAGAGGTCGATCTGCGGCTTTACGCCGAGACCATCGAGGTCTGGCATGGTGGGCGACAGGTAGCGACGATGGAGCGGCAGCGTGGTCGCGGCAATGTGGCCATCGACTACCGGCACGTGATCTGGTCTCTGGTACGCAAGCCGGGTGCGTTCGCTCGCTATCGCTACCGCGAGGCGTTGTTCCCGACGCTGACGTTCCGTCGTGCCTACGACGCCCTCGGAGAACGACTCGGCGGTGGGGCCGACGTCGAGTACGTGAGGATCCTGCACCTGGCTGCGTCGACGAGCCAGACCGCCGTCGAAGCAGCGCTTGAAGAGTTGCTCGGCCGCAACGAGTTGCGCGACTACGCGCAGGTGCGCGCTGCGGCAGCGCCCGAACCAATCGAAGTGCCGTCGTGTGTGATCGAGCCGCCCGACCTGAGCACCTATGACGCGATCACGGCGGCCGGAGGTGAGCAGTGAAAGCCACGACGAAGACGCGTACGGATGCGACTCTGCCGATGCTGCTGCGCTCGTTCAAGCTACCGGCGTTCGTGCGTGAGTACCGCAGTATCGGCGAACGCGCAGCGGCTGAGGGCTTGAGTCATGCCGAGTACCTGCTGGCATTAGCCGAAGTCGAAGCCGCAGAAAGAGACGTGCGACGGACTGCGCGCCGGCTCGAGGAGTCGAGACTCCCGAGCGAGAAGACTCTCGGCAGTTACGATCTCGATCGGTTGCCGGCGAAGGTACGCACCACGTTCGCGACATTGCGCGATGGAAGCTTTGTCGATCGAGCGATCAACGTGATCGCCTTTGGCAACCCCGGCACGGGCAAGACTCATCTACTTGCCGGACTTGGGCATGAGCTGGTTCGCCAGAACCGCTCCGTCCTCTTCGCGCCAGCCTTTCAGATCGTGCAGCGACTCCTCACGGCCAAGCGTGATCTGCGGCTCAGCCAGGAACTACGCAAGCTCGATCGCTTCGAAGCCTTGATCCTCTACGACATCGGCTACGTCCAGCAGAACCGCGAAGAGATGGAGGTGCTCTTCACGCTTCTGGCTGAGCGATACGAGCGCAGGAGCGTGCTGATCACGAGCAATCTGGTGTTCAGCAAGTGGGATCAGATCTTCAAGGACACGATGACCACTGCGGCCGCCGTCGATCGCGTCGTGCATCACTCGGTGATCCTCGAGCTGACCATCGACAGTTACCGCGCCAAGGCTGCCAAGGAACGAGCCCACAGCCAGAGGTGACGACTGGATCTGCGGAAAAGTCGCGGAAATCCACGGTTTTCCACAAAGAAAAAAGAAGCAAAAAAGAAAGGAGAACCAGCCCTGATGGAAAAGAGGAAAACGCGATGAGGCTGCGTTTCCCTCTTTCCCACAGGGCCCACTACAAGAGACTCAGAAAGACGACGAGGGAGAGAACCGGAACCGAAAAGGAAAACGGTCTATCGACCGCCATCATCGACCAAAGTCCGAGACCGACCCCACAGTTTCTAATTGTCGCGACCCCTCAGTTCTAATTGACGCCGGACATCCTCGTCCTAAACATCAACGCGGCCCAACTCGGCATAGCAGCCGACACGCTGCCGTGGCAGGGCCCGGCGCTGAAGCGCCTCTTGCTTTGTGGGTGGCTCGTGTCAGAGCTCGTGGTAACGTGAAGGCAGCGTGCGGCTGAATGCCCGCTACGTTGGGCGGACAGAAGCG
>DASYRX010000196.1:0-8193 GCA_036003845.1 Gemmatimonadaceae bacterium | reverse complement strand
TTCGTCAATGGGACGCAGGTGCTTGACGATGGCCGACACACCGGGACAAAGCCTGGCCGCGTCGTGCGTGGACCCGGCTGGACGGGGTGGTCACAACAATGAGTGCCAATTCGCGAGACGGAGAAGGAGCGCGTCATGCCGCGCGTCCCACGCTTGTCTATCGCAAGCTGCGCGACCTGATAGTGAAAGGGCAGCTGGCGCCGGGGACGCGACTGGTCGAGACCGACGTGGCAAGTCGGCTGAACGTGAGTCGCACGCCGGTGCGCGGCGCATTGCAGCGCCTGCAGCAGGAGGGGTACATCCTCGACTCGCCGTCGCTGCAGCAGTCGCGGCCGATCGTGGCGCCGCTGACCCGAGAAGACGCTCGAGAGCTCTTCTATATAGTAGCGGAGGTCGAGGCGCTCGCCGCGAGACATGCGGCGGACTTGCCTAACGCCAAGCGGACCGCCCTCGCTTCGCGTCTGCAGCGCATCAACGACGACTTCAAGAAAGCAGCGACAGCGAAACAGCCCAGTCATCATCGGCTCTGGGAATTGGACGAGCGCTTTCACCGGGGTTACGTGGAAGCGGGGGCCGGGCCACGCTTGCTCGCGTTGCACGACGCCGTCAAACCGCAGGCGGAGCGCTACGAGCGCATCTACGTCAGTCTGCTCGTGAGTGAGCTCGGCGCTTCGATCGCGGAACACAACGTGATAATCCGCGCGATACGAGCCGGCGACCGTGAAGCCGCGCAGACAGCGGTGCAAACGAACTGGCGCAATGCCGCCGAACGATTGGGCCGAGTCATCGACACGCTAGGCGAACGGGGTCAGTGGTAACCATGGGGTCAGGTCTTGCAATACGACATCTAACCTTTGCGGCGTTATCAATTTCGCGGCACGTGAACTTGGTAACGCCGCATGGTTTAGATGTCGTATTGCAAGACCTGACCCCATTACATCGGAGCAGAACATGATCCGGCGACTATTTGTTCATCGATTGACGTTAGGTGCCCTCGCGCTGTCTGCCGCGGTCACGCTGCAAGCGCAGGGCCGCACGAAGCGTGACGCTGGTACACCTGCCGCCCGTCTCGACGCGTACGCGGCGCAAGCGCTGGCGGCATGGGGCCTGCCTGGAGCCGCCGTCGCGGTCGTGCATAACGACTCCGTCGTCTTCGCCAAAGGCTTCGGAGTACGCGAGCTGGGGAAGCCCGAGCCGATCACGCCAAACAGCGTCTTCGCGATAGGCTCTACATCGAAGGCGTTTACAGCGGCGTCACTGGCGATGCTCGTCGGCGAGGGGAAAGTGAAGTGGGACGATCCCGTCGCGAAGCATCTTCCCGAGCTTCAGCTGTACGATCCGTACGTGACTCGCGAGCTGACTGTGCGCGATCTCCTCACGCACCGCAGCGGTCTCGCGCGCGGCGATCGAGTCTGGATGAACTCGGGCTTCTCGCGCAGCGAAGTGCTACGGCGCGTGCGATTCCTCAAGCCGAGTTGGAGTTTCCGATCCACGTACGGCTACCAGAACATCATGTTCCTGGCGGCCGGCACTGTCGTCGAGCGTGCGAGCGGAAAGACATGGGACGACTTCGTCGCGCAGCGCATCTTTCAGCCGTTAGGCATGAGCAACTCGGTCACGACCGTGACGAAGCTTTCCTCGCTCGCCGACGTCGCCACACCGCACGAGCGCATCAACGATGCGTATCGACCCGTGGCCTGGCTCAACATCGACAACATCGCACCCGCCGGATCGATCAACTCGAGCGTGAATGACATGGCCCAGTGGATCCGGTTGCAGCTCGCACGTGGCGCCTACAAGGGCCAGCGCTTGATCGATTCAATGGGTGTGAAGGAGATGCATACGGCGAACATCACGATCCGGCCGGCCGCTCAGGACGAGCGAATGTATCCGATGTCGAACCTCTCCTCGTATGGCCTCGGTTGGTCGCTGCGGGACTATTACGGGCACAAGATGGTTTCGCACGGCGGAGCGATTCGCGGGATGCGCGCGCAGGTGACTCTGATGCCCGATGCGCAACTCGGCATCGTCGTTCTCACGAACAGTACGCAGTCGTCCTTCCCCACCGCGATCGCGAACAAAGCCGTCGATCTATACATGGGCAATCCGGATCGTGACTGGAGCGCGCTGATGCTCGCCGCCGTCAAGGAGGGCGAGACGCGCGCTATCGCGGAGCGGAAGAAACGCGAGTCGGAGCGCGTCACGGGGACATCGCCGACGCTACCGCTCGCTCGTTACGCGGGCGTCTACGCCGACAGCATGTATGGTGAGATTTCAGTCACCGAAGAATCGAGCAAGCTGCGCTTGCAGTTCGGTCCCAATTACACGAGCGACTTGAATCACTGGCACTTCGACACCTTCGAGTCGATGCCGCGCGATCCGGTGCTGGAGCGGTTCTTCGTGCGCTTCGTGGTCGACGCCGGCGGGAAAGTGTCGGGGCTCGATATCGACGGCCTCGCGACGTTCGGCCGCAAGCCGGCTGCGGCCGCGACGGTTGGAGGACAGCCATGAACGGCGCAGCACGCTGTACTGCAGTTCTGTTTGCGTTAGGCATCGCCGCTTGCACTCGGCGGCAGCCGGAGACAGCACCGAATCCTGCGGTTCTTGCCGGTCGTCCGCCGGCGCCTGACGCCGGTGCGCGAACCGGACCAGCGGAATACGACATCGTCATCCGCAACGGTCGCGTGCTGGATGGCTCGGGGAATCCCTGGATCCTCGCGGACGTTGCCATAAAAGACGGCAAGTTCGCGAAGATCGGTTATGTGACAGCCCGCGGTGCGCGCGAGATCGACGCCAAGGGCTTGTACGTGTCGCCGGGCTGGATCGACGTGATGGATCAGTCGGGTGGTGTGCTGCGGCGCAATGGATTAGCCGAAAACAAGCTCAAGATGGGTGTCACGACGGCGATCGGAGGCGAAGGCGGATTCCCAGTGCCGGCGAGCGGCATCCGCGCGTACTTCGACACGCTCAAAGCCCAAGGGATCAGCATCAACTTCGGGAGCTACTACAGCGAGACGCAGGCACGCTCACGCGTCATGGGGATGTCGGCGGCCAAGCCTAACGCGGAGCAGCTGGAACAGATGAAAGCGAGCATGGATACGGCCATGCGCGCCGGCGCATTCGGAATGACGACCGCGCTGATCTACCCGCCAAGCTCCTTCACGACGACCGACGAGCTGGTGGAAGTCGCGAAGGTCGCAGCGAAGTATGGCGGGATCTATGCGAGCCACATCCGCGGAGAAGGGAAGGAAGTGGTGACCTCGGTGAAAGAGGTGATCGAGATCTCCGAGCGGGCCGGACTCCCCGGTGAAGTCTTCCACCTCAAGGTCGCGTTCAAGCCGGGTTGGGGTATCCTCATGGACAGCGTTAGGCAGACGATCGAGGCCGCGCGGGCGCGCGGCGTCGACGTCGCCGCCGACATGTACGTGTATACCGCCGGAGGCACGGGTCTCGAGGCGACTGTCCCGAGCTGGGCCTTCGAAGGCGGCGTCGATTCGCTGCGCGCGCGCCTAACGTCTCCGGACGTTCGCGCTCGGCTCAAGCGTGAGCTGCAGACCGGATCGCCTGGCTGGTGGAACATCATCGAGGCCGCCGGTAGTTGGGACGGCGTCGTGCTCGCCAACGCGCGGAATCCCGAGTACGCCAAGTACCAGGGGCGCTCGTTGACTGACATCGCGCGAGAGATGGGAAAGGAGCCGGCCGACGCCGCGTGGGACATCGTGCTCGCCGGAAGCGGGCGCGTCACGGCGATCTACCACATGATGAGCGAGAGCGACATCGAGACAGCGCTCAAGTTTCCCTGGACCAGCATCGGGAGCGATGCCGGCGCAGCGTTGACGATGACGGGCGGCGACGATATCGGCTTGCCGCATCCGCGCGCGTATGGCAACCACGTTCGCGTGATCTCTCGTTATGTCAAAGAGCGCGGCACGCTCACGTTGGAGCAGGCGGTCCGCAAGATGACGTCCTGGCCGGCCACGCGCTTTCGCCTCGCGAATCGAGGGACTGTCAAGGAAGGGAACTGGGCCGACGTGGTCATCTTCAATCTGGAAACTCTCAACGATGAGGCGACGTATCCGAATCCGCTCAAGAGTCCGACGGGAATCGAGTTCGTGCTGGTGAATGGCGTCGTGACGATCGATCGCGGGCAACATACAAATGCGCGGCCCGGTCACGTGCTGTATGGACCGGGGCGCACGCCACAGTAGTTCATCCCCCATGGAGTAAAGTATGAAGCGACTATTCAATCGCACGCACCTAACGCGCGTTGCGATGCTCGTCTGTGCCAGCGCGATCGCGGCGCACGCTCAGCGCGCCAAGCCGGCCGCCAATCCGCTCGCCGGTCTCGACGCGTACGTCGAGAAGGCAATGCACGACCACGAGGTCCCGGGGATCGCCATTGCCGTGGTGCGCAACGACTCGGTCGTGTACGCCAAAGGCTACGGTGTGCGCAAACTGGGAAGTCCCGAGCGCGTCGACGAGAACACGCTCTTTGCGATCGGCTCGGCGTCCAAGTCATTCACAGCCGCCGCGGTTGGAATGCTTGTCGACGAAGGCAAAGTGAAATGGGACGATCCCGCGGCGAAGTACCTGCCCGGCCTCGAGCTGTACGATCCATATGCTTCGCGTGAGCTCACCGTGCGCGACGTGCTGTCGCACCGCAGCGGGCTGTCGCGCGGCGATCTGCTCTGGTACGGAAACACATACACGCGCGATGACATCCTGCAGCGCGTGCGCTACCTCAAACCGTCCTGGAGCTTCAGGTCGCAGTTCGGCTATCAGAACATCATGTACCTCGCGGCGGGCCAGGTAGTCGCGCACGTCTCGGGCATGTCGTGGGACGAGTTCATTGAACGGCGCATCTTCCAGCCGTTAGGCATGACCTCGAGCAACACGACGACGAATAAGCTCGCCGGCCAGGCCAACGTCGCGCAGCCGCACAGCAAGATCGACGACACAGTGCGCGTCGTTTCGTACCGCAACATCGACAACATCGCGCCGGCCGGTTCTATCAACTCGAACGTCTTGGACATGGCCAAGTACGTGCGTTTCCATTTGAACGAAGGGAAGTGGATGGGCAAGGCGCTCGTCACCGGTGGAACGCACGCCGAGATGTGGAAGCCGCACACGGTCATTCCGATGGAAGGGTTTTGGAAAGCAGCGGCGCCTGGCGCGCACCTGTCGGCCTATGGACTCGGTTGGTTCTTACAAGACTATCGCGGCCGCCTCGTGGTGCAACACGGTGGCAACATCGACGGCATGTCGGCGCACGTCGCGCTGATGCCGGAAGAGAAAACCGGCGTCGTGGTTCTCACGAACCTGAATGGCGCGCTCATCGCGGACGTTCTGGCGTATCGAATCTTCGACTACTACCTCGGCGCCCCGTTAGGCGACCACAGTGGCGACGCGCTCAAGATCATCGCGGCTGCCGAGAAGCAAGGGAAAGAGACGCTCGCCAATCTCGAGAAGTCACGGAAGCAGGGGACCAAGCCGTCCCTCGCGCTGAGCGACTATGCGGGGACGTATAGCGACAGCATGTACGGAGAGCTCAAGGTCTCCAGTGAGGGCGATAAACTCCGCGTGCGCTACGGCGGAGCGTTCGATGGAACGGCGGAGCATTGGCACTACGACACATTCCGCACGACGTGGAAGGATCGCGGACTCGGAAAAGCGATGGTGACTTTCACTGTCGACGCGAGCGGCAAGCCGTCCAAGGCGGAGATCGAGGGGATCGCTGAGTTCAGGCACGTTCCGGAGAAGGCCGATACGACCGCAAAGGTGACACTCGCAGCGTCCGACTTGCCCAAGTTCGCCGGGAAGTTCAAACCGAAGGATCTGCCAGTCGAATTCGAGGTGCAGGTCGTCGGCGGGCAACTCAAGTTCAACGTCCCAGGTCAGCCCGTGTATACGCTCGTGGCCGAGTCGCCGACGCGGTTCAAGCTCACAGGAGGCGGCGTACCCGCGGGTTTCTTTGTGGACTATGAGTTCGAAGCGGGGAAGGTGAAGCAAGTGACGCTCACGCAGCCCTCGCCCCAACCGACTCTCGTTTTAGTGCCAGTATCGTGAACAGCCTCACCGCGGATAAACGCGGACGAACGCGGATTCTAAACACAAGTCACGTGCTCCTGCGTATAAAAGACTTGTTGCCTTCATCCGCGTTCACCCGCGTCCATCCGTGGTGAAGCTCTTGAGGGGTGGAGTGGTGGCGCCTTGTCTAACCAAAGCATCATTATCAGCTCGCACAAATCCCACCGGAGTCCGTATGCGAATCGATGTTCTGACCCGCTGTGCGTCGCGCACAGCCTTCCTCCTGGTGTTCGCGTCGGCTGTACAAGCGCAAGGCCGAGCGATGACAGTCGACGACATGATGGAGATCAAGAACGTCGGCGGCGTCGCGATATCGCCTAACGGGAAGCAAGTCCTTTATAGCGTTTCGGGCTGGGAGCATCCGGCCGCAAAGGACACGAGCCGCGGCGATCGTCACGAGATGCGCTCGCACGTCTTCATCGTCTCGGCCGAGGGCGGAGACGCTCGGCAACTCACGTTTGGCGAGCGGGGCGAATCGAATCCTCAGTGGTCGCCGGATGGTCGCTTCATCTCGTTCACGGCTGCTCGCGGCAGCGGAACGGGCGACGATGCGCCGCGTCCGCAGATCTGGCTCATGCGCACGGATGGCGGCGAAGCCTGGCAGCTGACGACAGTGAAGGACGGAGTCGCTGGCTATACCTGGTCTCCCGACGGATCGAAGATCGCGTTCTTCTCGACCGATTCGTTGACGCGTGATCAAGACGCGAAGATCCGGCGACGCGACGATCCCAAGCCGTTTGAAGGCGACATGCGGATGTCGCATATGTGGGTCGTCGACGTTGCGTCGAAACAGGCCAGCAAAATCACGAGCGGTGACTTTACCGCCATGGGAGAGCGGAACTGGTCCCCCGACGGGACGCGCATAGCGATTCTCACTCGTCCGACTACGCTCATCCGCGACGAACGGCGCGACGCGCTCATTATCACGATCGCGAGTAAGGCCATCGAGAAGATTGTCACGCCGGCGAGCATGACGATTCAGAGCACGCCGGCATGGTCACCTGACGGGAAGACGCTCGCGTTCGGCGCCTTCACCGAGGAGTGGAAGGCCAACAGTGACGGGATGTATCCGCGCACGCTGCGAAACACTCAGCTCATTCTGTACGACGTGGCAGCCAAGACAGCCAAGAACGTCGGCAGCGCACAGTTCGACTACTCGGTAGGCGGAGAACGCTGGTCCACGGATGGATCGAAGATTCTCTTGGGCGCCCAGGACCGCGTCTATTCCTCCGCCTTCATCTACGACATCGCCAGCGGCAAGTATACACAGATCAGCAAAGGGACGATGATGCGCGCGCCATCGTACTCGAAGGATCAGAGCGTCGTCGCCTTCGCGATGGATTCGCCCAAGTCGCCAGCTGACGTATACGTGAGCGATGCGACGTTCGCCAATCCGCGCAAGCTCACGAACGTCAATCCGCAGATCGCATCCTTCGCGTTAGGCGAGACTGAAGTCGTCACCTGGAAGAGCACCGACGGCTGGACTGTCGAAGGTATTCTGCTCAAGCCGGTGGGCTATCAGCAGGGACAGCGCTATCCGCTCAGAGTGGATGTGCACGGCGGACCCACTGGAGCACACACGAACGGATTCAAGTCGGGCTGGGGTTCTCCCGGTCAGTTCTATGCAGGGCAGGGGTGGGCGGTGCTGTATCCGAATCCGCGCGGTTCGACAGGTTATGGCGAGAAGTTCATGCGCGGCAACATCAAGGATTGGGGCGGCGGCGACTATCGCGACATCATGGCCGGTGTCGATGAGCTCGTGCGTCGCGGCATCGCTGACTCCACGCGTCTCGCAGTGGCAGGCTGGAGCTATGGCGGCTACATGACGGGTTGGGTCGTGTCGCAGACGAGCCGCTTCAAGGCGGCGATGATGGGCGCTGGCCTCGTGAACATGGAGAGCATGTACGGAACGACCGACATTCCAGGGTACATCGGCACGTTCTACGACGGCATGCCGCAGCTGGATGGCACCCTGACGAACAAGTCGCTCGAGTTCTATCGCTCACGTTCGGCTGTGCAGTATGCCTCACGAGTGACGACGCCGCTGCTCATGCTCCACGGTGGCAACGACGAGCGTGTGCCGATCGGCCAGCCGATGGAGTATTT
>DASYRX010000195.1:0-8036 GCA_036003845.1 Gemmatimonadaceae bacterium | reverse complement strand
GGGCGCAATCGCGTGACGCCCCGCGACGAGCGGGAAGATCGCACGCTGAAAGACGTGTACCTCGTAGCGCCGAGCCCCGGCCATGCGAATGAACGTGGTCGGCGACACGAGGTCGTACCCCAGCATCGCGCGCAGCTCCGGCGGAATGAACTCCGGATTGCGCCGCAAGCGCGAGCGCGCGTCTTCCGCGATGAAGACGCCGACCTGATACGTCGCCTGCTGGCCTACGTAGATGTCGCGTGGAAGGAGGACGGCGTGAAAGGCGATGTCAGCCGCGGGATCGACCGGCGCTTGCGTGACGACGGCCGGCGCCTGCGCCGCCAAAGGGAGCGTCAACGCGGCGACCGCCGCCGCCAAACAGCGGACACGAACCCTGCTCACCAGTCTTTGCCCACGTTAGGCGGCCGCGGACGATTCTGCTGCTGCTTCCCTTGCACCTGCCGTTCTTCACGTGCAGCGCTGTTGAGCAGCTGCTCGGCCTGCTGCTCACCGAGGCCGCCGGCCGGTCGCTGGCTCGCGGGTTGATCTTCGGGACGCTGTCCGCCGCCACCGCCTCCTCCACCACCACCGCCGCCCCCTCCACCGCCGTTTTTCTCCTGTTCGCGCAGCGCAAGCTCGTAATTCCACTTCGCGTCGAAATCGTCGGAGTGCATCCGCAGCGCGCGCTTGTAGGTCTCCAGCGCCGCTTCGAGTGCCTGACGAGTGCTGTCGGACGACGGCTCGCCCTTGAGACCGCGCTTGAGATGCACTAGCCCTAAGTTGAAGAGGGACCGGAAGCGCAGCTCTTCATCGCGCACTCGCACGCTGCGCTCCAGCGGCTCGGCCGCGGGTCCGAGTGAGTCCATCGTGACGAGCGCCGTGCCGTAGTCGTAGGCGAGCGTTCCCGACGTCGGCGCACGCTCGAGCGCATAACGATAAAGTGCCGCCGCCCGCGCAACGTCGCCCGCGTGGTACGCTTTGGCCGCGTCCGCCGCGTAGCGCGACGGGAGGTGGCAGCTCGCGAGCGTCAGCAAGAGCACGGTCGCTGTTGCCAGGGTCCTCGCCCGCACCCTGATCGGCGCATGCCGGCGTTCGCGCAGCCACGTGTCGAGTAGCAGCAGTAGCAGCGCCGGAAGAACAAGAAGCTGAAAACGAGGCGTGCGCGTTCGCCCTGCCTGAATTGTGCGCGTGCTCGTGCGCAGCTCGGAGAGAGCCTGGCGCACGCGCGACGCCTTATCGCTCGCGCTGGCCTCCACGAATGTGCCGCGCGTCGCCGATGCCAACGCCGAGAGCAATTCCGGATGGTACCGAGTGTTCACTACGTTCCCGTTCTCGTCGCGCTTGCTCGTTATGCGATCACCCTCGCGAATGGGGATCGTGGCGCCTTCGGGCGTGCCGAAGCCCACGGTCACTATCGTAATGCCGTTGCTCGCCGCGCGCTGCGCCGCGGTTGCGACTTCTTGCGCTTCTTCGAACGCCTCGCCGTCGCTCATGACAACGATCGCTTTGTCGCCGGCTGATTGCGTCGCGAGCAACAGGTCGATGGCCTGATTCACAGTGCGCGACAACGAGCTCCCTGCTTGTCCGACGATCGACGGATCCAGGTTGTCAAGAAAGAGCTCGAGCGCACCTTCGTCGCCAGTCAATGGAGTCAGGATGTAGCTGCGGCCGGCGAAGGCGAGCATGGCGAAGCGATCCGCCGGCGAGAGTGCCCACAGTCGTCGAACTTCCTGCTTCAGCCTTTCGAGACGGCTGGGTCGTTCGTCCTGAGCCAGCATCGACAGTGACGCGTCGAGGGCCAGAACCACGTCGATCCCTTCGCCGCGCACAGCGCGTTGCTCCACTCCCCAGCGCGGCCCGGCAAGCGCGAGCGCCGCGAGCGCAACTGCGCCGCTTAACCGCATCGCGCGACCACGCCCTTGATCCAGCGATCCCGCCGGCACCAGGCGTGGGAGGAGTGGATCCTCCGCGAAGCGATGCAGACTTTGTCGCCGTCGGCGCACCTCGAGCAGGAGCCCGGCGAATGCGGCCACGCCTAACACGAGCGCCAGAGGCACGAACCAGGTCCAGTCGAAGCTCATGCTGCCGCCTGTGCTGGTTCTGGACTCTTCGCGGCCTGTTGTGCCGCGTGGACATGCTCAACGATCTGCCGCGCTTCAGTGCCATGCTGCGTGGCGTGCGCCGCCGTGACCGGTCGTCGTGCGAACTTGATGAGGTCCGCCTCGACGAGCAGCGCGGCGAGACGATTGGCCGGAATCAGCGGGTTGTCCTGGATCGCAGACAGCAACTCGGACGTCGTCAGCGCCAAGTCTGCGCCTTCGTCGATGCGCGCGACATACTCGCGCAGTACTTCGACCATGAGCGCGACGTAGCGACCGCGCTCTCCAGCTTCGACGAGCCCGAGGCCTTGCACCCGCGCAAAGCCCGCGAGCGCTTCCTCGTAAGGATCGATCGGTGTTACCAGCTTTAGGCGCTGACGCCGGCGCAACCACCACCACACGAGCGCGGCGATCGTGGCGATCGCTAGAGCCACGAGCAGCCACAACCACCACGGAGACGGGACCGTCATGACGTCGCGGGCCGGCTTGGGAACGTGCAGCGTGGTATCTGCTGGCAGCACGCTCGCGACAAAAATTGACGCCTCGCCTAACGGGACTTCGATGACGTCTCGGTCCATCGCGACGCGGATGTTGCCTAACCTGATGAGGATACGGCCGACGTCCCACGCGGCGACGCGATATACCGCCGTCTGGTCCGTGAATGTGGAGTCGTTCGCTGTCGTGATCTGTACTGGATCGATCGCCTCGACCTTCCCTGCTGAATCCGGCGCGTCAGGAAAGCCAATGTCTGCGCCGCGCGGAGCCTTCACGCGCACGATGACGCGGAACGGATCGCCAACCGTGACCGTTTCCGGCTGTACAACGATGGCACGCTGCACATGGATATCCTGTGCGCTTTGCACGGCCAGCAGCGTAAGCGTCAACAGCGTGCCGATCATCGCCGCCTGGCTCTCCCTCGCCGACGTTCGCGCGCGCGGAAAAATCGCAGCAGCGCATCGATGTACGGCGCGTTCGTCTTGAGCGGAATCTCGTCAATGGCAAGACGCCGGAGCATCTTGCGACGAAGGAGACGTTGCACGTTGGCGGCTTCCTTGAAGCCCGCACGCACACGCGAGTCACCGGTGTCCAGCTCGACCGTCGCGCCGGTTTCAGGATCGACAAAGCGCGCGAGACCCACGTTAGGCAGCTCTGCCTCGCGTGGATCCTCGATCGTCGCGACGACAAGATCGTGTCGCTGCGACAGGAGCTTGAGGGCGCGCTCGAGCCCTTCTTCCATGAGATCCGACAGCAAGAAGACGATCGCGTGCTGTGACGTAAGCATGCCACGCAAATACTCCAGCGCGCCCGCGATGTCAGTGCCGCGGCCTTCTGGCTCGTGCACGAGAACATCCCTGATGACGCGCAGCGCATGCCGGCGTCCCTTGCGCGGTGGTACGACGTGCTCGACGCGATCGCTGAACAACAGCACCCCAATACGGTCGTTGTTCCGCACGGCCGACATCGTGAGAAGCGCGGCGACTTCTGCCGCCAGCTCCTGCTTGAAGCGACGCGCTGTTCCGAAGTATTCAGAGCCTGAGCAATCCACGGCGACCATGACGGTCAGCTCGCGCTCCTCGACGTAGCGCTTCACATACATGCGCCCGGTGCGCGCCGACACGTTCCAATCGATGCTGCGCACTTCGTCACCCGGCTGATACTCGCGCACCTCGGCGAACTCCATCCCCTGCCCCTTGAAGACGGATCTGTACTCGCCGGCGAAGACCGAGTTTACAAGTCCGCGTGTGCGCAGTTCGAGCAACCGCACTTGACGCAAGACTTCAGGAGGAACGCCTAACGTGCGACGCTGGCGCGCGTCGACGGAAGACTCAAAGGGTCGCTCCGACCTGCGACCTCCGACCTCCGACCTGGCGATCACGGACTCTCTATCGCTCCAAGGATGCGTTTCACGATATCGTCGGATGTCACTTCTTCGGCTTCGGCCTCATACGTCGTAAGGACGCGATGCCGCAGCACGTCGGGCGCCATCGCCTTGACGTCGTCTGGCGTCACATACGTCCGGCCGCGCAGGAACGCGTGCGCGCGCGCGCTCTGCGCCAGCGCGATCGTCGCGCGTGGCGACGCACCAAATTCGATGAGCGGCGTTAGGTCCTTGAGCTTGGCTTCGGCCGGGCGCCGAGTCGCCGTCACGATGTCGACGATGTAGTCGACGACGCGCTCGTCCATGTACAGCTCTGCGATGCGCCTGCGAGCGTCGAGAATCGCGCTCGGCGACGCCACGGCTTCGATTGGAATCGGGATGCCGCTCGCCATGCGCCGCATGATCTCTTTCTCTTCGTCCCGGTTCGGATAGTCGACGTGCAGCTTGAGCATGAAACGGTCGACCTGCGCCTCGGGAAGCGGATACGTCCCTTCCTGTTCGATCGGGTTCTGCGTCGCCAGCACGAGAAACGGCTCTTCCAGGCGAAACGTGTGGCCGCCTAACGTGACCTGCTTCTCCTGCATTGCTTCCAGCAGCGCGGCCTGCACTTTGGCCGGCGCGCGGTTGATCTCGTCCGCGAGCACGATGTTCGCGAAGATCGGGCCCTTTTTCACCGTGAACTGCGACGTGTGCTGCTCGAAGATCTGTGTGCCCAAAACGTCGGCGGGTAGCAGATCCGGCGTGAACTGGATGCGCTGGAAGGTCGTGTCGATTGTCTCGGCGAGCGTGCGAACCGTCAGCGTCTTCGCCAACCCGGGAACACCTTCGAGAAGCACGTGGCCGCCAGTCAACAAGCTCACGAGAAGGCGCTCGACCATGTACTCCTGGCCCACGACGCGCTTCCCGACCTGCCGCATCACGGAGTGCACCAGCGCGATGTCAGCCTGGTTCGTCGTCGCTACAGTGGTCGCCACAGCAATCTCTCCCACGCGGAATAGGTTTTTCCCACAGCCCGTAGCTCGGCTTTCTCGGCGGTCATACCCGCAAGTTTCCCTCCCGCTCCCGCACCGGGGTCAGACTCCGCACGGGGTCAGACTCCACAATGCACGGTTGCGACAGACTCCAACGAATCTGGTCTCCAGCGACATGGTGAGGCACCATCCCGGAGTCTCATTCCTGCGCTATGGAGTCTGACCCCGTTAGGGAGTCTGACCCCGGCTGCCAATAGCCTTGTCGATCGCGCCACGCTCGCGCGCCGTCAATTCCCGGTACACGCCGGGCGCCAAGTTCCCTAGCTGCACCGGCCCATACCGAGTTCGTCGCAGCCGCTGAACGTAGAGGCCTAAAGCCTTACAGAGCCGCCTGACTTCTCGCTTGCGGCCTTCCGTTAGAGTGACTTCGAAGATCCAGTCCGATCCCTCGCGCCACGCTCGTGCCGAGACCGGGTTTACGGGCCCGTCATCAAGTACCACTCCCTCGAGCGCACTCTGCGCCGCGAGCTTGGCGTCGCCGGTCACAGTGGCTTCGTACACGCGCTCGATCCCTTGACTCGGATGTGTGAGCGCATGGGCCGCGTCGCCATCGGTCGTCAGAAGCAGCAGACCTTCTGTGTCGAGATCGAGTCGACCGACGTACGTGAGACCTGGTACGTCCGGAACGAACGAGAAAACCGTCGGCCGACCGCGCGGGTCACGCTTTGTCGTCATCGTCCCGGCGGGCTTGTTGAGAACGAACCAGGCGGCGTCGCGCGGCGCGATGTCTACCGGCGTGCCATCAATTGTTAGGCGGTCGCTCGCCGGATCGACGAGCTGTCCGACCTGCGCCACGGCGTCGTTGACCCGCACCCGCCCCGCCTGTACCAACTCGTCCGCCTTGCGCCTGGATGCGACCCCGGCGCGCGCGAGGGCGCGCTGGATGCGCATCCCACTACCGCCGCTCATGCGACCGGATGCGGCTCCGTCTTCAGCGCGATGGCTAGTTCGTCGGCCCGCGGCAGCTCTTCCAAGTGTCGCAGTGCGAAATGCTCGAGGAAGAGCGACGTCGTACCGTAGAGCAGCGGACGGCCGAGTCCTTCTGAGCGTGCGACGACTTCGATGAGACCGCGCTCGTGCAGCGACTTCAGAATGCTTCCAACGTTGACACCGCGAATCCCCTCAATCTCGGCGCGGCCGATCGGCTGACGATACGCGATGATCGCGAGGGTTTCGAGCGCTGCCCCCGAGAGCCTGTGCGGGCGAACAGCGAGTTGCGCACGCTCGATGACTTCGGCGTACTCGGACCGCGTTAGGATCTGCCAGCCGTCGCCTAACTCGACGAGCTCTACCCCATGCCCCTGCACGTCGTAGGTCTCGCGGATCTCGTCCAGCGCGGCGCGTACAGCCGCGGGCGACGAATCGGGATCGAGGTCCGCCAGCTCGCCGACAGGAATCGGCCGAGCGCTGGCGAACAGGGCGGCTTCAAGCAGCTTGGCCAGCGGATTCACGGGAGATCCACACGTTGGAGAAGGGAGCCAGTTGCTCGAGCGATAGCTCGCCGCGGCGTGCCATCTCGAGCAGTGCGAGTAGTACAGAGAGGATTTGCCACCGCTCCGGGTCGGCCGGTATGACTTCGTGCCACGGAACTCTCTCACGCAACGCGAGCACGCCGCGCACCGTTTGCATGGCGCCGTCTACGTCGAGCGGACGAGGAATGACGTCGTGCAGGTCGGGCAGCACTGATGTGCGCAACACGCGGTCGACAGCAGCGAGCAATTCCACGAGCGAGAGCGCGAGCGGAGCCTGCGGAGGCGCGGGCAGCTCGGGGAGATAGGACCTCGCATAACGACGACGTCTGTCTTCCGAGAGGCGTTCCAGGTGATCGACGATCTCGCGGATCTGCTGGTACTCGAGCAGGCGGCGCACCAGTTCGGCGCGCGGATCTTCCCACTCGTCTTCGGATCCGCTGCGCGGCAGCAGCAATTGCGCTTTTATGCGCAGGAGCCGCGCGGCCATCTCGAGGTAGTCAGCCGCCTGATCGAGGCCTAACGTCCGGATGCGCAGAAGGAACTGTTCGGCGATGCGCGCGATCGGGATGTCATAAATGTCGATCTTCTCGTCGCGGATGAGCGTGAGGAGCAGATCGAGCGGTCCCGAATACTCGCTCAGCTCGATAACGAACGGTTCCGGTGCATCGTCGACCACGGAATGCGGCGCGAGGATCATCCGCCCATCCAGGTTGTCGGGAGCATAAATGGATCGACCGCGACCTGCGCCAGCGAGAAGAGCGTGCGCGCCGGCCACATCCAACTCATGACGAACCCGCGTCCCAGGCCGGTCGCGAACATGATCAGGAGAACAAGAATCCCGTACATGCCTAACTGTTGATAACGTAGCGACCACGCCGGCGGCAGTAGGTACTTCATGACATGCGAGCCGTCGAGCGGCGGAATGGGCAGCAAGTTGAAGAACGCCAGCATCAGGTTGACGTTCACGCCCAATAGCATCATCACCTGCAGGATCGACAGCGACAATGCGAGAGCTGGAATCGCGCTCCCCAATAGCCCGATGAGCGGGACGAGAATCGTGAAGATCACCGCGAGGGCGAGATTCGTCGCGATGCCGGCGAGCGAAACGATGATGTCGCCACGCTTGAAATTCCTGTAGTTACGCGGGACGACGGGAATGGGCTTCGCGCCGCCGAAGATGAAGCCACCTTGCCACATCGTGAGCACAGGCAAGATGATCGTCATGAACGGATCGATGTGCTTGAGCGGATTCCACGTTAGGCGCCCGAGCTGCTGCGCCGTGGGATCGCCTTGTTTGAGAGCCGCGTAGCCGTGCGCATATTCATGCGCAACCATCGAGAACAGCAGGACCGGTAGTGCGAGCGCGAAGAACTGGACCTTATCCAATGGCGGCTGAACGGCGTGTGGAGGTGGACTCGCGCGAGCGAGTGACAAGGCGCCGAACTTCGGCTGAAGCTAGCGACGTGTGAAAGCGCAGTAAAGCTGTGTGGCGCCTTGACATGCCTCACGGGCAGGTCTAGCATTCTCCGCTCGCTTTGTGCTTAACGACTGACGTTTTTAGGAGAGCAAGTGCCGC
>DASYRX010000194.1:0-12437 GCA_036003845.1 Gemmatimonadaceae bacterium | reverse complement strand
CCGCGAAACCGCTGTTCTCGTTCGCGAATGAGTGATAGCGCGTCGAGTCGACGTAGAAGTCGATGCGGTCCTCCGCCCATTCTATTGAATAGACGTGAAACGCCTTCTCGGCGTCGGCGATGGTGATCGCTCTAGTGCGCTGAGTCCCCTTGGTGTGGTTGTACGCGCTGGTGTGAATCGAGCCGTGAATCGAGTCCGGCGCAAAGCCGACGTGTTCCATGATGTCGATCTCTCCACTCGCTGGCCAACCGCCGTATGCCCACTCGGTCGGGAGCATCCAAATCGCCGGCCACGTGCCAGTGCCTGACGGCAGCTTCGCGCGAATCTCGAACCGGCCGTAGGCCCAATCGCCTTTACTGCGGCTCACGAGCCGAGCGGATGTGTAGCTCCGAGAGCCGAACGATTCGCGTCGCGCTTCTATGACCAGGTTCCCGTTTTCCACGCGCGCATTCTCACTGCGGTTCGCCGTGTAGTGCTCCAACTCATTGTTCCCCCAGCCGCAAATATTCGGGCAGCCGTCGCCGACGTCGTACCCCCACTTGCTCGCATCCGGCAGACCGGGCGTGTTGAACTCGTCGGCCCACACAAGCTCGTATGGGACACGTGTTGCCGGCGGCGGCGGATTTGTCGTCGTCGCGCGCTCGACCGGCCCGCGGCCGCACGCGAGCAAGAGAGACGCATTGAAGCAGCACGCAACGAGTCGAAACGTCCGCGCAATCATTGGAAGATCCGCGCTTGCTTATGGTTAGGCACGGCCGCGACTGCTGTGCTTGCCATCACATCGAATTGGACAGGTGCATAACTAGCCTTTACACTCTGCATCGTGAGGCAGCGGTACTTTCGGTCCCTATCTAGCCGGTAAACCCTATGCAAATCAGCGTCGCGTCCAGTTGGCGATCCTCGCTCCTGCTCGTGCTGTTGCTGCCGGGCTGTCGAACGGATGCGTCAGGACCCGATGCCAATTCGGTGCGCGACGCCATCAACGTCGCTGAGAGTCCCGGACAGGCCTGCCAGGTAGTGCGCAATTTGGGCCAAGACGGGTTTTTGCAAAACTACCGATATGACAGCCGCGGATTAGTCAGCAGATGGGACGACGGCTTTGGCTCATATCTGCCTCAGTACGATGCTCAGGGCGCTCTGATCCGCGCTCAATACGTGTTAGGTGACATCACCCTCGCGTCAATCGCGTACGAGTACGTCGCCGGTAAGATCGTGAAAGAAGTCTGGTTCAACGGTTTCACCGGGTTGATCGACGATATCCTCGTCAACACCTGGAATGCAAATGGACAGCTGACGCGGCGTGAGAGCGTGCCGTTCGGCGTCTTTGCCACCCTGCAGTACGACGCCCTTGGGAATGCTTATCAAGTAGATGTCCTTGCCACCAACGGATTCTTGTTGCTTTCAACCACTTACACTTTCCTCTCCCCGGTGAAGAGTCCCGATCTCACGCTTCGCGGACTGCCTTACGGACCGCAGTTCCTCAACTATGTCTTCAATCCGCGTAGGCAGACTTCGGCAAAAGCCGTCGTCTCCGATGTAAACGGAAATCGGATCACGTTGTTTGACCAGGATCCGCAGAAGTCAGTTCTGATAGCAGGTCAACAGCAGTTCGCGCTCTTTCAGAACTTTTTCGACAAAGTGAGTGGGACGTTCTATGCGCAGACGTGGAGCTACAGCAACTGCCCCGGGAACAACTTCCCACCGGACATTGCTGGCACGACGCTTCTCGGCGGCAGCCGAAGCGCCGGTCCATCCGATTTCGCGTTGCGCGGATCGATGAAGGATGTGAAACAGCAAATCGAGGCGCTGAAGCGAAAGTTCAGACCATAGCGTGGCGGCCGCAAAGGCCGCCTCGAGCGCCTAACGCTCAGCCCTCCGCCGAAGGTATCGAGCGCACGGGTCCGTGGCCGCCATAAACTGTCGTCACACCAAGGTCGCGCAGCTTCTGCCAGCTGCTCGCGACGACGCCCGGGTCTTCATCGGCCACCATGGTTGGAGTTGTTAGGTCACCCGTGAAGGCGATACCGTTGTCCAGCACGAGGGTGATGCTGTCGTCCGAATGACCGGGCGTGTGTACGATCTCACCAGCGATTCCGAGCTTCGCGAGAAACGCGCGACTTTCCGCAGTCTTTATCACGACGTTGTCGAACGTAGCAATGTCCGTGTAGTTGTCTCGCGGCTTGGTCCACTGCTTCATCTTCGGAATCGCCGAGACCTGCTCTTCGGTGACGAGCAGTCGCATGCCCTCGTTCTTGAGATCCTGCGCGGCGCCTGCGTGATCGATGTGGTAGTGCGTCGCGAGACCGTAGCGGACCTCATTCATGGGGATACCCATGCGTTTGAGGTTCGCGGCGAGCGCGCCGAACATCCCGGGCCAACCGAGGTCCACGAGCAGGCGCGAGGTGCCTGCGCTCACGACCCAGAAGTTGGTGGAGCGGTATCCGACATTGACGACGGTGATCGACAAGGTTAGCTCGGCGTGTCGGTTACACTGAGTGACCGCAGGTTACACTCGGTGTCCGCAAGATCGCGTGGATGCTAACAATTTTGGCGTCGCTCGCAGAACTCGTGAGCCTCGCGCTGAGGCAGCGAACTTGAGCGCGAACGACAACCACTGGGCTTGAGCCCGAGGACACGTGGCGAAGCGTCAGGACGGCAAGGCTGCCCGCCGCTATAAGTCGAAGCGACGCGGCACGAGGAGCAGACGGAAACGCGCGCCAGCTGCCGCCGCGTCTATCGATACTGAGGTGATGCGGCGCGACAGAAAGCCGCCATATCGTCGTGTCCGGGCGTACGCGCTCGATCCCGGCGCGTCGACGGCGATGGACACGGCGCTCATCAACGAAGTGACGCTTCGTGTGCGCTGGGAAGATGAACTCGCTCCGGGCCCCATCGGTGAATACCTCGAGGTCATCGATCACGATCCGGCCAGCAAATGTTTCTATCCGCCGGTCGACCTGAACGACGCATTCCTGCTTGCGCAGGACGGCTTGCCGCCGTCAGAGGGGAATCCGCAGTTCCATCAGCAGATGGTTTACGCCGTCGCGATGACGACGATCGCGAACTTCGAGCGCGCGTTAGGGAGGCGCGCGTTCTGGTCGCGGCTCACTGACTCCAAAGCGGATGCGGGCTTCGTCGAGAAGTTGCGCATCTATCCACACGCGATGCGTCAGGCGAACGCGTTTTACAGTCCGCCAAGACGCGCGCTGCTTTTCGGTTACTTCCCTGCTGAACCGCTGGATGGTGGCTCGCAATTCCCGGGCGGCACGATCTTCACGTGCTTGTCGCACGACATCGTGGCGCATGAGACGACGCACGCTTTGATCGACGGCATGCATCGTCGCTTCATCGAGCCCACCCATCCTGATGTGCTCGCGTTTCACGAAGCCATCGCGGACATCGTCGCGCTCTTTCAGCACTTCAGTTTTCCCGAGGTCGTCAAGCACCAGATTACGCGCAAACGCGGCGATCTCGCCAGCCAGAGCCTGCTCGGAGAGCTGGCGCAGGAGTTTGGGCGCGCGACCGGACGACGCGGCGCGTTGCGTTCCGCGTTAGGCGGCTACGTTGACGCAGCACACCACGACTGGCAGCCCGCCGAGCCGGATCCTGCTGACTACGAGAACGTCCTCGAGCCGCACGACCGTGGCGCCATTTTGGTGGGAGCGGTGTTTGACGCCTTTCTGTCCATTTACAGGTCGCGCGTCGCGGACCTGTTCCGCCTGGCTACCGGCGGTACTGGCGTGCTCCCGGCTGGAGCCATTCACCCCGACCTCGTGGAACGCCTGGCGGACGAGGCGTCGAAGTCCGCGCAGCATGTGCTGAACATGTGCATCCGCGCGCTGGATTACTGCCCTCCAGTCGACCTGACGTTCGGTGAATACTTGCGCGCGATCATCACCGCGGACGTCGATTTGGTACCGAACGATGATCGGTACTATCGGCTTGCGTTCATCGAGGCCTTCCGTCGTCGCGGGATCTATCCGCGCGACGTGCGCTCGCTTTCCGTCGACAGCCTTCGCTGGCAGCAGGTCACCGACAAAGACGCCTCACGCGAGTACTTCGAACTGATCGGGAATCACCTGCGTGACTATGTGCAGCAAACGATCGGCGTTAGGCGCGAGCTCAGACAAGGCAGCGATCGCAAACACATATTCAAGCGCGAGCGTGAGATCTGTGAAAAGCTGCACGGCATCATCGCCAATCATCGACCGAGCGTGATGGACAAGTTCGAGGAGATCACGGGCCTCGTCTTGACACCCGATCGAATCCCCGCTGGCCTGAAAACAGCCGAAGGCGGCGTTCCCATCTTCGAAGTGCACTCGGCGCGGCCAGCGCGGCGCGCCGGCCCTGACGGCGACACTGTCCAGCAGATCGTCATCACGATCACCCAGCGGCGGCGTCTGCCAATCGATGAATCACGACCCATCAGCGATGAGAACAGTTTTCTCTTCCGCGGCGGATGTACGGTGATCCTCGACCTGGACACACTCGAGTTGCAGTACGCCATTCGCAAGCGGATCACCAGCTCGAATCGCATCAAACGGCAGCGCGAGTTTCTCCAGGGAAGTGTCGGGGCGTCGTTGCGTGCCACGTACTTCAGCGACCCTCTTCGCGAGCAAAACGCGGAACCGTTCGCGTTTTTGCATCGCGCGATGTGAGGACGCATGACAGCGAAAAAGAAAAAGACGGCGAAAAAGAAATCCAGCGCCAAGAAAAGCCTGGCCGATGCAGTGCGCGTGCGCATGTACCGCAGTGGACTCGGTGACTGCTTCCTGCTGTCCTTTCCCCGGAAGAACGCCGAGCCGCTGCACATGCTCGTGGACTGCGGCGTGTTCTTTCAGTCGCCTAACGAAAAGCAGAAGATGCGCGATATCGCGTCCCATATCAAAACAGAGACAAAGGGCACGATCGACGTTCTCGTGGCCACGCACGAGCACTACGATCACCTCATCGGCTTCAAGCACGCGCGGGACATCTTCGGGCCACCGGTGAAGATCAAAGAGGTCTGGTTCTCATGGACCGAGAAGCCCGGCGAGCCGCGCGCCGCTTGGCTGCGAGCTCTCGAAGAAAAGCTCAAGGTCGGCCTGCAACTCGCGCTGCAGGATGCTCGCGCGGCGTTCAAGGGCAGGACAACACGCTTGGAAAACGTCCTGCAGTTCGGCGGACCGTTGGGGGCGGACTATTCCCAGCAACTTGGCGTGATCAAGCGTTGGCTGCGCGATGACGTCACACCAAACGTCAGATATCTCGAGCCGCATAAGGATGTTGTCGATCTTCTGCCCGGCGTACGCGTGTACCCGCTCGGGCCACCTGTTAAGGAGTCGCTCTTCCGCCAGATGAACGACTCGAAGCAGGATCCCGAGACGTACCGCACGCCTTTCGCGTTTTCGGCCGTTCCTGCCTTCCTGTCTGAAGACATGGCCGCCGTTTCGGCGTCAGACTCAGCAAGCCTCGCCATGCCCTTCGAGGGCCGCTGGCAGATCAGCGCCGACTCGGCGCGCACGTGGCGCATCCCGCCTACAGCGATGGAGCCTAACGGGAAGGAAGGCGATGCGTTTTTCGATAAGTACTACGGATTCGACAAGGCCGGCGACAATAAGTGGCGACGCATCGACGACGACTGGCTCGCCGAAGCAGAGACGCTGGCGCTGCAGCTCGATTCGCTCACAAACAATTCCAGCCTCGCGCTCGCGATTGAAGTCGGGAATGCACGGCGCGTGATCCTCATGGCAGCCGACGCGCAAGTCGGTAATTGGCTCTCCTGGCACGAAGCCACGTGGAAAACGAAATCGGACACCGGCTCGGACGTCGACGTAAAAGCCGAGGACCTACTTAGCCGTACCGTCCTGTATAAGGTTGGTCATCACGGCAGCCATAACGCGACGCTCAAGCAGAAAGGTCTCGAGATGATGACGAGCGATGAGCTGGTCGCGATGATCCCCGTGGATCAGAACTTTGCAAACAACACGAAGCACTGGGAGATGCCGTTTCCTGGCCTGCTCACAGAGCTCACGAGCAAGACGAAGGGCCGCGTGATTCGTGCGGATAACGGCCTTCCGAAAGAGGCCGATCTTATGCCCGACGTGCGGCAGAAATTCAAAGCCGCGAGCGATGAAGATGCGCTATACTGTGATTACTTCGTCCCGATCTAAATGTCAGTTGCACTGATCGTCGGGTTGCTTCAGGTCGCAGCGCTGGAGAATGCCTACGTTCGTGTGACGCGCGACGCGGCGCCTTGCGCGTCGGCGTCCCTGCCTAACTGCGGCGACCGTGTCATCGTTGCGTTAGGCAACACGCAGATCCGAGCGGGCAACGATACGCGCAACCTGGCGCGTGGCGAAATAGCCGTGTTCGACCCGGGACAGTCGTACGCGGCGCCGAGCGGCGGTCCGTTCTTCGAGGTGGCGATCAAGCCGGATCACCCGCCGGTGGTTGGCCCGCCAGAATCGATCGCGCCTGAAAAGAACAACGTGCTCTTCGACGGCGAGCGGCTCTTCATCTTCGAGGAACGCTTGCCCGTCGGCGAGACGCGCGCGCGTCACAGTCATAGCCAGCGCGTCGTGATCCAGCTGAATCGCACGCGCCTGCAGCAATGGCCGGATGGTCAGGCCGAGGTCATGCGCGACATCGTGCCTGACAGTGCGGCCTTCAATCAATCAGTCATTCACAAGGTGAAGAACGTCGGCGAGCTTCCGCTCCGCGGCATCGTGATCGAGCTCAAGCCCGCGCGCCCTCGTTAGGATCCTCCCGCCGCTACGGTCCGGCGAACTTCACCGACGCGAGCCAGCACGGCGTTCGCCTCTGCGATCGCCTTGGGGAGGTCGACCCTCAATGCTTCGATGCGGCGCATTTGCGTCGCCGTCGGCAGCGCGGTCGCGGCCATCAGTTGCCCTTTGAGCCCGCTCGCCAGCGTTCGCATGTTAGGCGGACCGCCGAAGCCGCCTCCGCCCGCAACACCGAACGCGCGCCGTGCCGAGTCGAATGGCGTGATGAACTCACGCCATGTTGTTCGCTCGCTTGCGCTCGACTTCGTGCTGTCACGCATCCGCTCACGGATCGCGTTCAGCTGATCGTTCGCCTCGACGAGCTTCTCGGCCGTCTCGTTGGCCTGCGCCTGCAGCCGGTGCAGCTCGACTTGCAGGTCGAAGTATGTCTTTCGATCCGCGTCGGCGATCGTGATTTCGGGATCGCCGCGCACGGCGATCGTGGTCGAGCCGACAGGTTTATCGTCCAGCGTTAGGCGCGCTGTGTAAGTACCCGGAATGACCAGCGGCCCGTCGTTCCCGCCGCTGAAGAAGCCGCCGCCACCTGCGGCACCAGTGCCGAGTTTCGGCGCACGGTTCGGCTGGATCCTGAGGTCCCAGCCCAGCGCGTTGAGCCCTGCCTGCGGCTTTGACGTGGAGTCGCTCTTCACTTCACGAATGGTCCGACCGGCGCCGTCCGTGATCGTTAGGGTCGCGCTCGTGCCGCCGGTTGGAATCCAGTAGTTCACGACGGCACCGCGCTCCGGATTCTTCCCCAGATACTTCATGTCCCCTTCGAAATCGCGCATGCGCTCGCTCGAGGACTTTCGTTGCGCAACGCCGGGGTTGGAGAACACGTGGCCGCTCGTCGCGACGGCGCGCGAGTACTCCTGGAATGGCGTTAGGTCGTCCAGAATCCAAATCGCGCGGCCGTGCGTCGCGACCAGCAGTGCATTGTCGCGAGGATGTATGGCGAACTCGTAGACCGGTACCGTCGGGAAACGCCCCTTGATCGGCACCCAGTGCTTGCCGCGATCGTAGCTGAACCAGAGACCGCTCTCGGTGCCGAGGTACAGGACGTCCGTGTTCTTGTGATCTTCCGTGACCGTGCGCGCCACTTCGCCTTTTGGAAGGTCGCCCGTTAGCGGCATCCACGTCGCGCCGAAGTCAGCGCTCGAGTACACGTAGGTGCCGAAGTCGCCTAACCGGTGGCCGTCGAACGTCGCGTATACGGTTCCTTCCGCGAAGCGCGAAGGCTCTACGTGTGAGACGTAGGTCCACTTTGGCAGACCTGGCACTTTCGCTGTCACATTCGTCCATGTGGCACCAGCGTCGCGTGAGACGTTGATCTGGCCGTCGTCGCTGCCAGCCCAATAAATGCCCGCCCTTACTCGCGATTCTTCGAACGTGACCACGTTGCCGAAGCTGCCCACGCCGTCGTTGCGCGCGATCGTTACGTCCTTTCCTTTGACTCCCATGAGCTGCAGCGTGTCGCGATCGATCTGGAGCGTTAGGTCGGGAGAGATCGCCGTCCAGGAGTGACCTCTGTCCGTGGATCTGAAGACACGATTCGCCGCCACGAAGACCGTTGCCGGATTGTGCGGCGAAATGCGCAGCGGCGTGTCCCAGTTCCAGCGATACGCCTTCTCGCCGGGCAACGGCTCCGGCCTGATGCTCGTACGCTCATTCGTTAGGCGATCCACGCGGTTCATGTTACCGTCTTGCGATTCGGCGTACATGACGCGTGGATTCGACGGATCGACGAGGCCCACAAACCCGTCGCCGCCGCCGATGATGAACCAGTCGTCGTTCGCGATGCCCCATTCGTTGCGCACGTCGCTCGGTCCGCACCAGGTGTTGTTGTCCTGTAGACCGCCGCAGACCAGAAACGGCGTCTGCATGTCGTACGAGACGTGGTAGAACTGACCCACCGGCAGGTTGTTGAGCCACATGTACGTCTTGCTGCGGTCGTATGAGATGCCGACGCCACCGTCGCCGCCGAGCATCATGTGGTTCGAGTTATTCGGATCGACCCACATCGCATGGAAATCGACGTGGATATTGCGGGCACCTTCGTTTGTAAACGTGCGCCCGCCGTCATCCGAGACGTGCAGCTGCACGCCTAACACATAGACGCGCGAATCGTTCTGCGGATCGACGCGAATCTGCGAAAAGTACATCGGCCGCGGATTCGTCCCAGAGAGCTTGGTCCACGATGCGCCGGCGTCGTCCGAGCGATAGGTGCCGCTTTCTGTCGCGTGCTCGATACGCGCATACACAACGCTTGGATTCTTTCTGTAGATGTCGAGACCGATGCGGCCTAACGGGCCGCTCGGAATGCCTTGCGTGAGCTTCGTCCAGTTGCGCCCGGCATCGGTGCTCTTCCAGATCGCAGACGCCGGTCCCGCGCCGTTGAACCCCCACGTCGCTCGGCGCCTTTGATACGTCGCGGCGTAGAGGACTTTGTTATTGGAGGGATCCATCACGAGTTCCGTCGCGCCGGCATCGGGACCGGCATCGAGGATGCGGTTCCAGGTGAGTCCGCCGTCGGTCGTTTTGTAAAGCCCGCGGTCGCCGCCGGCGCCCCAGAGGTTACCTAACGCGGCGACATAGACGACGTCGTAGTCCACCGGGTCCACGATGATGCGCGCGATGTGCTTGGAGTCTTTGAGACCCATGTTGACCCACGTGCGTCCGCCGTCCGCCGACTTGTACACGCCGTCGCCCCAGGACGACGACTGCCGGTTGTTGTTCTCGCCGGTGCCGACCCAGACGAGGTTCGGATCGTTAGGTGCGATCGCGACGTCCCCGACCGACGACGTCGTCGGGCTGTGGAAGACTTGTTGCAGCGTCGTGCCGTTGTTGACGCTCTTCCAGACGCCGCCGGTTGCCGTGCCGATATAGAAAACCGCCGGATTCGACTCGAAGACGGCGAAGTCGTCGATGCGGCCCGAGGGGGTCGCCGGACCGATGTCGCGGAACCGGAGTTTGTCGATCGCCGTCACGGGCGTTGAAGCGCTTGGCGGCGACGTTGGCGCCTGACGCCGTTGCGCGGCGGCAGGGGTGGCGAGGACGATGGCGACAAAAAGCAGCGAGGGGCGTCGGAAGGCGATCATGGGCACTCCGGCAGAGACGGACTAGACGTTGGCTCGTGCGTGCAATTCTGGAAAGGTCCGCTCTGGCTCTTACCACGCTCGGACAGCGCCTGCCCTGGACGCGCTACGCCCTAAAGCGTATTTGATCCGAAGAACAACTTGGCCGCGGATGACCGCTGAAACGCGCTGAAAGTGCAAATGAAATGCAGCTTCAGCGTTAACCCGCGAAAACCAGCGGCAAAGCATTGCAGTTCCTCTACCGCGGGCCCTTAGCTGATGTGCGTTGAGATCGGCGGACCTTTTTGTTCAGTTATTGCCTTAATCCGCGCGCTCCAGCGCGTTTGCGTGGCGAATGCATTTCTCGCCCTTTTCATAGCGACAAGCGGCGCCGCGCAGGCCAGCTTTCGCCTGCCGAATCCGAGCGGGCCATTCGCGATCGGCACCACGAGCCTCGTCGTACAACGCAAAGCACCGGAAGCAGCGCCGCTCGTCGTCGTCGCCTGGTATCCGGCGTCGGACAGCGCGGGCCTAACGCGCAGCCCATATCTCCGCGAAGAAGCGGCGTTGCGTCAGCTGGCGGCCTTCGGGCGCAATCCGGCCGCGACTGTGCTGCAGCACAGCAGTGTCGTCACGCATTCTTGGGTCGATGCGCCCGTTAGGCGATCCACTCGCCGCCTACCGGTCCTGATCTTCTCGCACGGCTACCTTGGCATGCCGAGCGACTACACGGCGCTCATGGAAGACCTCGCGAGCCATGGATACGCCGTGTTCAGCATCGCCCACACCGGTGAATCGATGGCCGTCTCGCTTCCTGACGGCCGCACGGAGCTTCTATTCACACCGGACAATCAACTCGTACCGCTCGCGCGCGGCGTACTCGGCGAATGGACGGCTGAGGATTCCATTTCGGCCGTCATCATATCAACGACCGTGCCCGGCCGCGCGGAAGAAACGCTGCGTTGGTACCTCGCGCACATCCCGAATAGCACGGCCGCGACGTATCGCTGGGTGGATGACACGCGTTTGGTCGTCGACGAGCTCGCCCGAATCGTGCTGCGACCTGGCTCTCGCTTCGCTAGTAGGTTGGACCTAACGCGGCTTGGCGCGTTCGGTCATTCGATGGGCGGCGTGGCCAGCGCCGCTTTCTGCGCGCGCGATCGCCGCTGCGACGCGGCGATCAACCTGGACGGATCACCGCAGTACGGCGACCTGATCGATCGGCCCTCGAAGCGTCCGTTCCTGATGGTGTACAGCGAACGCATCTTCCGCATCGGCGTGAGCGATCCCATCTACAGGAAAGGTCGTCCATATTGGCGCGCGGTCCTCAGCAAATCCGGGCATCTCAATTTCGGGGACTGGCAGTACTGGGAGCCGCCAGCGCGCATGAGTGGCGCGTTGGGTATCATCGACGGTGTGCGCGGTGGCGAGATCGTCAACCGACTTGTACGCGAGTTCTTTTCCGCGTATCTCGACGGCACTCGGCCCGCGCTGTTCAGAGGCGAGAGAGTCTTCGATGAGCTGACAGTGCGTCGCCTGCGCTGAATGGCCGACCCTAACGAGCTATCCTGCGTCGCAATTCGCGATGCGGTGCGCGCCGATAAAGCCCTGGGGCCCGCTGCGCCCATGAACGCGGCATGACGGATGGCCCCCGTGCAGAGCGGCCTGCATTATTAGACGCCCATCGCATTGGCCCGCCCTTGTGACCCTCCAAGAACTTTCGGCGGCCCTGGCTGACCGCTACCGCATCGAGCGCCAACTCGGCGCCGGTGGCATGGCCACCGTGTACCTCGCCCATGACGTGAGGCACAGCCGCGAGGTGGCACTCAAAGTCCTGCGCCCGGAGCTGGCCGATGTCCTAGGTCCTGAGCGCTTTCTCAAAGAGATTCGCATCAGTGCACGGCTCGATCATCCGCACATCCTAACGTTGATCGATTCCGGCGTCGCGAATGGAAGCCTGTACTACGTGCTGCCGTATGTGCGCGGCGAATCGCTGAGAGCCAGGATCGAACGCGAGCGGGAGCTGCCGGTCGACGAAGCGCTGGCAATTACTCGCCAGGTAGCGAGTGCGCTCGACTACGCACACAAGCAAGGAATCATCCACCGCGACATCAAACCTGAGAACATCCTGATCCACGAAGGCGAAGCGGTCGTGACCGACTTCGGTATCGCCCTTGCCGTCGCGGAAGCCGGTGGCGAACGCCTCACGCAACCGGGTTTGAGTCTCGGCACGCCGAATTACATGAGTCCCGAGCAGGCAACCGGCGACCGTGCAATCGACGCACGAAGCGACATTTATTCGTTAGGCGCCGTGCTATACGAAATGCTGACCGGCGAGCCGCCACACAGCGGTGCGTCCACGCAATCCGTGATCGCCAAGATGCTCACCGAACGGCCGACTGCCGTTCGCGTCCTGCGCGAGGGCGTGCCGGCAGAGATCGACGTCGCCGTCCTCAGGGCGCTCGCCAAAACGCCCGCTGACCGTTTCGCGTCGGCGCAGGCATTCGCCACAGCGCTGTCTCCCTCGCGGACAACCGACAGCACTCCGACAGAACGGCGCAGGGTTACGAGCCGCACGCAAATCGTGGCGGCGGCGATGGTG
>DASYRX010000193.1:0-22295 GCA_036003845.1 Gemmatimonadaceae bacterium | reverse complement strand
CTACTTCAGGACTCTTCCCCGGAAAAGGGTTGGCAGCCCTTCCACACGATCCCACCCGGTCCAGCGGAGTGGGCCCACCGTATCATTTGCGCGAACAGCCGAGCACTGGCAGCCGCACGCGTCCTGGTTACTCGATCTCCGAAACTCGCAACTCAATGCTCCCTGTTTTGTCGTTAGGCCGCTGCGCTAGTAACGCCGAATTACCCCGACAACCACACCCTGAATAGTGACGTCATTCTCGTGCACATAGATGGGCGCCATGTCGGGATTCGCCGGCTGCAGCCGGATGCGACCGTCGCGCTCGCGATAGAAGCGCTTGAGCGTAGCGCTGTTGCCGTCGATCAAGGCGATCACCATTTCGCCGTTATCGACGCCACGTCCGCTCTTTACCACCACGAAATCGCCATCACGGATGTGCTCGTCCATCATCGACTGCCCGCGCACGCGTAAGACATAGTGATCGTCTCCGCGGCGCACGAGCTCCTGCGGCACCGAGATCGACTCGCGAGTCTCCGCGACCTCGATAGGCGAACCCGCCGCGACGGCACCTAACAAGGGCAACTGCACGGCGCGCGGAAAAACGTCCGAGGGTAAGATTTCGATCGCTCGACTTTCGTTGTACGAGCGCCGGATGTATCCCTTCCGCTCGAGATTGCTGAGATGCTCGTGAACCGTTGCCAGCGAGTTATAGCGGAATCGCTTGGCAATCTCCTCGAAGCTCGGTGCGTAGCCATGATCGATGGCGTGCGTCTGCAGGTAATCGAGGATCTCCCGCTGGCGTTTGGTGAGAGTCATTGGCGGGGTCGGGAATAGGGATCGGGAAACACGGGAGCAGATCAGACTGCTGCCCGAACAAGAACCGAAGCTACATTATCCGAACAGGAGCCGAAGTGCAAGCGCGTAGTACTGGCGTGCGTCCGACCGGGGGCGCCGGAGCCCTAAGTCGCCTGGTTGCCGCCGCGCGGCAGCGTGTTGCCAAATCGTTGATGCCCCTTCAGGCCGAGTTGCGCGCCGCTGCCAGTCGCGCCACTCAGCAGCCGCCGTTTCAGGCAGCATTGAAGGAAGGGATCGACGTCGGCGTGATCGCTGAAGTGAAGCGACGCTCACCGTCACAGGGGGTTCTGCGCGAAGATCTCGATGTCGGCCGCCGTGTCCGCGAATACGAGGAAGGTGGTGCCGCCGCGCTTTCGGTTCTCACCGAGGAGTCCGAATTCGGAGGTTCCCTGGCGGACCTGGCACTCGCTCGGGCGCACGTGTCCGTCAACGTCCCACTACTCCGGAAAGACTTTCACGTACATCCGCTGCAGCTGTACGAGGCGAAAGTCGCCGGCGCCTCGGCGGCGCTGCTCATCGCGCGCGCGTTAGGTGCGATCGGGCTCAAGACGATGCTCAACGAAGCGCGCGCCCTCAGCCTGGAGTGCCTGGTCGAAGTGCATAGCGCCGAAGAGCTGCTCTGGGCGATCGACCAGGGAGCGCCATGCATCGGTGTGAACGCTCGCGACCTCGAGACCCTTGTCGTCGACCCCAGCGTCGTCACAGAACTGCTGCCGCGCATTCCACGCGGCATCTGCGCGGTCGCCGAAAGCGGCATCGGCAGCCGCTCGGACGTGGAGAAGCTCGCACGCATCGGAGCCGACGCTGTGCTTGTCGGGTCGGCGTTATCGCGCGCCGACAATCCAGTACTCGCCGTTCGCGCGCTGACAGGCGTTGCTCGAGAGGACGTGCGTGACCGCTAGCGTGAAGTTCTGCGGGCTCACTCGCGCAGTAGACGCGCGTTTAGGCGCGTCGCTAGGTGCCAGCTTCCTCGGCGTGGTGTTCGCTGAGAGTCGGCGTCGCCTCGACGCTGTTCGCGCACTTGCTGTCTTCGCACCGCTGGATGAATTGCGGGATCCGCCCAAGCGAGTCGGCGTTTTCGATGCCGCTTCATCGCTGGAAATCCTCGCTACTGCGGCTCAGGTCGGGCTGGACGTCATTCAGCTACATGCTGATCCAAAACCGTCGGATGTCCGCAGTCTGCGCGGTTCCTTCGGCGGTGAAATCTGGGCGGCGCGGCGCATCGAAGGCGATCAGCTACCCGAGGATCTCGATGAGATCGCGAGCGCGGCCGATCGTGTGCTGCTTGATGCGCGGCTCGAGAACGGCTCGCCGCTGGGCGGAGGTGGACGCACGTTCGCATGGGAGGCCGTCGTGTCGCAGCTCAAGCATCGCTCGATCCCGCGACTCGTTCTGGCCGGCGGGCTCACACCGGAGAACGTCGGACTAGCGATCGAGCTGTTCGCGCCAAGCGTCGTCGACGTCTCCTCCGGTGTCGAACAGTCGGTTGGGGTCAAAGACGAAGCGCTCATGCGCGCTTTTGTGAGGGCGGTGGGGGCTGGAGCGATGAGCCGGTGACGGCTGATCCAACGGCGGCCCATCGCTTCGGTCGATTCGGCGGCCGGTACGTTCCAGAGACCCTCATTCCGGCGCTCGATGAGCTGGACGAGGCCTTCAATACGGCGTGGTCCGACCCCGATTTCCATCGCGATTTCGATGACCTTCTGAGAGACTACGTCGGGCGGCCAAGCCCGCTGACAGACGCGCCGCGCCTCTCAGAGCACGTAGGCGCCAACGTCTGGCTCAAGCGCGAAGACCTGAACCACACGGGCGCTCACAAGATCAACAACACGATCGGACAGGCCCTGCTCGCTCGTCGTATGGGGAAGCGACGGATCATCGCCGAGACTGGGGCAGGCCAGCACGGGGTCGCCACGGCAACTATATGTGCCCGATTCGGGCTGGAATGCGTCGTTTACATGGGTGAGGAGGACATGCGGCGACAGGCGCTCAACGTCTTTCGCATGCAGCTCCTCGGCGCCACGGTCGTCCCAGTCTCGTCTGGCACTCGAACGCTGAAAGATGCAACGACGGAAGCCATCCGAGATTGGGTCACGAACGTGCGCGAGAGCCACTACATCATCGGGTCTGTCGTCGGACCTGCGCCCTATCCGCGTATGGTGCGAGAATTTCAATCGGTCATAGGACGTGAAGCGCGCGAGCAGATGCTCCAGCGTGCGGGCGCTTTGCCGCGCTCGGTCGTCGCGTGCGTCGGTGGTGGGTCCAACGCGATGGGAATCTTCGCGGGCTTTCTCGCGGACGAGGGCGTTGAGCTGATCGGCGTCGAGGCCGCTGGTGAAGGCCTCGACTCGGAGCGCCACTCGGCGTCGTTATCTCGCGGGAAGCCTGGTGTGCTGCACGGATCGTTGAGCTACCTGCTGCAGGACGAAGCGGGTCAGGTGCATCCAGCGCATTCGATTTCCGCGGGGCTCGACTATCCTGGCGTCGGTCCCGAGCACTCGTACCTCAAAGAAACTGGGCGCGCGACATACGTCGCCGTCGATGACGCCGCGGCGTTGCAGGGTCTCACGCTGCTCAGCCGCATGGAAGGGATCATTCCAGCGCTCGAAGCGGCGCACGCCGTTGCGTGGATGAGCGCCGAGCGAGGCCGCTGGGCGACGTCCGATCATGTGTTGCTGTGTGTGAGCGGGCGAGGCGACAAGGATGTCGCGCAGGTGAGCGAGTCCGGGGTCGTCCAGGCGTGACGCTGACTGCCGTGGTTGCGGCCAACACTCCAGGCGAGGAGCTGCCCGAGCCGCCAGTCGCAGTTGCGTTGGTGAATGAATTGATCAGCCACCTAACGCGAGGGATTCGCGCGCATCAACTCTATCTGCACAACAACCCGACGTACTTGCGCGCAATCGAGAGCGCGCGCGGTGCCTTCCGCGCCGTGTGGTCGCGCACCGAGGAGATCGCGTTCGAAATCACTGAGACGCAGCTCAAGTGGGAAGGGCGCGTCGTGCTGAACGAGCCGGACAAGGCCGCGGACAACCTTCCGTGGCTGCTCTACAAAGACGGCGTGCGCGAGCTGCGGCTGCTACGCGACGTGGAGCAAAACGAGCTGACGGATTTGATCGACATCCTGTGCCGAGTGCGTCGCGCTGGACAGGACGACGACGACCTGCTCACGCTCTTATGGGAGCGCGAGTTCAACTGCGTTAGGTATCGTTATGTGGACTTGGCGCTCGAAGCGGAGCCGATCGAGCGGCTGGACGATCAGGCGCGCGAGAAGCTCAAGGACTCCGCGCAGCCGGAACCGCTACAGGAACAGATCCTCCCGCCTGGCGTGGTGAGTTTGGATTCGTTCGACACGACGCTCTACTTCCTGGACGAAAGCGAAATAGAGTATCTGCGCGCGCAGATTCGCACCGAGTACGCCGGCGACCTGCGCAAGAACGTGCTCTCGGTGCTGATGGACATTTACGAAGTCCAGACAGACGCCACCGTTCGCAACGAAGTTCTCGCGCATCTGCAGGCTCTGTTGGTGACGCTCCTCGTTGGCGGCCACTACTCGGGCGTCGCGTATCTCCTGCGCGAAGTCCGCACGTGCATCGAACGCGTGTCTGACCTCAGCGACGCCGATCGTCAGGCGTTGCAGTCCATATCGGCGAAGCTCAGCGAGCACGATGCGCTTTCGCAGCTGCTTCAGGCGCTGGATGAACGCGCCGACCTGCCGCCGGAAGAAGATCTCGAGTCCGTGTTCGCGGAGCTCAGGCCAGCCGCGTTAGGTGTGGCGCTCCTGTGGCTGAGCAAGCTGCAGTCCTCACGTGTACGCGCCACTCTCGAGAGCGCTGCCGATCGACTCGCTTCGGCGAATACCGCGGAGCTCGTGCGGCTCATCGGCGCCGCTGAGCGCGAGGTGTCGCTGGAAGCCGTGCGGCGGGCTGGGGCGATGCGCGCCAATGCGGCCGTGCCGGCTCTGGCAAAGCTGCTCACCCTCACCGACTCGGCGCAGCGGCTGGCCGCGGTTGTCGCGTTAGGCGAGATCGCGTCCCCTGGTGCGCTGCAACACCTCGAGAAGGCGATCGACGATCATGAGCGCGACGTGCGTGTGGCGGCCGCCAAAGTCTTCGCCACCAACTCACACCGACCGGCGCTCTCGCGGTTCGAGGCCGCGATCAAGAGCCGCCGCTTGGAAGGCGCGGACCTCACCGAGCGCATGGCCTTCTTCGAGGCGTACGGCGCGATGTGCGGCGAAGCCGGTGTCTCCACGCTTGACAGCTTCCTCAACAGCCGCTCGCTGTTGGGAAAGAAAGGCGACCCGGAGCTGCGCGCCTGCGCAGCCAAAGCGCTAGGCAAGATCGGATCCAGCGCGGCGCTCGCCTCGCTGCGCAAGTCCGCCGAAGACAAGGACGTGCTCGTGCGCACGACGGTGAACCGCGCGCTGCGCGGTGGTGACAGGTGATCGCGCCCGCTGTCGTCGCGCCGCTCAGCGATGCTGGGAGCGATGCGTTCGTCCGCAAGGCGGGACGCATCCTCATCAACACGATCGCTGGTGCGCTGCGCGCGATCCGCTTGTATCCGCCCGAAAACGAAGCCGTAAAGAACGCGCTGGACGACGTCGTCAACGCCGCGCGCGAGCTGACGCACCGCGAGAAGGAGTTGGAGCTGCGAGCGTCCGTCGAATTCATCTTCGTCAACTCGACGCGGTTGCGACTCGACCTGGACAACTACGCCAGCTTCAGCCAGCTGCTGTCGCTCCTGCGCGCGTGCGGCATAGGCACAGTGCGCGTCGCCGAGCAAGCCGAGTCGCGCGACTGGCTCGTTTTTCTGTCGCTGCTTCTTTCGTTAGGACGCGACGACGACACGACGCTGGACGTCGTGCTCGAGAAGCTGGAAGCCGCCGACGTTCACACGATTGATCTCGGGCCGCCGCTCGTCACGGAGGACGACAAAGACTTTCACGAGAAGGCGAAGGCAGCGGCAAAGCGGACGTACTCGCAGTCGGTCGCGGTGACGAAAGACGTGATCAAGTCGGTGCGCATGGGGCAGAGCCCCAGCATCAAGAAGATCAAGCGGGTCGTGCAGTCGATCGTCGACCAGATCCTCAACGAAGAAACTTCGCTGCTCGGCCTAACGACCATTCGCGACTACGACGAGTACACATTCACGCATAGCGTCAACGTCTGCATCTTCTCAGTTGCGCTTGGACGGCGGCTGGGTTTGAGTAAGCTGCAGCTGTACGATCTGGGAATGGCCGCGTTGTTCCACGACATCGGCAAGTCGCGCGTGCCGCTGGATGTGTTGAACAAGGCGGAAGGATTCACGGACGACGATTGGCGGCAGATGGCCGCGCATCCGTGGATGGGTGTGCTCACGCTGTTCTCATTCCGCGGCCAGCAGGAGCACCCGTATCGCGGCATGGTGGTGTGCTATGAGCATCACATGAAGCAGGATCTCACGGGCTATCCCAGGCCGGTGCGCGAGCGCACGCAGAGCATCTTCAGCAAGATCGTCGCAGTGGCCGACGGCTTCGACGCGGCCACGTCACGCCGAGCGTATCAGACTACGCCGCTCTCGCCAGCGGCCGTGCTGGCGGAGATGCGCAGCAACCCGAAGCGCGGCTTCGATCCGGTGATCGTCAAAGGCTTCATCAACTTGTTAGGCATCTTCCCCGTCGGCACGCTCGTGCTGCTGGACACGTTCGAGCTGGCCATCGTCCAGTCGCCGAATCCGCGCGCCGAAGCTGTCTCGCGTCCCATCGCGCGCATCGTGAGCGACGAGCGCGGCAACGTCGTGTACCCGGGTGTGCTCGTGGATCTGACGGAGCAGAACGCATCGGGCGCCTATAAGCGCACGATCATCAAGACGGACAACCCTGACCGCTACGGGATCAATGTCGGCGACTACTTCGTCTGACGCGATCGCCGCGCGCTTCGCTGACCTGAAGCGCCAGGAGCGGCGGGCATTGGTCGTCTACCTCACGGCCGGGCATCCGACACCTAACGACTCACTCCAGCTGCTGCGCGCCGTCGCGCAGGCCGGTGCCGATGTCATCGAGGTCGGCGTTCCGTTCTCGGATCCAATGGCCGACGGTCCCGTCATTCAGCAAAGCTCGCAGACGGCACTCGCGCAGGGCATGACGGTGAGCCGCGTGCTGGAGCTCGTGCGCGCCGCGCAGCTGGAGATTCCCGTCGTCCTGTTCAGCTATCTCAATCCGCTGCTGGCGGCGGGGACGCGCGTGCTGGAGCACGCGGCGGCGGCGGGCTTCCATGGCGTGCTCGTCACCGACCTGCCGGTCGGCGCGGATCCGGAGCGCGAACGCTGGTTAGGCGAGGGACCGCTGGCTTTCGTGAGACTTGCGGCACCGACGACACCGACTGAACGGATGTGCGACATCGCGGCACACGGTGGTGGATTCGTGTACTTGATCAGCCGCACCGGAGTGACGGGAGAGCGCGAGGACATCAGCGCCGATCTGCCACGAACGATTCAGCGGTTGCGCAGCGCGACGTCGCTCCCGATCTGCGTGGGCTTCGGCATCTCCACGCCGGCTCAGGCGCGCGAAGTCGGCGCGCTGGCTGACGGCATCGTTGTCGGATCCGCAGTCGTGCGTGAAGCGGGATTCAGCGTCGAGCGCGCCGCCGACCTGGTGCGAAGCCTGCGTCGCGCTCTGGATAGCGCCTAACGCGATGCGGAACATCAACAACTTCGGACGCCTGATGCTGCTTGGCGGCACCGCGGTGACGGTCGCGGCGCTCGTCACCGATCCGCGCTGGGCGAAGCACGGCATAGCGATCGCGCTCATGCTCGCCGTGACGATCGGCATGCGCTCGTTCACGATTCCGCTGACGAAGTATTCCTATCTCAGCGCGACGCAGCTCGTCACGACGGCCGGTACACTCGCAGTGGGCGCGCCGGCCACTATGCTCGCGACGTTCGTCGGTGTGCTCGTAGGGGACTGGCTCGGCACGCGCAAGCCGCTCATGCCGGCGTGGATCAACGCGGGCCGCGAGGCCGTGGCCATGTATGCGGCCTTCGGCGTCTACGCTGTCGTCGTTTGGACGATGGGCACCGCCGGCGCTTCCGCGCTCACGGCGGATCTCATTCCCGCATTCTCGCTGTTCATGGTTCTGCAGCTCGTCCTCGGCCGCATGCTGCAGTACTTCTCGCTGATCGAGCGCGATAAGCTGCTGCCTGACGAGCGCTCGCTGGTATTGCGGTATGAAGTCATCACGTTCGGCGCATGCGCTGTCGGCGCGATCGTCGTGCTCGCAGCCCTAACGACGCTCGGTATTTTCGGCTGGATCGTTGTAGCCGTCGCGATCGGCTTCGCCGGGCTGCTCTTCAAGAAGATCATCGAAGAAGCGATCGCGGCCGAGGAGCTGAACAAGGTGCACGCGATGGAGCTCGTCGTGAACGAGGATGCGTCAATGGCGGAGACGTTCGATCGCGTCACAGGTCTCGCCAACCGGCTCGTCGAATGGAGCGACTTCCGTGTGTCGCGCGTGCATAACGGCTCGCTCCGGATGATCTATAGCACAGGCGACGGCGTGCTCACGTCCTGGCGCGATCCAGGTCCCGACAATCAGCGCCTGCGCACGCAGGTCATCGATACAGGCACGCCCATCGTCATCACAGATGCCCTGCGAGACGAACGCGTCGAGCGCGTTAGGCCGTCCGCACGCAGCATCGCCGTCGTCCCCATGCGTTTCGGCGATCGCGTCGTGGGGATCATCGAGATCGAGCACCACAAGCGCGCGACGTACGGTCCCAAGCAGCTCGCCGTAGTACTGCGCTTCGCGAGCCAGCTCGCCACGACGTTGCAGATCCAGGATCTGCGACGGCCCCTCGTCGATACGGCGACGCGCCTGGAACAGCAAATCGCAACGCTGAACGATTCGACACGAGCGCTGCGCTCAGGCGCTGAGCTCGTCGCCAACCTCGCGGCGCAGTTCCGCGAAGGCGTCACTGAGGAAGGGGCGCAGACTGCACGCGGCCAGGAAGCCGCCGATGCGCTCTATCGCGCGACGGCCGACATCGCGCGCGACGCAGGCGAGGCTGCGCAGGCGAGCGCACGATCCGCGCAGATCTCCACCGCCAATCGAGCGACGATCGGCGACGCGCTGCAGCGGCTCGTCAAGGCAAAGGCGATCGTCACGTCGAGCACGAGCGTCCTGAACGAGCTGCGCGCCTCGAACCAGCGCCTAACGCGCTTCATGTCGGTGCTGCGCGACGTCGCGGATCAAACGCACATGCTGGCGCTCAATGCCGCGATCGCGGCTGCGCGAGCCGGCGAGGAAGGGAAAGGATTCGCCGTCGTCGCGGAGGAGATCCGCAAGCTCGCTGAACAGAGCGGTCGCGTCGCGAACGACGCTGCCACGGTGGTGAGCGGCTTCGCGCAGGAAGTCACGCGCGCCGAAGACGAAATGGTGCGCGGTCACGATGTCGTGGGCGACGTCGAAACACTCGCATCATCCGCGCTGCGCGCGCTGGACACGATTTCTGAAGGCAGTGAAGCGGCGATGGGATGGACGCAGCGCATCGCCGAGACGACGCATCAGCAGGAAGCAGCTGTCGCGAGTTTGCGCGAGCACATGGATCGCATCGCGGGCATCTCTCGGCGCAATCAGGGTGGTGCTCAGCAGGCCGCGTCTTCCGCGGACGATCAAGCGCGGGCGCTCGCCGAGCTGGAGGGTGCGTCGCGTCAATTGCGAGAGCTTGCGTCATCGTTGGGAGAGCTCGCTCGCCGCCTGACGCGGATCGATCACCGAGCAAATTGACACTGCACGAAGGGCGGCCTACGTTGCCGCCGTGCAGACCAATTATGAGGTCGCGCTCAATCGCGTGTCGTTTCATGCGCGCGTCGGAATTCTTCCGCATGAGCGAGAGCTACCGCAGCCGATCGAGGTCGACGTGCGCGTCTGGCCGCGAACGCCAGCAGGCGGTGGAGGCGGCGGACTGCTTCTGGACTATCGCCAACTGTATGACCTCGTCGCTTCCGTTGTCGGCGAAGGCCCAGTGGATTACCTCGAAGGATTGGCGCTTTCGATCGCCGAGCGCGCTATGGCGACGGATCAGGCAAATCGAGTACGCGTGACGGTGCGCAAGCCGCATGTGCCATTGCCCGGCCCACTCGACAGCGCCGAAGTGAGCATCGAGCTCACTCGCGATGACTGACGTCGCGTACGTGGCGCTGGGATCGAATCTGGGAGATCGAGCGCGGTACCTGGCTGACGCGCGCTCGGCGCTGGCGCAGCTGCCGACGAGCCGTCTGCTCGCGGAATCGCGCATCGAAGAGACCGATCCGTTAGGCGGCGCTCAGCAGCCACGCTACCTCAATCAGATGGTGAAGCTGGAGACGGCTCTGTCGCCGCGAGAGCTGCTCGCGCGACTGCACGACATCGAGCTGCGGCTCGGCCGCACGCGTGGTGAGCGATGGGCCTCGCGCACGATCGATCTCGATCTGGTGCGTTATGACGACGTGGCCAGCGACGATCCGGCGCTGCGTCTTCCGCATCCAGGGCTTGCCACGCGCGACTTCTGGCAACGCGAGCTGGAGGAGCTGGACGCGGAGGCGGGTCGGTGACGCTCAACTTGCCGGAGTGGGCGCAGGTATCGGAGAAGCGTCGTGCGCACATCCAGCGAGTGACGGCGCTGCTGGATCGTTGGGCGGAGGCGTTGCACCTGGATGCGTCGACGGCCAAGGCGTGGCATGATGTCGGCGCATGGCACGATGCCATGCGCGACGCGCCGAACGACGTGATCCAGTCGTTCGTACCTAACGACAGTCGTCCGATTCAAACGCTGCACGGTCCGGCGGCCGCGGCACGCCTCGCGACCGAAGGGGAAGGCCGCGGCGACGTGCTCGAAGCGATCCGCTGGCACACAACGGGTCATCCGGAATGGGATCGAACCGGCCGAGCGCTGTACATGGCTGATTTCCTGGAGCCGGGCAGACCTTTCATGCATGACGACCGCGCTTTCCTCGCGGCGCACCTTCCGCATGATTTCGATGGCGTGTTCAGGCAGGTGCTACGGATGCGGATTGAGTGGAACGTGCGCGAAGGAAAACCACTATTTCCTGAGACCGTCGCACTCTGGAACGTGGTGCGGTAGCCGACTTGTGTTAACTGCTTCACCGCGGACGAACGCAGACAGATCTCGGACACAAACGGACGTTTTTGTCGTTCTTGTTAAAAGCAGTCTCCGCGTTAGTCCGCGTTTTTTCCGCGTTAGTCTGCGGTGGGTTAGTTTGCGATGCGCGGTCGCGTGCCTAACGGCGGCCGTGCTCATCGCAGCGTGCGGGGATGACAACACGCAGCGGGGCACGGCAGATGTCCCGAAAGTCGTTCAGATCCCCGATAGCGTTACGATCCGCGTCGAGGTCATCAACACCACTACACAACGCGGACTCGGCCGTCGCGCGATGTTCTTCCTGCGCGACCAGGGCTTCGACGTCGTGCGATACGCCTCGGGTTCGCCGCCGCGCGATTCCTCACAGGTCATCGATCGATCGGGACACCGCGATTGGGCAGAGCTCGTCGCCAAGGCGTTAGGCGTTTCCCGCGTCGTCGTTGACGTCGACTCCGGTCGCTACCTTGACGTGAGCGTGCTGCTCGGCCGCGACTGGCGGGCGCCGGCGAAGCCGTTCTACCCGTAGCTGCCCGCACGCCGCCGCGATGTCGAGGCCGCGGCTCTTGCGCACGGCAACCTCGACGCCGGCCTCGCGCAACAGGCGCTCGAATCGCGCTGTCGCTTCGACACTCGATGGCGCGAAGTGCCCGGCGCCGCCGGGGTGCAGCGGAATGAGATTGACGAACGCGCCGCACGCGCGCGCGTGAACCGCTAGCTCACGTGCATGAGCGGGCTGGTCGTTCACACCGCCTAACATCACGTATTCGAACGTCACGCGTCGCTGAAACTTGCGCGCCGCTTCGAGCACGCTCGCCAGCGGATACTTGGTATTGATCGGCATCAACGCGTGCCGCATGGCGTCATTTGGCGCGTGGATCGAGAAGGCAAGCCTGAACTGCTCTCGGCGCTGCGCCAACGCTTCGATGCCCGGCAGAACGCCGACGGTCGACACCGTGATATGGCGCGCGCCGATGCCGAGGCCTTTCGGCGAATTGAGAATCGTTAGGGCAGTATCGACGGCGTCCCAGTTCATGAACGGCTCGCCCATCCCCATGAACACGATGTTCGTGGGTTTGATCGGCGGCTCGAGCAGGAGCAGCTCGCGCACTTGTCCGGCGATCTCGAAGGGCTCCAGGTTGCGCGCGAAGCCCATCGCGCCCGTCGCACAGAACGCGCACTGCAGGGCGCAGCCGGCCTGCGAGGAAATGCACAGCGTCAGGCGACGTCTCTCAGGGATAGCGACGCTCTCGATCGCCTGTCCGTCTCTGAGTCGAAAGAGAAACTTCTCCGTGCCATCGCGCGACCTCTGCCGCATGTCCAGCGTTAGGCGCGGTACCGTGAACGCCTCGGCCAGCGCGTTGCGGAACGCCACAGGCAGGTCCGACATCTCCGCGAAGCCCGGCTTGGGCGAGTGCCACAAGTGATTCGCGGCCTGACTGCCGCGATATGGCTCGACGCCCCGAGCGACGGCGAACTCGCGCAGCATTTGCTCCGCGGCGGCCGGCGTGAGGTTGAGAAGGTTCTCGCTCACTGCTGCGCCAGATGCGTCACGAGCATGAACACGTACGACGGCGAGAGACCGTATGGACTCTCTTCGCGCGCGACGCCAATCCGGTAGCGGCCCGAGCGGGCACCTAACGCGATGCGCAGGCGCGTCGTCGCATCGGTCCGCGTGATGATGCGCGCGGCGCCGGCTCGGGCGTCCCACACGCGCGAGCGCAGCGTCACGTAGCCAAAATGCTCGTTCGACATCTGCGGCGTCCCGGTCCAGGCATAGCCAGCGCGAAGCGTGGCATCGCCCCATCTCCTGAAAGAAACCGCTCGTGCATCGATCGCGCCGGAAAACGCCGCGCCACTACGACCGAGGCTCGCGGCAGCGCCCGGACGCCAGAGAAAGCTCGAGGCCGCAACGGTGATGTCGCGCTTCGCGACGCTGTCCAGAATCACGCCGGCATCGATGCCGAACTCTTGCCGGCGTTCTGTATCCAGCTCACCTGACTGATACCGTAGCGCAATGCCGCTCGTTAGGGTGCGCCCTTCGCGATGCGCCGCGACGCCAGATACTACCAGCATTCCATATGGAATGTCGGAGCCGACTGTCTGCGGATCGGTGTCGGTTCTGGCGATGTCTCCGACGCTGGAGCGTGCGACCGTCAGCCCGACCGTCGCCCGACGAATCGCGTAGGCCAGAGCGAACGTCTGCGCGCTGACGCGCTGCTCCCGGCCCGTCGACAGGGACGAAAGGGAAAGCCGCGCCCGTTCGCCACTCGTGACGAAGAGCGACGCGGGATTACGCAGGCCGTCCCCAGCAAAGAGCGCGAGCGCCGTCCCCTCAGCGAGTGCCGCAACTGGGAGATCGAAGAGGTCGCGGCCAGGCAGCTGCTGCGAGAGGGCGATTCCACTGGCGAGCGGGGCAGCTAGTATTGCGAACGGTAGACACCGCATCGGCCGGAGCTTAGGACCATGGCAGAGTAGGGTCAATCACATCCTGCGTCGCTTCCCAGGGCTGCGCCGTGTCTCTTAGATTTCGCGCCCCCATGTGTCAGCACGACAACCGCTTGCGGTGCGATGGCCGGCGAGGCAGAAAGTCAGGACGCTCCTCTGCCGGCTCTTCAAGCGACGCTCGCGGTTCGTGAGCGCCGCGTCCAAGCCGTGGCTCGCCGCCGCGATCGTGTGGACGGCCGCGATCCTCGTCGTCAACTCGATCAGCGTGAGCGATCCGACATGGCAGCCTCCATTTCCGGGCGCTGATAAACTCACACATGCATTCATGTACGCTGTAGCCTCGTACTCGTGGCGCCGCGGCATTGTCGCAAGGCGCGACTCGGCCACGTGGAAAGTCGTAGGTGGCGTCGCCTTGCTCGGTGCGTGGGATGAGTGGCATCAGCGCAGCGTGCCAGGACGCAGCGCAGACGTATTCGACTGGGTGGCCGACGTCGTCGGCGCCTGGTTAGGCGTCGCGCTGTGGCACTGGTTGCATGCGCGTGAGAGCGCTCAGGCATGACGCAGGACGGCGCGTTAGGCACGACCCTGCGCTCGCACATGGCCGGCGCGCTGCGAAAGGAGCACGCCGGGCGCGCGGTAAAGCTTGGCGGCTGGGTGCATCGCACGCGCAACCTCGGTGGATTGATCTTCGTCGACTTGCGTGATCGCGAAGGCGTGGTCCAGGTCTCCTTCGACCCGCGCTATTCGGAGCAGAGCGCGCTGGAGGTCGCGGCGAGCCTAACGCCGGAGACCGTCGTGCTCGTCGAAGGCGAGGTGGTCGAACGCCCGGTGGAGGGTCGCAATCCCGAGCTGACGACGGGAGACATCGAGGTGCGCGCCAAGCGGGCGAGCGTGGTTGGTCCCGCGATCACGCCGGCCATCCCTGTGGCCCGCACGAAGAACGACAAGCTTCCTGCCGAAGAGCTGCGCCTCAAGCATCGGCTGCTCGACCTGCGCCGCCCGGAGATGGCAGAGAACATGATCCTGCGCCACCGACTCCTGCAGCGTGCGCGACGGACGCTCGCGGGCGCCGGTTTCCTTGAGATCGAAACGCCGATCCTTACGAAGCCCACGCCCGAGGGAGCGCGCGACTATCTCGTGCCGAGCCGGATCCATCCCGGTGAGTTCTACGCGCTGCCGCAGTCGCCGCAGATCTACAAACAGTTGCTCATGGTGGCGGGTTTCGATCGCTACTTCCAGATCGCACGCTGCTTCCGCGATGAGGACCTGCGCGCCGATCGTCAGCCGGAGTTCACGCAGATCGACGTCGAGGCGAGCTTCGTCGGCGTGGAGGATATCTACGCCATTATCGAACGCATCCTTGTCGATCAGTGGGACGAAGCCGGCGAAACGGTGACGGCCCCGTTTCCGCGCCTCGCGTATCGCGATGCGCTGGAGCGGTATGGTGTCGACAAGCCTGACCAGCGCTACGGTTTCGAGATACAGGACGTAACGAGCAAGATCGGCGACGACGCTGCTCCTTTTGTGCGCGATCATCTATCCGCCGGCGGCCGGGTTCGCGGGATCGTCGCAGCTGACTCGGCCAGCGTCTCGAGGAAAGACCTGGACAGTTGGAGTGCTGCCGTGAAGGACGCCAAGGCCGGCGGCTTGATCTGGGCGCGTCGCACATCCGACGGTTGGGAAGGGCAGGGCGTCAAGGCGATTGGAGCTACCGCGCTCGGAGCGATCGGCGGGGCCCCCGGAGATCTCTTACTCGCTGTCGCCGGCCCCGATAGCGTGACGTCGCCGGCGCTGCACATCGTGCGCTCCGCGCTAGTTAGGCGGCCTGGCATCGAGCCGCGCATGAAGCATGCATTCGTCTGGATCGTGGATTTCCCGCTATTCGAGCTGGAGTCGGATTCTGGAGCGTACGTCCCCGCTCACCATCCCTTCACGGCACCGCATCCGGACGACGCGCAGTGGCTGGAGAGCGATCCGGGACGCTGTCGCGCGCTGCATTACGATGCTGTCTACAATGGGAATGAGCTGGGCAGTGGCTCGATCCGCATAACGGATCCAGTCCTGCAAGGGACAATCTTCCGCTTGTTAGGCATCTCGCCGGACGATCAGGCGCGCCGTTTCGGATTCCTGCTCGAGGGCCTCGCGGCCGGAGCGCCGCCGATGGGCGGCTTCGCGCTCGGCTTCGACCGCATCGCCATGCAGCTCGCCGGTGCAGCGTCGATGCGCGATGTCATCGCGTTCCCCAAGACCACCGCCGCGAGAGCCTTGTTCGAAGGCGCTCCGACGACCGTGAATCCCGCCGATCTCGCCGCGCTGCACCTAACGAGAGCGGCCGGGAAGGGAGGCAGCGCCCCGTGAGCGAGCAGGTCACGACTCAGCGCCTCGACACGGGTGGCGCCGATCTGCTCACGCTCGCCGGCGTGAACGACGCAAACCTCGTCGAGCTTTCGCGTCAGACCGGGGTTAAGGTGGCGCTCCGAGGCGACGCGCTCGTGCTCACCGGGCCGCAAAGCGCGGTCACGCAGGGCATTCAGCTCGCCCAGCGCATGATCGACGCCGCGCGTCAGCGCAGCGATCTGACGCCTGACGAGGTCGTGCGCCTGAGCATGGAGGCGCACGATCTGTCCGGAGACGGGAGCGACGGTGAGCCGCGAATCGCGCTTCCCGGCGTCCGCAAGCTGATTCGACCTCGAAGTCCCGGACAAGCCGAGTATCTGCGGCTGATTATGGAGAACGACATCGTCGTCGGCATCGGTCCCGCTGGAACGGGAAAGACTTATCTCGCCGTCGCGATGGCAGTCGACGCGCTGCTGCGTAAACGCGTGCGCCGCATCGTGCTGGCGCGCCCGGCGGTCGAGGCAGGCGAGTCGTTAGGGTTCCTCCCCGGCGATCTCCAGGCCAAGGTCGATCCGTACCTGCGCCCCCTCTACGACGCGCTCGAAGACATGATGCCGCCCGAGCGCATGCAACGCGCGCTCGAGACGCGCGTGATCGAGATTGCGCCACTCGCCTATATGCGCGGCCGTACGCTGAACGAGGCTTTTGTGATCCTCGACGAAGCGCAAAACGCCACCAGCGCGCAAATGAAGATGTTCCTAACGCGACTCGGCGTGAACGCCAAGGCCGTGGTGACCGGCGACAAGACGCAGATCGATCTCGCGAAGCGCGAGGACTCGGGGCTGCTGCAGATCGAGCGGATTCTGCGCGGCATCGATGGCATCGCGTTCCATTACCTGGACGAGACCGACGTCGTGCGTCATCGCCTGGTTCGCGAAATCATCCGCGCGTACCGCGACGAGTCCGTCGACTAACTCGTGGCTCCCCCTCCGCCGACCGGCACGTCAGGCAGCTGGCTCGCCGAGCTTCCACGGCGACTAGAGCTCGTCGCGCACGCTCAACGCGTAGCCGTCGCGCTGGCGATCGGCGCGATCATCGTCGCGCTGTTCCCACCGACGCCGCTCTCGTGGCGCACAGTAGTCGGCGCCGCCGTGCTGCAAACGCTGCTCGTCATTCCGCTTGGCGTGATCCTCGCGCTTTATCGGCCGGGCGTCTATGCGTCGTTTCGCGCGATTCTCGGGATCGCGCTCTGTTTCATCGTCGTGCTCGTGCTCACACGCGGGATTCTGTTCTATATCCCGAGTTACGGGCCGTTCACAGGCGCGCTCGTCCCGATCGGCGTCGCTGGCCTGACGTTAGGCGTGCTGCTCGATGCGCGCACGAGTATGCTGGCCACGATCATGCTGGCGCTCCTCATCGGGCAACTCCCACCGCTGGCCGGACAGAAGGGCGCCATCCTCTGCTTGTTAGGCGGCGCCGTCTCGGCGTGGAGCGTCCGCAGCCTGACGGAGCGACGCCGCGCATACGTCGCCATCGGTGTGTTGGCCGCTGGTTATGCGGTTGCGGCAGTCGCTGTCACGCTCTGGACGGCGACACCGTTGAGCGACGCGCCCACCGGCATCGCTATCGGGACGCTCAACGCCGTCGTGTCCGTTGCGCTCGCGTTGCTGCTGTTGCCCATCGTCGAGAACGTGAGCGGCATCGACACGTATTTCAGTTTGCTCGAGTGGTCCGATCTCAACAGGCCGCTCATGCGCCGCTTGAGTCTCGAAGCGCCGGGAACCTTCGCACATACGCTCGCCTCGGCCCAGCTCGCCGAGCAGGCCTGCACCGCCATCGGGGCGAACGGCCTTCTTGCGCGGGTGGGCGCGTACTACCACGACGTCGGCAAAGTCGCGCGGCCACCGTACTTCGTCGAGAATCAGTCCGGCGAGAACCCGCACGACCGCCTAACGCCAACAGAAAGCGCGGCCATCATCAAGGGACACGTCGGTGACGGCCTCAGGCTCGCTGAAGCGCATCGCGTACCGCGCGCGATCCGCGCTTTCATCGCCGAGCATCATGGGACCGAGCCGATCTCGTTCTTTGCGGAGAAGGCGCGCGGAACCGGCGATGATCCGAACAGCGCGCTCTTTCGATATGCAGGCCCGCTCCCGCAAACGGCTGAGTCGGCGATTTTCATGATGGCCGACGGCGTGGATGCGGCGACGCGCGTCTTGCGCGACCGGAGCCCCGAGCACATCCGCGAGGTCGTCGAGAAAATCGTCAAGCGCCGGCTGGAGCAGGGACAGCTACGCGACGCGCCCCTTACGCTGGCGCACCTGGAGCGCATCAAGGATTCCTTCGTCCGCACCCTAACGAGCATGCACCACGCGCGCATCGACTATCCGTCGGGCGCCATGGAGCGCATTCGTAAAGACGGAGGAGGGGCCGCTTGACCCCCGCGCGACGGCGTCCGCGCCGCGTCGCGCTCGAGCCTGCTACGATTGACGTGGCCGTAGAGTCCCGCGTACCCCAACGACTCGTATCGCGCGCGCGTGCCCGTGATATCGTCAGACAGGCGCTCAAACACGCCGGAGTCAGACGAGCGATGGTTTCGGTGACGTTTGTGAGCGGACGAAGCATGGCGCAGCTCAATCGCACGCACCTGGGCAAGCACGGCGCGACCGACGTCATCACGTTCGCGTTCACACCCGCCACAACCGATGCGCCGCTCGTCGCGGACGTGTATATCGCCCCTGAGGTAGCGCGCGGTAACGCGCGCGAGTACAACGTGGGCGCGCGCGAGGAGATTGTGCGGCTGTTGATACATGGCGCGTTGCACGCCGCCGGGTACGAGCATCCGGAATCGGCTGGTCGATTTCGCTCCGAGATGTGGCGCCAACAAGAACGACTCGTTCGCGCGGCGCTGCGATGAGCGTCGGCGCACTATTGATCGCGATTGCCGCTTCGGCGTTAGGTGCGCTCGCCGCGCTAGCCGACGGCGCCCTACTCGCCCTCGACTCGCACGAGCCGCTGGAGCCGTCGCTCGCCGCGCTGCGTGACCGCCGTGAGCGTGTGCATCGGGCGATGGCCTTTATGCGCCTGGCCACGCAGCTTGTCGCCGGACTCAGCGTCGCGCTGGCGTTTTCTCTCTCGCGACTCTCTCTCGGTGTTACGCTGCTGATCGCTCTCCCCATCGCGCTCGTTGCCGCGGGCCTGACGGAGAGCCTCGCACGAGCCATGGGCGACACGCTCGCCGCGCGTGCAGTGAAGCCGCTGAGCGGCTTTCTCGCAGCCGTCGAGACAGTCTGCACGCCGATCGTCTCGTTAGGCTTCGCCCTGGAACGCTCCCTCACTCGCCTGCTTCCGCCGCCGGCGCTGGACGACGAGGATCGCGACGAGGCAGCCGAGCAGTTCATACAAGTGGTCGCTGCCGAAGCCGAAGTGTCCAACGAACAGAAGGAGCTGCTTGGAGGAGTATTCGAGCTCAAAGACACCACGGTGGGCGAGATCATGGTGCCCCGCGTCGAGATCATCGCGATCGATCGCGAAGCGCCCTGGGCCGAGGTGCTGGACCGCGTGCGCAGCTCTGAGCATGCGCGCCTGCCTGTGTACGCGGACACGATCGACAACGTCGTCGGCATTCTCTACGCCAAAGATTTGCTGCCAGCAGTCGTCGCCGACCAGGAGCCGGAGCCCGGTTGGACGCAGCTCGTCAGGCCGGCCACCTTCATCCCGGCGAGCAAATCGGCCGACGCACAATTGCGCGACTTTCAGTCGTCAGGCACTCACATGGCCATCGTCGTCGACGAATTCGGCGGCACGGCTGGTCTGGTGACGATCGAAGACGTGCTGGAAGAGATCGTCGGAGAGATCCACGACGAGTACGACGAGGAGGAGCCGCCGGTCGAGCAGGAAGACGGCCGCCGCTTCTGGGTCTCGGCGCGCCTAACGTTGGATGAGCTGTCGGATGTCACGGGCACCGACTTCACGCGCGAAGGCGTGAGCACCGTCGGCGGCCTGGTCTACGATCTGCTCGGGCGCGTCCCCCGGGCCGGCGAGCGCCTCATGATCCGGGGCTTCGTAATGGTTGTGGAGCGCGTAGTCCGCCGGCGTGTGCAGCGGGTGTACCTGGAGAAGGTAAAGTGACGCCCGTTCTTGTACTCGCGATCACGGTGCTGTTCGTCGCGACGCTGACGGCCGCCGCCACAAGCGTGCGTACCGTGAGTCGCATCTGGCTCCGGCACTGGGTGGAGCGACAGCTCTCAGGCAGCGCAAGCATCGCGGCGCGCTACCTCGAGCGCCCGCAACGGCTGATTCTCGTCGCCGGCACTTCCATCGCCGTCACGGTCTTCATCGCGGGAGCGATTCTCGGTGCCGGTGCTGGACACAGTTCGCTCGCGCGTGCGCGCGCCGTCATTCTGTATGCGGTCGTGCTGTTCGCCTTCGGTCAGCTGATCCCGCGCGCCATAGCACGACGCTGGGCGACCGCGTTATTGCCGACGCTGCTTCCCGTCCTGCGAGTCTTCGACACCGCTTTCCGCCCGATCCTTGCCCTCGTCAGGCGCCTAACAGGCGAGCGCGCTCATGCCTTGCAGCCAGCCGGTGTTGACGTGAGCGGCCTGGAGGAGCTGCTGCGGGAAGGTGAGCTCGAAGGCGTGGGCGACCGCGAGGAGTTCGCCATCATCAGCGGCGTCGTACAATTCCGCGACAAGGTGGTGCGCGATGTCATGACGCCGCGCGAGCGGATCTTCGCGATCGACGCGGCGCTTCCTCCGAAGGAGCAGGCGCTCCGAATTGCCGCCGCAGGCTACAGCCGAGTCCCCGTGTATCGTGCTACGCTGGATAAGATCATAGGCATCGTGCATGCGTTCGACGTGCTGCGGAGCCCCGCCGAAGACGCCGCGGACGAGCCGCTGCCGCTGCGGCCCGTGCTCACGTTAGGTCCCGAGGCAAGCTGCCATGATTCACTGTTCCGGATGCTGCGGCAGCGCCAGCACATGTCCGTCATTTTCGATGCCGCCGGAAATGTGTTAGGCATCGTGACCTTGGAGGATCTGATCGAGGAGCTTGTCGGAGACATTCGCGACGAGCACGACGAGTCCCGTGCCGGTGTAACGTCGGGCGGAATGCGCGCTTGAGCGCACTCGATCGGCTGTTCGCCAGCTTCGATGCCGGCCAACCGGCGGCGTTGGCGCGCGCGATCTCCATCGTCGAGAACGAGCGCGAAGGCGCGGATGATCTCCTGAGTCGATTGCACCCCCGTGTCGGGAGAGCGCGGCGTATCGGAATGACCGGGCCGCCAGGCGCAGGGAAGAGCACGACGACAACGCAGCTCGCCGCTGCCTATCGAGCGCAGGGACTCAAGGTCGGCATCATCGCCGTGGATCCGACTTCGCCGTTCACCGGGGGAGCGCTGTTAGGCGATCGCATTCGTATGGAGAGCGTCGCGCTGGATCCCGGGATCTACATTCGATCGCTGGCCACGCGCGGCTCGTTAGGTGGGCTCTCCGCGGCAACGCGCGCTGTCGCCGACGTGCTCGACGCCTTCGGATTCGATCGCATCGTGATCGAGACCGTCGGCGTGGGACAGAGCGAGCTCGACATCGCTCGCGCGGTGGATTCCAACATCGTCATTCTCGTCCCCGAGTCCGGCGATTCGATCCAGACACTCAAGGCGGGGCTCATGGAAATCGCGGACCTCTTCGTCGTGAACAAGGCCGATCGCCCAGGGGCCGATCGAGTCAAGACAGACCTCGAGCTGATGCTCGGCCTGAGATCGGGCGAGACGATGAAAAATGTGCCGGCGCATCATGGCGTAGATCTCAAGGTGATGAATCCGGCGCGCGTCGCTCGTGAGGCAGCGGCGCGCGACCAGACGGAACAATGGGTCCCTCCCGTGCTGCGTACGATCGCCGCCAAAGGTGAGGGGATCGCGGATTTGGTGACGGCACTCGATCGCCACTGGCGCTATCTTGAAACGAGCGGCGAGTTGCGCGTGCGGCGGCGCCAGCGTCTGCGGGAACAGGTGCTACAGATCGCGGAAGGGCGCCTTCGGCGGCGCGTGTGGAACGACGCGCAGTTGGTCGCGTATCTCGATCAGACGATCGAAGCGCTCGAGGGCGGCAGCGTGAGCCCGTTTCGTGTAGCGGATCAGGTGCTCGAGCGTTCGGCCGGGATCATTCAGCGAGGCGACGGATGACTTCAGTGGATGACGTAGATCTCCCAGATCTCGTTAGGGAGCAGCAGGCGGAGCTGGAGCGCCTGCAGAAAGAGCTCGCCGAGTGGCGCGCTCGTTATGCAGAGAGCGAGAAGCGCGACATCGCCTTCGTCAATTCCCAAGGCGAGGTGGAGCCGCTCTACACGCTGCTCGATATCGCCCACCTCGATCCCGCGTCGATCCCGCCGCCCGGGCAGTATCCGTTTACGCGCGGCATTCATCCGACGGGTTATCGTGGCCGCTTGTGGACAAAGCGGCAGTTCGCCGGCTTCGGCACCGCGGCTGAGACGAACACGCGCTTCAAGTTTCTGTTGGAACACGGGCAAACGGGGCTCTCGACGGCGTTCGACTTCCCGACGCT
>DASYRX010000192.1:0-3439 GCA_036003845.1 Gemmatimonadaceae bacterium | reverse complement strand
CACGTCTCGATGAACTCGATCGCCACTTCTCCGCGGGTCTTGCCTGGCACGTAGTAGTCGGCGTCGGTCGAGAACGTGAGCGGCACCTTCAGATCGTATGCGTTCTTGAGCTTGGCTACTGTGCGCGCATAGCGATCCGGGTTCGTGTGTCCCGTTAGGCTGATCGGCGTCTCCGTCCCCGCGCGGAATATCCTCTTGGCCGCCATGCCCCGGTGCATTTCTTCATCCAGACCGTTGTCGTGCGCGATCGACCAGATCCCCGCTTCTATCGCCCGACGAGCGCCATCGCGCGTTTGGACATGGCCTTCGACCTTGAAGCCAATTTTCGCGGCCTCGCTGATGAAGAGCTTGATCTCGTCGACGGAATAGCCCCACGGTTTGCAGTCGACGCAGATCTTGATGACCGTCGCGCCGAAGAGCGCATTCTGCCTAACGGCCTTTACGATCTCGTCCGGCGTATCGGCGTCGAGATATTCGGGATACACGATGTTGTGATCCTTGGCCATCTCCGGTGTGGGCCAGAACTGCCCGCCCATCCCGCCGATGATGATCCCCGAGTTGATGATCGTCGGCCCCGGAATCCACCCCTGCTCGATCGCCACGCGCAACGCTGCATCCGCATAATTCCCGTTGTTCCCCATATCGCGGATGATCGTGAAGCCTGACGAGAGCATCTGCATCCCGTTGGACACGGCCTGGATCGCGCGCAGCGGTGTGGGGTCCGCGACGTACGTGTAGTAATAGACGTTGCTCTCCGGCTCGTCCTTGTACGTGAGCGCGAGATGGTTGTGCGCGTCGACGAGCCCTGGCATGACCGTTAGGCTGGAAAGATCGATCACTTCGGCGCCGGCAGGTATCGCAAGCGATCCCGCGGCGCCGATCTGAGTGAACCGGCCGTTCTCGACAAGTATGATCTGGTTCTGCGTGACGACGCCGCGCTCGGGATCGAGCAGGCGGCCGGCGCGAATGGCGGTCGTTTGCGCAGCGAGTGGTGCGAGCGCAAGGAGAAGCGCCAGGCACGCGGCGCTTGTTAGGTATCCACTAGTCCGGCCAATCATGTGGCGCCTCGCTGGATTTGGGCCGTCGAGGTGAATGGTCGCCGCGGCGGTGTCATTGCGATTGCCGGCGCCGGCGAAAAGCAAGATGTCACCGTCGGAGCCATTGCCGCCGAGTCGCAAGTTTGAAAACTGCGCGTCAAGCGTTGCCGTTTCCTGCAGCAAACCGTTGAGCGGTCGCAGCGTACCGGCGTGCCTGTCGCCGCCGCAGACGATCTCTCCGGTGTTTGCGTTGAGCCGGATGATGAGAAAGTTCGTGCCGACGGTTTCGAGTCCGCCTGCGGCGCCGCCGCCCGGCGCTGCCATCATAATGATTTCATCCGGTTGACGTCGCTCTACGACATCGACCGTCCCGACGAATACTTCCGACACGGGGCCCTCACGCGGATGGATGGGGGGCGTGAATATACGCCTTCCGATCCATTCGGCTATCCGCCGTGCGCGGCACCCCGAGCCGGAGCGACACAAGCCGCCGACGCACGAGTACGCCGGCGGATAGGGCCTAACGAGCTAGAGCGTTAGGCGTGTCGTGCGCGTGTTCGCGCGGCCTTGCGTGCCGCGGCGGAACGTGCTTGCGGTCCCTTCGTGCGCACGGCCTTGCGCGCAGACGCCCTTCGCTGCGCCGCCGTTCGGCTGCGCGCGACGGTCCGCGCGTGACGCGCCAATGCCTGTGGCGACCCCGCGCTCCGGGGCTGACGTCGCAGCCGCCGGGTTGCAGCACGAGAACGTGCGCGGGATTGCGGCTTTTTGGTCCGCTTCGCGCCAGCTTTGCTCGCATTGCGCGCCTCTTTAATCGTGCGCTTCGAAGCCGTCCCGCGACGCGGCGGCGGGAGCTTCACACCGGCTCGGCGCGCCTTCGACAGGCCGATCGCAATGGCTTGTTTGGTTGATGCCGCCCCGTGTTTCCCTTCGCGAATGTGATGAATCTCTTCGCGAATGAACTCACCAGCTTGAGTCGACGGCGACTTCCCTTCTCGCTTGTCGCGGCGTGCGCGCTCTAAAGTCTCTTTCTCGGGCACAGCTCCTCCCGGTACAGGTCGTCTCGCTTACATGCCGTTGTGTGGCATGTCGCGGGCCAAAACCACCGAGCCCGAGCGTTGCCTAACGCAAGATTTCGAGCGTACTGTCACCCACTCGGTCTCGCAGTGTCGCCGCATATTCACCGCGCACTCGCCGGCGCGCGGAATCCGGCTCTAGACGCTCCCCGGCGCGCGCGAGCGCGTCAGCAAGTGCGGCGAGCTGCGTCGAATCACGCAGCAGAAAGACGCGCATGTGCGTCCATGGCGACAACGTGTCACGCGCGACGTACGTGATAACCGAGATGAACGCGCCGCGCCGCTGGGCCTCCATATCGATCGGCTCGGCGATCTCGCGCACGTAGCGGTTGTAATCCGCGAGCTTCCCCGGCTTCGCGCGCCAGTAGTAAACGCGCGCGAGCGTCGTTGGGCCGACGGCCGGATTCGTGTCATGCGACACTCGCGCCTGCGTGCACGAGGCGAACGTGAGCAGCGCAAGTAAGCCTGCGCGAACGGCCTTCATAAGCCCATCCCGTGTAGATGATGCGGCAGCATTTTGCGCCACCAGGGCCAGTCGTGCCTAACGTCATGTCCCCAGATGTCGAGCACGTGCGGAATGGCCTTGTTGCGCAGGATCTCGGAGAAGCTGCGTGAGTTGTGCGGCGCTTCGTACGCACCCTGACCGGTGACGATCACGATGCGCGACGCCTGCTGCAGCAGATCGAGATAGTGTCCGGAGAGGTTGGGCACGTAATACGCGGGGTTGTTGAAGTAGACGTTGTCGTCGTGATAGCCGTTCAGATACGAGCGCGAGAGATCGTAAAATCCGCTCATGGCGATCGTGCCGCCGAAGAGATCCGGGCGTCGGAAGCACGCGTTGGCCGCGTGGAATGCGCCGAAGGAAGCGCCAGTCGTTAGGCTCCTGGCTCCCGGATCGCCGACGACGTGGCGGATGTACGGCACGACCTCTTCTTCGATATATCCTGAATACAGCGCCTGGCGTCGCGCCTTCTCGCGGATGGGGACGTCGCGATCCATCCAGGCGTACGAGTTGATGCTATCGATCGAGAAAAGCCGCACGCGTCCAGCGAAGAGGGAGTCCTCGATCGACTTGACGAGGAAAAAGCGCTCGTTCTCGAGAAAATCGGCGGCGGCCGTTGGGAAAAGGAGAAGCGGCGTGCCGGCGTGGCCGTAGGTCACTATCGGCATCTCCAGGCCTAGGCGTGGCGATCGCCAGCCGAAGATGCGGCGCGGGAGCGCGGGGTCGACGTACTGAATTGGCATGGTGCGAGAAGATGTCGCACCGATTCGGGAAGATCAAAAACTCTACGCCAGAGGACACCGAGGAAACTGAGAGAACGCGGGCGC
>DASYRX010000191.1:0-11197 GCA_036003845.1 Gemmatimonadaceae bacterium | reverse complement strand
GGCGAAGGATGCGGCCGGAAACATACTCTCTCGGGCCATTACGTGGGTGTCTCTGGCGCCAAACATAGCGTCGGTGAATGCCACTGGCCTCGTAACCGCGAACGCAGGCGGTTCGGCTACGATCCAAGCCCGCGCGAATGGCGCCGGTGTGGGAGGCGTCGACGTCGTTGGCACCGCCGCAATCACTGTTAATGTCCCGGTGCACTCGATCAGCGTCACAAGCCCGCGCAGCTTTGTCGTGGCGAGTGATACGATGCACCTAACGGTTGTTCTGCGAGACGCGTTGAATAACGTGATCACCGGTCGCCCAGTCACGTTTGCCAGCAGCGCGCCCGCTAGCGCGACTGTCAACACGAGCGGGATCGTCAGCGGAGGCGGCGCAGCAGGAAACGCCGATATCACCGCGACGAGCCAAGGGAACAGCGCGACAGTGCAGCTCCGCAGCATTGCTGGAGTGACGGCGATGGCCGTGACGGGCCCCGCGAACAATGTGGCCCTCGATACTCTGCTGAGCCGCACGCAGACGAAGACGTACACTGTGACTGTTACGGCGGGCGGAGCTCCAGTGAGCGGCGTGACGATCGCGATTAGCAACAACAACCCGAGCGCCATGTCGACCTCCGCATCGAACGTTACAACCAACGGCTTAGGACAAGGCAGCGTGAATGTCACGGCGTCCAGTTTCACCGGTTCGGCCAGCATTACGTTCGTCGCGACTCGGGCCGGTGCCATTCCGCCGGGGATGCCAGGGAGCAATACTCCAGCAGTCAGCATACGGATTGTCGTTCCCTAACCGCGTCATGGCGAACTGCCTAACGTTGCATTGGCCTTCGGCCGGGCTGCTGCTCAGCCTGTGTGTTGGTGTCACTCCAGTCGCGGCGCAGTCCGCGACGCCGCCGCGTCTGGCCCCCAAAACCGCGCTCAGCGCGGCGGGGCCCGCCGGCTGCGTGGCCGTCGCTCCGACTGCGAGCACTGATGGTGCGACTTTGTCGGCCCGTGATCTCGCGGACTCGACGCGGCGGTTGGTATCGCAAGGACGCGACGCCGCGCTGCAAGGCGATCATGCCGCTGCTCGTGACGCATTTCTGCTCGCGGCGCGGTTCGCCCCGACGAACGCGCAGGTGGCGTACTATCTGGGGCGCGAGCATGAAGACCTCGGGGAGCACCCCGCGGCGTCCAGGGAGTACTGTCGCTACCTCTTTCTGCTTCCGACTGCCCCGGACGCTGACGAAGTCCGCGGGCGCATCTTGCGCCTAACGCCGCCCGCGGAAATCGCGCGTAGCGACGAAGCGCGCGCCGCTTTCCGCTCAGGCGTCACCCTGCTGCAACAGCGCCAGCTTGTCGCGGCCGATTCTGCCTTCGGCACCGTCATCCGAGCGCTGCCCGCCGCGAGCGAGGGATACTACAACCGCGCGCTGGCGCGGGCCGCGCGCGGCGAACGCGCTGCCGCGATGCAGGACTTTGAGCGATATCTGCAGCTGTCGCCGGGTGCCAACGACCAGGCCGCAATACGATCGGCAATGGCGAGACTGCAGGATCGGGTGTGGGATGCCAGCTCTGTTTTCCTTCAGGGCCTCATCGCACCTGGCGTTGGTCAGATGGCCACCGGCCGCCCGATCCGCGGGGTCTTCATTCTGGCCATCGGCGGCGGGATCGCGGCCGCCGGCCTAACGAGCAAATCAACGCTGCAGACCAACGAGTACCGCGACCCCTTCGGGAACCCGTATATCGACTCCGTGCAAGTGACCGAGCGTCCCTACCTGGTCCCTGCGGCGGGAGCTTTAGCAGCGGTCTGGATCTTAAGCGCGTGGGAGGCCTCCGCCTTCGCGCGTGGATCGCTGGCGCGAGCGCGCGGCATTCTCGCGTCCAGCCTAGATCCCGCGCAGGTGCCGCGCGGCATTGGCGTCGTCGTGCGACCGCAGCCTCAGGGTCGAATTGGCGTGGGATTCAGTTTCCGCCTTGGCGGCTAGTTAGGCGCACACCGAACGCGCTGTACTGTCGGGGACGCCATCGCCGATGGACCAAGAGTTGCGTGCGTCGCACTCACGTATGCTCGCCAGCCTGACTGAGCTGTATTTCAGGCTCCCAAGCATAACGCTCGGTCGAGTAGTCATCGCGGATGCGCAAAATCTGCCGCGTGGCAATTTTGCTCGGCGTTTTGAATATTGCATTGTCATTCGGGCGCGCTGTTCCTTACGGCAGCCGGTTCGTGGGAGAGCGACGTGGAAGCGGCTACACAAAGAACTTTCGCGTTAGGCAAGCCGCGCGCCAATCGGGCGTCCGTCGCAGCGCTTTTCGCCTGCGCCTTCGCTGCAACCTCTTGCGACAAACAGCTCGCGACCGACCCTCTTGCGGTCGACCGCATCGTTCTCACGCCAAGCAGTGCGAGCATCCAGGTGGGCGCGACGCTGACGTTCAATGCCGCCGTGCTCGATGCTGCCGGCAATATCATGCGCGATCGCAAGGTCGTATGGGCATCGGAGCGAGAGTCGATTGCTACGGTGTCGCAATCGGGGGTCGTCATCGCGCTCGCCGCGGGTGAAGTGCGCATCGCAGCATCGAGCGCGGGCAAATCTGCCAGCGCCGTCATCACGGTGTTAGCCCGCCCTGTCAGTCTCGTTCGCATAACGCCGGGAAGCGCCACGATTTCCGTCGGCAGCTCCATACCGCTGCTCGCCGAGGCGCTCGATGCATCGGGCGCTATCGTTGTCGGCCGGCCGGTCACCTGGGTTTCGTCGAACGAGACGATCGCGATCGTGAGCGCGAACGGCGTCGTGGCCGGAATCTCTCCCGGCTCTGCGACAATTACGGCGACAATCGACGGCCGTGCCGGAACGGCGGCGATTTCCGTCGCGCCGCAGCCGGTCGCGTCGGTCACCATAACGCCCGTCGCTGATACGGCAATCGTCGGCCGGCGCGTCACGTTTCAGGCCACTGCGCTCGATGCGCAGGGCCGGCCGCTCGTGGATCGTTTCGTTCTGTGGTCTTCGAATAATCCAGCTGTCGCAACAGTCTCCAGCGATGGTGAGGTCATTGCGCTTGCAGTCGGCAGCGCGCGAATCAGAGCGACAGTGGAGGGAAAGTTCGCCGACGCAACGATTGTCGTGCAGCCGGTTCCGGTGGCCCGAGTTGTCGTAGCGCCTAACCAGGTAACGCTCAATCCCGCACAGACCTCGCAGCTGACGGTTACCCTCAGCGACAGCGCGGGCAACGTCCTCGTAGGACGTGCCATCACTTTTGCGACGAGCGACGCACAGATCGCGACAGTGTCAGAGACTGGACTGATCGTCGCCGTGGCGGAAGGGACAGCGACGATTCAGGTCTCGAGCGAGGGACAGTCGGCCAGCGTGGCGGTTATAGTCAACCCAACGCCAGTCGCTTCGATCAATATCACGCCTAACGCCATTGCACTGCGCGTCACGCAGACGGCTCGACTCATCGCACAGGCGCTCGACGCACAAGGCAAGCCGCTCGCCAACCGTACCTTCGCATGGACCAGCGATGCTCCCAGCGTCGCGACGGTCAATCAACTGGGAGACGTGACCGCGGTGGGCAACGGCAGTGCAACGATCAGGGCGACGAGCGGTGGACAGACAGGAAGCGCAGCTGTCAGCGTGAGCAGCGTATCCGTCGCGTCGATCGTGATCTCACCAAAGCCGGTCTCCCTAACGCCGCCACAAACGCAGCAGCTCACCGTGCAGCTCTTCGATTCGATCGGAGGCTCGCTCAGTGCAGCGGGCCGCTCGATCAGTTGGGTTTCGCGCGACGCGACAATTGCATCCGTCAGCAGCAGCGGACAGGTCGGCGGCGTTGCGGCCGGCAGCACGTACGTGGTGGTGTCGACGCCAGGGGGTAGCGGAGTCGTGTACGACTCGGTGAGTGTCGCGGTGTCCTCGGCGCCGATTTCGAGCACGACGGTGCAGCCCAAAGCGCAGACGATCTCCGTGGGCGGGACGGCGGCAGTGCGCGCGATCGTGATGAACGGCGGTGTCGTCACACGAAGCAGCGCGGTGTCTTGGCAGTCGCGCGCGGCGTCGATCGTGAGCGTCACTCCGGTCGCCGGTTTCCCGGACAGCGCGACCGTGACCGGAGTCTCGTTAGGCAGCGCTTATGTCGTCGCGACAGATCCAGGCGGCTTCAGTGATTCGTCGCTGTTCGCAGTGACATCGGTGCCAGTTGCGTCCGTCTCCGTGTCGCCGTCGACGACGAGCATCGCCGTCAGCGCCACGACTCAGTTGAACGCCGTGGCCAAGGATGCGGCCGGCGGTACCCTAACGGCTGCGATTACGTGGGTATCGATGGCGCCAACCATCGCCTCGGTCTCTACGACTGGCCTCGTGACAGCTACCGCGACCGGCTCCGCGACGATCGAGGCGCGCGCTATCGGAGCCGGCGCCAATGGTGTGGATGTCATCGGGAGCGCCACGGTTACAGTCACTCCACCGGTTCAGGCGGCAGTCAATTCCGTCGTTGTGACGAGCCCGCGCTCCTGGATCGTCCCGGGCGACACGATGCACCTAACGGTTGTGTTGCGTGACGGGCAAAACAACGTGCTCACCGGCCGGACCATCACCTTCTCGACCAACAATTCGAAAGTGGCGGTCGACGCGGCCGGCATCGTCACCGGAGTGGGACCCTCGGGCGGCGTGGACATCACAGCAACGAGCGAAGGGAAAACCGGAAAAGTTCATATCGATGCTATGGACGGCGTCGTCTCGATCAGCGTGGCCGGTCCGCAAGGCAACGCACTGGATCTCGTGCTCGCGCGCGGCCAGAAGAAGCGTTACACAGCCACTGTCCTTGACGGCAACGGAAACGGCGTAAGCGGCGTCACCATTTCTATCAGCAGCAACAATCCCGGCATCGTCACGCTGCAGAAGACGACGATGATCACGAACAGCGCTGGCGAGGCACATTTGGATATCACAGCCGGTCAGACTGTGGGCTTGGTGACGGTCAGCTTCACGGCGGTCCGTGCCGGAGCGATTCCGCCCGGAGCGGCAGGCAACAACAATCCCGTCGCGCTCCTACCGCTCGTTGTTCCGTAGCTCAGCGCCTCGCGTTAGGCAACGCTTAAATAGAGTGAGCGGCTACTCGTCGTCCTCGCGGCCGGGCTTGGGCGGCTCGTCTTCGTCGGCTTCGTCGTACTCGTCGTCCAGGTCGACTAGTTCGTCGTCGAACTCGTCCAGGTCGTCTTCCTCGAGCTCGTCGTCTTCGTCTTCGTCATCCTCGTCGTCGCCTTCTTCGTCCTCATCATCGTCATCCTCGAACTCGAGGTCTTCCGGATCGTCGAACTCATCATCGAAATCGCTCTCGCCTAGATCGTCATCGTCGTCGTCGTCTTCGTCCTCCTCGTCGACGTCGTCTTCGTCATCGTCGTCGCGCATCGAAAACACCGGCGAATTGGCGAGCCATTCAGGAATGGCTCGCGATTCCGACGGTCCGATCTCGTCCCACATGCGATTTCTCCCGTTAGGCTAGAGCGAAGCTGCCTGGCGATCGCGCTTCGTGTCGCGCGATAGCTTCCTGCGATCGATTGTACCGAGAAGTCGCTTGCGCAAACGAATTGCGCGCGGCGTCACCTCGATCAACTCGTCGTCCTCGATATACTCCAGGGCGCCTTCCAGCGTCAACACCCGGGGCGGCTCCAGCTGGATGTTCTCGTCGCTCGACTTCGTGCGCATGTTGGTGAGCTTCTTTTCCTTCGTGGGATTCACATCCATATCCCCAGGGCGCGCGTTTTCGCCGACGATCATCCCTTCGTATACAGGGGTGCCAGGATCAACGAAAAATGTCGCCCGCTCCTTGAGATTGAACAGCGCGTATGCAACGACGGTGCCGGCCTCCATTGAGACGAGCACGCCACGCGTGCGCCCCTCGAGAGGACCAGCCCAACCCCCGTAATCGAGGAAGCGGTGATGAATAATTCCCGTCCCCCGTGTATCGGTAAGAAACTCGCTGCGAAAGCCGAATAATCCACGGGCCGGAATGCGATACCGCAGTCGCACCAAGCCCTGCCCTGGATGTTTCATCTCGAGCATTTCGGCGCGACGGGTCCCCAGCTTTTCGATGACGACGCCGAGGTAATCTTCGGGGACGTCGATGAGCAACTCTTCGTATGGCTCGAGACGTTCCCCGTTAGGCCCTGTGCGCGTGATCACGCGCGGGCGCGAGACCTGAAACTCGTAACTCTCGCGTCGCATCGTTTCCATCAGAATGGAAAGATGCAATTCACCGCGGCCTGATACGGTCCATGCATCTGTTGCTTCGGTGTCTTCGACGCGCAGGGCGACGTTGCGCTCCAACTCGCGATATAAGCGCTCACGCACCTGCCGCGATGTGACGTACTTGCCGTCTCTCCCCGCGAACGGCGAATTGTTGACGAGGATGTCGACGGAGATCGTCGGCTCTTCGACGGCGATGCCCGCGAGACGTTCGCGATAATCCAGGTGCGCCAGCGTCGATCCGATCTCGACACCCTCTAGTCCGGCGAGCGCCACGATGTCACCGACCGTTGAACGCTGCACTTCCACACGGTCGAGCCCTTGATGTGTGTACAGCTTCGTTACGCGGGCCGTCTCCTCCGGGAGTGCTGGGTCGAGTGGCAAGAGCGCGATGTTCATGCCGACATCAACAGCGCCGCGTTCTACGCGACCAATTGCAAGCCGGCCGAGGTACGGCGAATGGTCCACCGTTGAGACGAGCATTTGAAACGGACCGTCGATGTCGCTAGGCGGCGGAGGGACGTGATCTACAATCGCCTCAAATAGCGGCACGAGATCACTCGACACGACATCTATATCACGCGTGGCAGTCCCTTCCCTTGCGGATGCATAAAGGAACGGCGCGTCCAGGATTGATGGTTCCGCCTCGAGCTCGATTAACAGATCGAGTACTTCGTCATGCACGCGCAGAGGATCCGATCCAGGCCGATCGATCTTATTGATGACGACGATCGGCACTCGGTCCAGCTCGAGTGCTTTACGCAGCACGAATCGCGTCTGCGGCATGGGTCCGTCAAACGCGTCGACAACCAAGAGCACGCCATCGACCATGCGCAGAATGCGTTCGACTTCACCGCCGAAATCAGCGTGCCCGGGCGTATCGACGATGTTGATTTTGACATCGCGCCACGTAACCGCAGTGTTTTTCGCGAGGATTGTGATGCCCCGCTCACGCTCGAGCGGGCTGGAATCCATCACGCGTTCCTGTACAACCTGGTTGTCGCGAAAAGCACCAGCTTGCCGGAGCATTTTGTCCACAAGCGTTGTTTTGCCATGATCGACGTGGGCAATGATGGCAATGTTCCGGATTTGCATAGCCGCCAAATGTAGACAAAGCCGGGCACGCGTCCAAGCACTTGCATCTCACAGTTTCCCAATGCACCGTAGCAATGCCACTCATCCCGGAGGTGTCCCATGCACCAGCAGCAGGAGCCCGCCAGGGATTCATATCCCCACGGCCGCGGCTACGGGCACGACTACATGCGCGGGGGCGAAGTATTGGATGGTTACGGTTACAGTACGCGCCCTGAGTATTCACGCCGACGTGGCGATGCCGATGACGTGGACGTCGAGGATGCGGGCTCCGGCAGCGAGGTGGTAAACAGTTAGGCAGCGTTGCTCTCTAACTAAACCTGAACGGCAGGGCCCCGGGTGGCCCTGCCGTTTTCTTTTACTGCATCTGATAAGAGCATTGAACCACAGAGAACGCAGAGAACACAGAGGAGAGCGCGAACCAACAAGCGAAAACAAAGAATGGAAACGCCTTTCTCGGCGTTCTCTGTGTTCTCTGTGGTAAAGCTGTTGTTGTTACTGCCTAACGCGAAGGACGGCCTAGCGGCGACCTGAGCCACCAGTTGGAGCTGGGCGCTGGGGCGTGCCACCGATGCCGGCTGCTCGCTGTGGTGAGGCGGCATTGGGCCGCGACATTGGAGCTCCGCGACCAGGTGCGGGGCTCGCACCGCCTGCGCCGCTGGCGTTGCCGCCCCCACTCGAATGCGCTGCGTCGGCAAAGGATGCGTCGTGACCGCGTGACAACAGCCCTTGGACGATCGCGTTCTTGTCCGTAGCGCGAAGATAGGCTTCACGCACTTCGATCTGACCCTTGTCCACCAGCTCGAGCAATGCGTCGTTGAGCGTGACCATGCCCAACTTGCGAGACGTCTGCATGACAGACGGGATCTGAAACGTCTTCGCTTCGCGAATCAGGTTCGAGAGCGCCGGCGTCGAGAGCAGGACTTCCATGGCGGCAACGCGCCCGCCGCCGATCTTGCGGCAGAGCACCTGCGAGATGACGCCCTTCACCGACTCCGACAGCATCACGCGCACCTGCGCCTGTCTATCGCTCGGGAATTGATCGATGATGCGATCGATCGTGCTCGCCGCGGTCGATGTGTGCAGCGTACCGAAGACGAGGTGCCCCGTTTCAGCGGTCTCGATCGCGATTGCCATCGTTTCGAGATCGCGCAGCTCGCCAACAAGCACCACGTCGGGGTCCTCACGCAGCGCCGCGCGCAGCGCGTGCTTGAACGATCCGGTATGGAGCCCGACCTGCCGCTGCGTCACGAGGCAGCCCTTGCGCTCGTGCACGAATTCGATCGGGTCTTCGATCGTGACGATGTGATCGTGCCGAGTACGATTGACCAGATCGATCAGCGCGCAGAGCGTCGTGGACTTTCCTGATCCGGTTGGCCCGGTGACGAGCACCAAACCTTTTGTCAGCTGACACAGCGCCTGAAGCTCGCTCGACAACCCTAGCTCTTCGGCCGTGACGATCTTGGATGGAATGGCGCGGAAGACAGCCGCCGGCCCGTGACGATCGACGAAGGCATTGCCGCGGAAGCGCGCGAGCCCAGCAATCTCGTAGGCGAAGTCCGCGTCGTGCGTGCGCGCGAATTCCTGCTGTGCGTGCGGGCCCATGATCGCGTGCAGCATGTCGCGAATCACATCGACGCCTAACGTCTGCTGACCATCCAGCGAAACGAGCTGACCGTCGATGCGCACGAGCGGCTGGACGCCGCTGCGCAGATGCAGGTCGGACGCGCGCCGTTGAATCATGGTCGTCAGGAGCGCGTCGATGGCGGTCTTGCGAGCGGGATCCGCGGGCCGCGGCGCAGCCCCGTTAGGCGAGTGCGCCTGAGGGCTCAGAGTCTTGATGCGCGCTTCGCATGCTGCGTCGCTGATGCGTGCGTCCACTTCATAGCGTCCGCCGGGGCCGTCGAACTGGAACGCGACGGGGTGTCCAGCCTGCAGCTCGGCGTGCAACGTGGACGGCGCCTTTTCGCGCACGAGGCTAAGGACCTGAGCGCGCGTGAGCGGCTGCTTCGTCATCGGCTGCTCCGAACCGTGGCGAAGAACATGGGCGACGTCGTCGGCGCGTAGCGTGAGCACTTCTCCACGCGCGTCACGCATCACCTCGAGCAGGCGATCGAGCTGAGACATCACGTGACCGGGCGCACGCGCTCGAGGAGCGTGCGGTTGATCAGCAGAACTGATTCGCGACCGAACAATGGCAGAAAGCGCTCCTGTCGACGATTGAGAAAGTCAAGCACGCGGCTACGGCCGTTCACTGGCTCGATTATCAAACTGCCATTCAGTCGCTCGCCGTCGCGCAATGAGACTTCCACTCGAGTTGGAATGCCGAGCGCTTCGTCTTCATGCACATCGCGCCGAGCGACGGCAACGGATCGCACGTTTTCTTTTGCGACGAGGACGGTGTCGCCATTTCGCAGTGCGAGCGGAAAGAATAAATCGTCCGCGTTCAGCACTTCGGGCGCGTCTTCCAATTCACCGTGATAATGACTGCTCGCTTGGACGAACAGCTCGCCGTCCAGTCGCGTGCCGCTCATGAGCGTCACCGCAACGGGGAGTCGTCGCTTTTCGATGCGGTAATCGTTGTTGAGCAGCTGGTGCATGCGCGTGCGTCGCGGTGATTTCGCAAGCACAAGACGTTCGCACCCACTGCCCCGAAACGATGTGATAGATGTCGCACGCCCGGTGAGACATTCGTCTCAGGCTCAACTAAAGCTGTCAGCTATCGGCCGCCAGCCGACGGCTGAGAGCAGCTTTCGAGCGTTAGATCGGGCTAACTAAGGATGCGAATCGTTGCAAATCGCCTGACGTTCGATCTGCATCGTGACGTGCGCGATGCCGAAACGTTGCATCGTCTGAATGGCGCGCTCCAAGACGTTCTGATGCTGGTCCGGGTCCTGCACCACAGCGTGCGCACTCATCGCCACCATTCCGGACGAAACCGTCCAGACGTGCAGATCGTGCACGCCTTCGATGCCGGGGATCGCCTCGAGCTGCGAGCGCACGGCGCCGAGCGAGATGTGCGCCGGCGTGGCCTCGAGGAGTACGTCTACAGACTCGCGCACCAGCCGCCACGCGCTACGCATGACGAGCAGCGTGACGACGATCGAGGCGATGGGGTCGGCGAGCAGCCAGCCGGTCGTGCGCAATACGATCGCCGCGGCGACGGTGCCTAACGAACCGAGCAAGTCGCCGATCACGTGGAGATAAGCCCCGCGCGCGTTGAGTGAGTGGCTGTGCGCCGGATGCAATACCCACGCGGATGCGGCATTCACAGCCAGACCACCTAACGCGACGACCAGCATCAATCCCGAGGAGACAGGCTCCGGCGCGCGCAGGCGCGTCGCCGCCTCCCAGAGTATCGCCACCGAGATGGCGAGCAGCGCAGCGCCGTTGATGAGCGCGGCGAGCACCTCCCAGCGCAGATAGCCATACGTCTTGGCGGGTGACGCGGGCTGGCGTGAGAACCATGCGACAAAGAGGGACAGCGCGAGCGCGCCGACGTCAGTGAGCATGTGACCGGCGTCGGCCAAGAGCGCGAGCGAATTCGTGATGAGCCCACCAACGACCTCCGCGACCAGAAACGCGGCCGTGAAGATGAGCGCGAGCCGAAGGCGACCGACGGCTAGACGGTCATCGTGCGCATGCACGTGCGCGTGGTGCTGATGCATGGGGTCAGACTCCACTCGGGGTCAGACTCCGTCAGAATGGCGGAGTCTGACCCCGGTGTGGAGTCTGACCCCGTGAATACGACGTGCGATATCGGCACACAAGCGCACTGCAGCCTTCATGCTCGACGGATCCGCCTTCCCCTGCCCCGCGATGTCGAGCGCTGTACCATGATCCGGCGAGGTTCGTGGAAACGGCAAGCCTAACGTGACGTT
>DASYRX010000190.1:0-26689 GCA_036003845.1 Gemmatimonadaceae bacterium | reverse complement strand
GACGGCGCGATCGGTTTCTTGGCGACCGTCTTCTCTTCCCTTTCCTTCCGCTCGCGATCCTTGCGCTCGCGCAGCTTTTTCACCGCACGGTTGAACTCCTGGTGCGTGATCGCGCGCTCCGCCTGATAGGGAATCTCAGCGCGATGTAACGCGAGCGCCGGATTCTGTTGCAGCTCGCGCGACGCCGCTGACGGCGCACCGTTGATTGGAATGAGCGCAAGCAACGCTGCGGGGAGTTTGAACTTGCCGAGGTGGATGTATTGCTGACCGCCCGGCGGGTCGATGCCCCACTTTCCTCCTGGGCCATCGACGGTCCAGTCGCCTCGCTCGAACTTGTTAGGCACGTAACGGTTGGCGACCATCGAGTCGTTATGTGCCTTGATGCGCGCCGCGACGGCGCTGTCCATGCGCTGCTCGTCCGTCTTCGGCGCCGTCTCGATGTCCGGTGCGGCTACCCACACGCGCGGATCGACGTAGGTCGGCTGCACGCCCCTGGCGAGGCCCTGCCCGCCGACAGCTGGTCCGCTCGTCGGACCCAGGTTCACCGCGGGACGGGCCTCGGGAATGCCCCTCGGAATCTCACGCGGCGGCTCGAGCGGAATGGCCGCGGGCGGCGCTGGCGTTGGCATCGCCCGGTCTCTTGGCGCCTGGCGCTGCGCTGATGTACTCGGCGCGCTCGGTCGTACGCCGACGTACGTCAAGCGCTCTTCCCGACGCTCGCCAGAGGACCTGAAGGCAGCCATTGGGTTCGGCAGCTCGAGCGCGAACCAGAGGCTCACGAGCAGGACCACATGCAGCGCAACCGAGAAGACGGCCGCGGGAGTGACCCGCTTCCGTCGCGTCTCGTTAGGCCTGCTCGGTCTCAGCTCGATCATCGCGCTCCAGTCCGTAGCTACCCAACCCCTATCCCCTAAACCCTCACCGTATTTGTCACCCTACCAACTCCCAGGATTTCCACTTCGACACGATCTCCTGAAACTAGCCTTCCAACGCCGGCCGGGGTTCCTGTCAGCACGAGGTCGCCGGGCTCGAGCGTCATAATGTGGCTGATATATGACAGGATCTCCGGGATCGGAAAGATCATCTCGCTGCTACGTGCTTGCTGCCGCACCTCTCCGTTGACGCGTGTCACCAGCTCGAGAGAATCCAACCCGTCCGTGTGAGCCTTGGGCGTGCCAACGGGGCAGAACGTGTCAAAGCCTTTGGCCCTGGCCCACTGACTGTCCTTTCGCTGCAGGTCACGCGCCGTAACATCGTTGGCGGCAGCCAGCCCGGCTATTCCAGCAATGGCCGCCTCCGGAGTTACGCGCTTGAGCTGCTGACCGATGAATACCCCGATCTCTCCCTCGTAGTGCACTTCCTGAGACTGCGGAGGCAGCACGATCTCGTCGCCTGACGAGATGAGGCTTGAGGGCGGCTTGAGGAAAATCAGCGGTTCGGAGGGGCCGTCATGAGCCAGAACGTTTCCCATCTCCTTCACGTGATCGGCGTAATTGCGACCGACGCAGACGATCTTCATGCAGTTGTTTGGGGATAGGGGTTAAGGCGTTGGGGATAGGTGCGGCAAATTACTCCCGCGGGATTGGCGTGGTTCCTCTCAAAAACATTGCGGCCACTTCGCCTCGAATGTCTTCCCAAGGACCAACCACGCGCCGAGCCGGCGGCAGCGCATCGAGCAGCTCTTCGCCGTAAGCCTTGCTCACCGCCCGAGGATCGCACAGAACCACAACGCCGCGATCGGCGTGTGAACGAATCAAGCGGCCAAAGCCCTGTTTGAGTCGTAGCGCGGCGTGCGGCAGCATGTAGTCGCGAAAGGCGTCGCCGCCGCGCGCCTCGATCGCCTCCGCCTGTGCGGCAACGAGCGGCTCTGTAGGTACACGGAACGGCAGGCGCGCAAGTACTAGAGCGCGCAGGGCGTCACCCGGCACATCTACGCCTTCCCAAAAGCTTGCGGTGCCTAGCAAGATGGCTCGACCGTCCCCGCGAAAGCGCCGCAGCAGCGCGTCGCGCTGATCCTCGCCATGCACGAGGAGCGGCCAACGGCCGCTGAGAGCCGTCGCGCGTAAGGCATCCGCAGCCGCCCGCACGTCGCGCCTGCTGGTGAAGAGGACGAACATCCCGCCGTCGGCAACCGCGGCGACGTCCGCCGCGCAGCGCAGCACGAGCTCGAAGTGCCCTGGCGCGTCCACGTTAGGCGCCGGTCCGTCTGTCGGGAGCGCCAGGAGCGCTTGCTCGTGATATCGGAACGGCGACGGGAAGACGCCGACTTGCGGCTCGACGTCAGCTTCCGTCAGACCCAAACGACTTGCCAGGAACGCGAAGCGGCGATCCGCCGTTAGGGTCGCACTGGTGACGATCGCCGTGTCCATTCGCCGAAAAAGGTCTTCGCGCAGGATGGGCGCGAGGTCGAGCGGCACCGTCGTCGCCGTGATGTTGCGATCCTTGCCGCGCGCTTCGATCCAGCGGACCGCCGTCGGCGCGCTTCCGGAAGGTCGCAGCGTGCCCTCGAGCGCGTCGCGCGCCGATTCGAGCCGCCGAGCGACGCCGCCCATCTCGTTCAGGAGCTGCGCGTGCGCCTGTCGCATCTCTTCGTCGGCATCCATGCGCTCGCGGATGAGCCGCAGCCCCTCGCCTAACAGCTCGATCTCGCGCGAGAGATCCGTGAGCGCGGCGTCGAGGCCCAGGTCCCAGACCGGATGCGTGTCGAAGTCGCGCGTTAGGCGCAGCATCGCCACGTCGGCGGCGAGCAGGAGCGTGTTAAGTATGGAGAAGACTTCGTCGGCCTTGATCCGCGCAGCGCGCAGCGCCGGATCCAGCCTCCCCTCGACGTGGTCGAGGCTCGCCGCGCTCAAGATGTCCTGCTTCCCGGCCAACCGCTGCCGCATTGTGGGCAAGAGCCCTTTGCCGCGGCGCTCGAGGCGCGAAAAGACGCGCTGTAGCCCGCGCGCTGTGATCGAGTCGCCCAGGTGCGCCGCCGCCGCGTCCTCCAGGTGATGGCCCTCGTCCACGATGAGTCGTGCGTACGGCGGCAGCACGGCCGCATCGTCCCAGTTCTGCGATGCCCGACGCACCGCGAGATCGGCGAGGAGCAAGTGATGGTTCGCGACGAGCACGTCAGCCTGCGCCGCCTCACGCCGCGCCGCGAAGAGAAAACAGCGCGAGAAGAACGGACACTGCAGACGGCCGCACAGGTCCGACTCGGCCGCGACTTCATCCCACACCTCGTCGCGCGGTGCAACAGCGATGTCGCTGAGCGAGCCGTTAGGCGTCTGCTTCGCCCAGTCGGAGATCGTATGCAGCTCGTCCACGACGTCGGGCTCGAAAAGGGAGGCGCCGATGCTCATCGCGTGATCCAGCCGCTGGAGGCAGAGATAATTGCGCCACCCTTTGAGCAACGCGAAGCGAACGGGCTGGTCGACGAGCGACAGCGCAATGGCGGGTAGGTCTTTCCCAACCAGCTGTTCCTGCAAATTGATTGTGTTGGTCGAGACCACTGTGCGCTCGCCGTTGCGCGCCGCCCAGCGCAGCGCCGGAATCAGGTAGCCTAACGACTTGCCGACGCCGGTGCCGGCCTCGAACAGGCCGATGCCGCCGCTGTTATACAGCTTTGTGATGGCGCGCGCGTAGGCGCGTTGACTCTCGCGATCTTCGTAGCGCGCCAGGCCGCGAGCGATCGGTCCGCCTGGCCCGAGATCGTCATCGATCGCCTGCGGGTCGAGTGGTGTGATCTCGCGCGGACGCGGCACCTCGACGACGACATAAAGATCGTGCGCGTCATTGTCCGTGATCGCGAAGCCGATGCCCGAATCGTGCATGCGCGCCGCGATCTCCATGTCGGCGCCCGACGGCTCCAGCTCACCGGACGGATGGTTGTGCAGCAGCAGCTCGCCACGGGTAGCGAAGCCCGGCAGCGCGAGCACGCTCTGGACATCGCCGCGCGCTACGACGCGGGCCGTTTGGATCGTTCCGGGCTGATCGATCGTGCAGACAAAGCACACCTCGCGTCCGCCTGCGAGGCGGATCGCGGTGCGCACCGCGGCCGCGGCCTGCGGCGTGAACGTCGACGTCGGGGTAGTGACGTTAGGCAAAAAAGCGCCTCGGCCCGTTCCAACTTAGCCTGAAGTCAACCGAAAGCCGGCATGCACACGCCATTAGTTAAACCGGGCCTAGGTCTTGAGCGGTTTCTTCTTCGCGGCCGGGAAAAGCACGTTGTTCAGGATCAAACGATAACCAGGCGACGCCGGGTGCAATGAGAGGTCGGTCGGCGCGGCGCCGATATTGTGCTGCGGATCTTCCGGATCATGTCCGCCCAGGAATGTATACGAGCCCTTGCCGTAATCTCCGTGAACGTACTTGACCCATGGCGCGCCTTCTTCGTACGCGAGCACTGTAACACCGCTCTTGAGGGTGCTCTTCGAAAAACTCGTCGTCACGCCATAGAAGTCCGGGATGACGGTGCGATGATTCTGCACGAGCATCGTCGCGACCGGATCCAGCTTGGCGGAGAAGGCGAAGAGCGTGAACTGGCCTAACGGCTGGCGCCGCGCGGGGACGTTGACCTGGTGGCCATCGATGTCGCTCATCGCATTCACGAAAGGCGACGGCTCCACGTGCGCGCGGTTGAACGCAAAGGCGCGCTCCCAATCCATTTTGGCGTCCACGTCATCCGCGATTGGCGTCCCGTCGGCGAAGCTACCGGCGATGTCAGTCTGATGCGCCGCGATGGCGAGACCTAACGTCTCGGTCGCGCCGCACATGGCGAACAGGAACCCGCCGCGCTCGACGAACTGACGGATGCGTTCGGCGACGGCGCCCTTGAGCATGGGAATCGTCGCGAAGCCGAGTTGCTTCGCTGTGAGCAGCAGGTGATCGCGCTGCTGCACGAACCACGGCGTATCGCGGAAGCCGAGGTAGAGTTTGTTGAGCTGGCCGGTGAAGTCCTCGTGATGCAAGTGCACCCAGTCGTACTTCGTGAGCTCACCCTTGATCACCTCTTCGTCCCAGACTTTCTCATAGCCGATGCCGGCGTACTGCAACGCCAGCGTCACGGCGTCATCCCAAGGCGGCGCTTCCTTTGGCGTGTACACAGCGATCTTGGGCGCCTTTTCCAGCGGGACGGCGTCCATGTTCGAGCCGGCGAGCTCGGAGCGGATCGCAGCGACAGCGGCGTTGTCGAGCGGCTCGAAGACGATCCCGTCGATCGTCGCTTTGCGCCTAACGTCTTGAGCGTCGGGAAGCAGAAATGCGCCGCCGCGGTAGTTCAGCAGCCACTCGCCGCGCATTCCCTCCTTGAGCGCATTGAACATGAGCCCATATGCCTTGAGGTGCTGCCGCTGCGCATCGTCCATCGGAATGAGAAGATGCTGGGAGAAGGCGATGCGAGGCGCGATGAGAACGGCCGCCAGTACGGCGCCGCGCACGAGGGAGCGGAACATGACGCGAATCATTGCTGCGAAAGTTAAAACGCGCGCGGGATGGCGTTGCGCGCCAGATCCAACTCGCGACGTGCCTGCGGCGCGAGGGCGCTCTGTGGATACGTCAGGAGTAGATGTTCGAGTCGGACGACAGCGCCTTTGCTGTCACCCGTTCGCCGCAGCGCGCGGGCCCACTCGAGATCTGCTTCTGCGGCCTCGGGCGCCGTCGCGTAGCGAAGCACGATGCGCTCCCAGATCATGAGCGCCCGGCTCGCTGCGGTCGAATCGGAACGCGCACCGGTGATGCGAGCGGCAGCGGCCAACAGGAGCGGCGCTGCATCCTCGACTTCGCCGACGGCGGAAACGAACAGGTCGATCGCACGCGCGGAATCACGCTGGGCGAGCGCCAAAAACGCCTGCCCCGCCGTTGGCGATCGAATGGCGCGCGTGCGCGAGAGCAGCGATTGGGCGAGGACGGCGTCCGCGGTCGTCTCGCCGATTTGGCGCAACTTGTTGCGCGCGCCCTGAAGGTCACCCTCGTACAGTGAGATCCATGCGCGCGCGCGGGGGTCGTCGCCGGTTGCCGCGATCGCCGCTTTCGCGCTGTCGAGCTGCCCGCCGCGCACGAACGCCCAGGCAATCCCGCGCGCGATCTCGTCGCGCACATCGAGGCTCATGTCGTCGCCGAAGCGCTGGAGAATGCCGCGAACGGCCGCGGCATTGCCTAACGTGGAGTAGGCGCGCGCGCGTAATAGCAGCACGTCTTCTCGCACCGCCGAGTCGGGACGCTCGCCGTAAGGCTCCAGCAGCGTGATCACAGACGCCGGATCGCGGCCGTTGAGCGCCGCGGACGCCGCCTTCACTCGCACGCTCGCCGGCGCACCGTGCTGCAGCGCCGCATCGTACGCGTCCCGCGCGATCGCCCAGGCTTCCAGCCCTTCGACCTCGCCGGCGAATTCGACCCACGCCGCCGTGGTGCTGTCGTTAGGTGGAACTTCACGCAGCGCCGACCACGCTTCTGCCGGCGCGTTCCAGCGCAGTTCCAGTCCGGCCAAGAGTCGACGAGCACCAAGCTCGATCGGCGGATCGCGCAGCACGCTGCGCAGCGAGTCGCGCCTGTCAGGCGGGGCGCTGAGCAGTGCGTAAACGCCAGCCTGGTCCAACCACGGCTGCGTGCGCAGCGCCTCACGCCACGCCTGCGCCGAGGGCACCCAGAGCCCTAACGCCGCGCGCAACTGTGCCAGCTCGCCGGCGAGCTCCTGCATGTTGCTCAGTTGCTTGGCCGCGAGCCGCAGCACGCTGTCTGCGGCAGCTGTACGGTTTTGATCCAGTAGGAGACGCGCGTACTCGCGAAATGGCGTCGATTCGCGCGGCGAAGAATTCGCCCACTCGATGAACGTTCCGTATGCGTCCTGATCGCGGTGCAGCATCACGAGCGTGCGCAGTTGCACGGTACGCAGCGTTGGGTCGCGCGGGCGCCCGGCGAGCAAGCTGCGGAGGAGCGGGAGTAGTGAATCGCTCTGCCCGAGCTGATAGTAGACGCGCTCGAGTCCCAGGACGACCGTCGTGAGCGGCGCATCGGCGAGCGCTTCGCGAAACGCCGCGATCGCCTCGCGATACTTGCCGTTCGACTCGAGATCGAGCGCGCGCTGAAGCGCGTTCGGTTGCGGCTGCGTTGGCTGTGGCTGTTGCGCCATCGCCCGCTCGCATGGAAGCGAGACGGATAGCGCGAGAGCGATCAGGCCTGCGACTGCTGCGCGTGCTGCGCCATTACGGCTGCTTCTCGGCATTGAGGCGCTTGAAATACTCCAGGACGAGCCGGCGTTCTTCCGGCGTTAGGCCGCGCAAGTCATTCCAGGTCGGCGCCTGGAACTTGGACGCTGCCTTTCCGCTGACTGCCGCGGTGCCGGGATTATACACCTCAGTGCCCGTCCAGGGCTTCGCCTCGCGCTTGCCCTGGTCCTCACGCTCGTCCTCGTTCTCCAGCGACAGGCCCGCGTCGAGCATTTTGCGGAACAAGCGCTGCTGCCGTTCGAGGACGGAAGGATCGACGGCCGCGTTTTCTAGCGCCTGCGCGAGCTGTCGCGCCTCGCGAGCCATCGCTTCAGCGCGCCCGGTGTTGTCGCGGTCGGCAGCCTCTTCGAGTCCTGCGGCGACTTCGCGTTGCTGCCTCGCCAATGCGCGCGCCTGCTGTTTGCCTTGCGCATCGCCCATGCGAGGGAGCAGGTCCATCATCGATTGATTGAGCGACTGCTGTTGCTTGGCCATCTGCTGCAACTGCTCGAGCATTTCCTGAAAGCCCGAAGCCGACTTTGCTTCGCCGGCGCGCTCACGATCGCGAACCAGCGACGCAGCCGCCTGATTGAGGGCGTCACCCGCGTCGCGCATTGCCGTCGCCATCTGTTGCGACGACTGCGTGCTCTGCGTGCGCTGCGTGGCGTCCTCGACCTTCTTGGAGGCGTCTTGAACGCTGCGCAGGGAGCGCTGCGAGAGGAGCGACGACTTCTTTCCCTCCTCTTGAAGCCGCTCGTTCGCTTTGGCAACGCCCTGCTGCAGCGCGCTCTGCTGCGAGCGCAGCTCGTTAGGTGCCTTCCCTTCGCGCGCCTGCTGTTCCAGCGAACGCTGCTCGCGCGCCATCTGCAGCATTTCCTGGATCGCGCGATCCAGCTCCGTCGTCAGCTCCGACTTCCATTCACCGATCTGCTGCTCGCGCGCCTTGCTTAGCTGGTCGGCGGCCTGATTCATCGCCTCGGCGGCTTCCTTCGCGGCTTCCTGGCCGCCCTGGGCTGCGTTGCCACCTTGCTGCTTGCCTTGCTCGCCCTTGGCCTGGCTGGACGACTGCTGCGCGTTCTGCCCGGACTGACCGGCGGCGTTAGGCGGCGCTTGTCCCTGCTTCTGTTCGCCGTCTTTCCCCTGTTGCCCCTGCCCCTGCTTCTGCTCGCCGTCCTTCCCCTGTTGCCCCTGTTGGTTCTGCTGCTGCTGAGACTGCGCAGCGCGCTCCATCGCGCGCGCTGCCTCGTTGATCTTGTCCATCGCCTGCTGCACGCGATCCTTGCCCGCTTCGGCCTTCGCTTGCGCCAGTCGCTGTTCGAGGTTCTTCACATCCTCGGCGAGGTCGCGCGACTGCTGCGCGAGCTCCTTTGCCTGCTTCTCGGCTGCCGTTTGCGGCTGCTTGCCTAACTGCTCAGCCATCTTGCGCTGCCGCTCGGCGAGGTCCTTCGCTTCTTCCTTGAGCGTCGACATCTGCCCTTCGAGCGCCGCGCGCTTGAGCATCTCAGCGCTCTTCTCGAGCTGCTCGCGCAGCCTCCGCTGCTGCTCGGCCAGGTCCTGCAGAGATTTCTGGGCCTGCTCACCCGAGAGCTGTTGTGCCGACTCTTCGAGCTTGCGAAGCTGTTCGGCGAGCTCCGGCGTTAGGGCCTGCTTGAGCAGTTCCTGCGTTTCGCGCAGGCGCGCCGCGAGGCCGCTATCCAGCGCGCCGGCCTGCTTGAGCTGGCGCTCCAGCTCGCGCGCCGCCTTCTGCAGCTGATCGACGCGATTCGCGATCTCTCGCTGCTCCTTGGCGACGTTCTTTGCCTGCTCGGCGCTCTCGTACGAGAGGTTGTCTTTCGAATTCGCCTGCTGTTGCTGGCGCTGCTGGCGTCGCACGGCATCAGCGGTGCGCTTCTCGAGCGCCTTTTGGGCGTTTGTCGTGGAGTTGGCGCGCGCGACCGTTGAATCGGCCGCCGCGCGGGCAGCGTCACGCATCTCGCTCAATGTCGGGATGCGCACGAGCACTTCGCGACTCAGCGCCGTTTGCTTCCACGGCGATGCATCGGTTGCAACCGCTATCAGCTTGAGCGTCGTTCCGGGCGAGAAGCCACGCGTGCTCAGCATCGTTTCGCCGGACCACTGCTGGCTGCGCTGCGAAAAGAGCGAGCGAACATCGCTGCCCGTTTCGTCGCCCGACTGCGACATCACGCTGATGCGGAGTGACACGTTCCCTAACGCGTGATCGTCAGTCGCGAGCACTGCCACACCAATGGAATCGCCTTCGGCCGCTATCGTGTCGCGCCCCGGGGCGAGAATGTCGATGGTTGGAGTCGAGTCTGGCATTACTTCCAGCTCGAGCGGATCCGGAACATCGGCGATTTTGCCGGACTTGCCCACGGCTTCCCACGTTAGGCGCGCGCTCGTGCTTGCTGTCAAGCGGCCGGAGAAGCGGCGGCCGTTCGGTGTCAGATCGATCGCAGCGCCGTCGCCCACGAGGCGCACGGTCGTCAATTCCGTCGAGGAGGTCCCGTCGAGCACGAGCACCGTGCCGCGCGGAATGCGCGCCGGCTCGCCAGTGGGGAGCGCCTCTTCGCGCCTGTCGAGATACGCTGGGAAGATCGCGCGGATTGAGACGTCACCGAGGAATGGCCTGTCGGCGACGCGGATGTTGACCGTGTCGCTCCATGCGCGGCCGTCTGTGATCGCTACCGCGACGTCGGCGTCGAGGGGTCCGATGCGCAGAGGCGCGCTCCCATCCGTCATCGCTAGCGACGACTCGCGCCACGAGGCGCCGGTCGCGCGTTGCAGCACGCTCACGTCCGAACGACCAGGCGCGAGCACTTTGACAGTGACGACATCGCCGCGCTCCACAACTTTGGGAGCGTCCTCGATGGCGAGCTTGCCTAACAACGTTCCGCGCCAGGCGCGCACTGGATGTACAACTGCAGCCCAGCCATCTGTCGAGCGCGACGCGGCTGCTGTGAGAACTGCGACCGCGACAACGACGAGCCCACCGCCCAGCAACGCGGCGCGGCGCAGCGAGCGGCGCAGTACCGGAACGAGCACCGGCGCATTCAACCCTTCGAGCTTGGCCGCTACCATCGCGGCGCCGAGCCGCCCTAACGAGCTTGATTCTCCGACTTCCAACGCCGTGCGAACCGAGCCGTCGCGTAGTGCACGCTCGCGCTCAACGGCGCGCGCGACACCGGCATTCGTCGTGATGCGACCATAGCGCCGGCGGATGAACCACAGCGTCGCAGCGACCAGGCCAATCACAGCCAGCCAGACGAGCCACGGCGTTACGCGCGGCAGCCGCAGCCAGCGCGAATCGGCCAGCAGCAACGTCCCAAAAGCCAAGAGCGCAGCGGCGACGCACGCGGCCGTGGTGATTCCGGCTGCTGCGATCCATCGAACGACACCGCGGCGTTCTCGCTCGACCAGGTTCCGAAGGGTCATATGGCTGGGCGACTCGTTATGGCGTATGCAAACAGATTGATGCCCATGCGCAGCGCTTGCTCGTGCAGTTCAGGCGGATCTTCGGGATACGTGCCGACGTCTTCCCACCCATTTCCTAAATCCGCTGAAAACGAGTAGAACACGGCGAGCCGGTCGCCGATGAAGATGCCGTACCCTCGCGCCGGTGCGTTGTCGTGCTCGTGAATCTTAGGCAGCCCGCGCGGGAAGTCATACACGATGTGGTAGATCGGGTGCGTCAGCGGTACGTCAACTAGTTGTCGGTCAGGAAAAACGCGCGCGATCTCGCGACGGAAGCTCTCGTCCAAACCGTAGTTGTCATCGACATGCAGAAAGCCGCCGCGCAGCAGATAGTCACGCAAACGCGCGACTTCGGTTTCCGTGAATTTGATTTCGCCGTGACCGGTCACGTGAAGCAGAGGGAAGTCGAAGAGCCGGTCATCCGAGAGCGTCACACGCCCTTCCGTCGCCTCGACGCGGAACGCCGTCCGTTCGTTGATCGCCTTGAGCAGGTTGGGCAGCGAGGAGGGGTTGGCGTACCAGTCGCCACCGCCCTCGTACTGCAGGCGAGCTATCGCCAGGCGCGGTGGCTCATGGCGAGCCGCGCCGAGCGTTGCGCTCAGACCTGTCACCACCAATGCACCGACGACGAACTGGCGTTTCACTCTTGTGCCTCCTGTACGATGCGATACGCCTGGTTGCGAGCCACGCCATACTCTCGAACGAGTGACGCGACGGTATCCCGCGTACTGCTTCCCTGCGCTTTCAGCACTCGAGCCCGGTCGCGCATCGCTCCCTCGTCCTGCTCCTCGACCTCTGGACCCCGCCCCTCTACGACGATGACGACCTCACCCCGAGGCGCGTTATCGCGGTAGTACGCCTCGAGCTCAGACACCGTTCCGCGACGGAACTCCTCGTGCTGCTTGGTCAGCTCCCTCGCCACCACGGTTTGCCTTCCCCCGAGTCCCTTCTGCAAGAGGTCCAGCAAAGTCGCGGCCAGACGGCTGGGCGACTCGAACATAACGCTCGTATGCCTCAGGGCGCTGAGCCGTGATAACACCCGATCGCGCTCTCGCCCAGAGCGTGGCAAGAAGCCTACGAACGTAAAAGTGTCGCTGTCGAGTCCGGACGCCACCAGCGCGGCGAGCGGCGCCGACGCCCCGGGAATGGGGACGACGCTTATTCCAGCTGCAATCGCCGCGGCGACGAGCCGCTGGCCGGGGTCGGAAATGAGCGGCGTACCCGCGTCTGTCACCAGCGCGATGTCTTCGCCGCTCGTTAGGCGCTCCATGATTTGAGGAGTACGTCGCGCCTCGTTGTTCTTTTCGTAAGACAAGGCGCGCGTCTTGACCTGATAGCGATCCAGCAGCTTTCGCACATGCCGTGTGTCTTCGGCGCAGATGAGCGCGACGCCCTTGAGGACATCCACTGCGCGGTATGTGATATCGCCGAGGTTCCCGATCGGAGTGCTGACGATGTATAGCGTGCCGGGTGCATTCACGGCGAAACTCGAGTCCGCAAATGACACGAAGGCCGAGCAGTTGCCCGGCCTTCGGTACCTAACCGAGTGAAGAGCGCGCTTGGCACGCCTGCCTCGTTAGGCCGCGTGCTTTTTGAAACGCTCCTCGAAGTGCGGCTTTTGAAACGCGCCGACCACCGCGTCGACCACCTTTCCGTCTTTAAAGAATAGGACGGTCGGAATCGATCGCACATTAAAACGCGACGCGGTGTGCATGTTGGTGTCGACATCGAGTTTGGCGACCTTCGCCTTGCCCGCGTATTCGACGGACAACTGATCGAGGATAGGACCCACCGCCCGACACGGACCGCACCATGCGGCCCAGAAGTCGACGACGACGAGACCTTGATGCTGCTCGATCTCCAGCGCGAAGCTTTCGTCAGTCACGGCAACAGCGTTGGACATTCTATCTATCTCCTGAATTTGATCTAACCACGTCCCGGTCCTTAGGTCTTAGCTCTTAACGGCCCATTACATCTAGCCCCAAGAGCCAAGAGCGAATAGCTAAGAGCTATGTCTACTAAAATCGCGCATATCGGAATTGCAGTTCGATCGCTTGCTGAAATACTACCGTTTTATCGCGACGTTCTGCAGCTCCCCGAATTACAACTTGATGATTCGGACGGTGCGCGCATCAGTGGACTTCGCGCCGGCGAATCGCTTGTTGAACTTCTCGAAGCAAACGATGCGCTCTCACCCATCGCGAAGTTTCTCGAGAAGCGCGGCCCTGGACTGCATCACATCTGTTTCGCTGTAGACGATATCGACGCAACGCTCGAACGCTGTCGCGCAGCTGGTATCCGACTCATTGATTCAACGCCTCGCATTGGCGCCGAAGGAAAGCGGATCGCGTTCTTGCACCCCGCCTCGACGGCCGGTGTGTTGATCGAGCTCTCCGAAAAATGAATCGTCGATGTGGAGTATGAGTTCCGAGCTAGCTCGTTCGGCAAAGATCGCGCATGGCTGCGATGTCGGCGTCCAAGACATACCAGCGTTCGCTCGGGCCCTTGATCGTCACGAACTGCGGAGTCTTTGTCAGCCTACCTCGCGTCACTTCCACGCGAACCACGCGGGTACCACCCTCACCCGGAAGCTCATCGACAACGCGATAACGATCATGCGAAAAACACTGCTGCATGATGATCTCTCGGCGCTCGAGCTCCTGCCGGGAAAGCTGATCGCGCGCAGGACCCTTCTCGGTTCCCCATACTACTGACATCGCCTGAATGTCCTGGGCGTTAACGGCAGCCAGGAACAATTCCACCGCACGACGCGGCCGCTCGGCGCCTGTTTGCACGCCGCCGGGCCCCGGCGTACGGCAACCTATTAATGCGAGTGTGGCCAGTAGGGCGACTGCTCGCTTCACGTCATTTTCCTCCGGGAGGGGCGCTGGAAGGCTAAATCTGATGCGCGTCCGCGGCAACGGATTACACACGGAACAACGAGCACGATGAGCAAACCCCTGCGGCTGTACATCAACGTCGATCACGTGGCGACGCTGCGTGAAGTCAGGCGCTCCACGTATCCCGATCCTGTGCGCGCCGCCGTCTTGTGCGAAGCGGCTGGTGCCGATGGCATAACGGCGCACCTGCGCGAAGATCGACGCCACATCCAGGATCACGACATCGAGCGCCTGACGAGTGCGATTCGCACCGTGCTGAATCTCGAGATGGCGTGCACGGAGGAGATGCTTCAGATCGCGGAGCGCGTGCGGCCCTATCAGGTCACGTTAGTCCCCGAGCGCCGCGCTGAGGTGACAACGGAAGGGGGGCTGGATGTCACCCGGAACCCCGCCGAGCTGAGCGCGGCCATCGACCGGATCCGGTCCGCCGGGAGCCGGGTCAGCCTCTTCATCGATGCGGACCTCCGTATGGTCGAGGCTTCGAAAGACCTCGGGGCGGACGCGATCGAGCTGCACACCGGGCCGTACTCCCACAGCGCCGATACAGCCGTCCCCTTGGCCGCCCTCAAGGCAGCCGCCCAGCGTGGCGTCGGCCTGGGCCTCGCCGTACATGCCGGCCATGGCCTAACAGTGGAGAACGTCGCACCCGTGGCAGCCGTTCCCGAAATCGAGGAACTCAACATTGGTCACGCAATTGTGGCTCAATCCGTCTATATCGGGATTGCAGCCGCAGTTAAGGAGATGAGAGCGGCCATGGCCGCCGGTCGCGGGGTTGGATAAAGGACTCCGGGCGGGTAGCCAGCCGGTCACATTTACCGGTAGGTTCTCGGTCTACACGAGTTTCCATGGCACATCGCGCCACGCACGATCTGCTCGACTTCTACGTTGTTGAGGCGACCGAATACATCGATCGCATCGACGCGCTAGTCACGCGCGCAGGTCATTCGGCGCCCGACGGTCAGTCGCTCGTAAGCGCCGCGCGCGCGTTGCGCGGCAGTTCGACGATGGCGAAGGCCGAAGGCATGGCTACCCTGGCCCTGGCGCTCGAACATGTGGCGCGCGGAGTGCGCGACGGAACTGTCACGTGGACGCCGGCCGTTCAGGGCGCGCTCGTTTCGACAGTGGACGATTTGCGCATCCTGCTGCGGAACCTGCGAGTCTGGGGACCTAACGAGCAGACGCGTGCCACCTTCCGCGTGGACGAGCTGCGCGATCTTGTCCCAGGTGATTCACACCTCGCCACGGCGCGCCTAACGCCCACGCCTGCAGCCGGCACGGCGACGCCGGTGTTCATATCGCTGCAAGCGGCGGCCATCGCGAGCGCACTCGAGCAGTACGTGCGCGCACCGGCCGAGCGCCACGCGCTGGACGATGCGCTCGCGCGCGTGCGCACGCTGCGAGGCATCGCCGCCGTCAACGAGCATCCGCCGCTCGGTGACGTCGCGGATCTCCTTGAGCGCGCCATCGTCGGCCTCCCCGCCGGCGCCAAGCCTAACGCGCAGCAACGAGAGCTGCTCGTCGCGGCGGCCGGCGTCTTCGCGCGTTCGGCAGACGAGCTGCGCACGTTAGGCAAGCCGACGGTCTCCACGCCGGAGCTCGCGCGCTTCGCCGCGGCGGCGGCGTTGGTGCACAACGTCGAAGGCGCTGTCGCCGAGACGATCGTCAACATCGAGGAGCTGTACTTCGCCGACGCAGGTCCGCACGTGCTGCAGCGAGGCACAGCGCCTACGAGCAAACCAGCCGATCGCTTCCGCAATGAAACGATCGTGCGCTCGGAGCACCTCGCGCGGCTCGTGGCCGAGGCTCGCACCGCAACCACCGACGTTGGCCGCGAGCGCGCTGAGCGCGAGCTGCGTAGCACGCTGCGTCAGCTGGAGCAGACGGCCGCGACCTTGGGCGAGACCGCCGCCGAAGCCTTTTTCGGAGAGGCGGCGATGGCGCCGTCCATCCTGGCCCCGCGCCGACTCAATGCCCTCGAGGCGGCCGCCCAGCTGCTCCTGGCACCCGCGAACGGCGAGCTCGCGCAGGCATTGGCGTCGCTCACGCGCTCGTTTACGACACCGCCGTCGTCACCCACCGCGCCTTCCGACGCTGCGCGTCGCCCGGCCAGCGCTGCCGCTCCCGTTGCTGCCCCTGCCCCAGCGCCCGCACCCGCGCCGATGGCTCCGCCGAGGCGAGCGTCCATCACGCCGACGGGCAAGGAGCTCCGAGCGCTGCTGCAAACGGGGATCGCCGGCTTCCAGCCCCTGTCGCAGGCGCCGTTGAGCGAGCCGGCGAGCATCGGCGACGACGACATCGTCCCCATCGAGTCGTTGCTCTACCGCGGACGGGCAGCGCTGGATCGCGCACTCGCTGTGCGCGATGAGATGCAGCGCGCCAGCAAAAGCGGAGCGACGCCCGACGCGGCCGCGCTCGCGGAGCTGTTCGACTTGCTCGACCTTGCCCGTCGCGAATGATCGTTAGGCAGTTATTTTCCGCGCTATGAAGCTGAACTGGCGCGGTGTGTTGGGCATAGCGATTAGCGTCTTGCTGCTCTGGTGGGCGCTGCGCGGCGTGGAGCTGGCGCAAGTGGCGCAAGTTCTTGGTCAGTCGAATGTGGCGCTCTTCGTATTAGCGACGCTCGTGGCGACGACCATCTATCCGCTCCGCGCTCTGCGCTGGCGGTATATCCTCTGGCCAGTGAAAGAGCGGCTGCACTTTGGGCCGCTGTGGCGCGCCACAGCCATCGGGATGATGGTGAACAACGTGATTCCAGCGCGCGCCGGTGAGATCGCTCGCGCCTTCGCGGTTTCGCGTGAGGAACCGGTAGTGCGCTTCCCGGCGGCCATCGCGTCGCTCGCGATCGACCGCGTACTCGACGCGATCCTCATCATCGTCCTGCTGATCGTCTCGATGCTGGACCCAGCCTTTCCGCGCGACACAGTGATCGCCGGGCAGCCGATCGGACGGTACGTGTACGTCGCGACGGCGGTTGCCGCCGCCGCGCTCGTTATGCTCTTTCTGCTGGCGATTTTTCCGCAGCAGTTCGTCAGTGCCTTCGAGCGGATCGTATCGAAGGTGGCGCCGCATTTCGTCGAACGCGTTTCGCGACTCTTGCATTCGTTCGCCGACGGACTGGCCGTGCTGCGTCGTCCGGCCCTGCTGTTGCGCGTGCTGTTCTGGACGACCGTGCACTGGCTCATTTCCGGTGCCGCATTCTGGATCGGCATGCAGGCGGTTGGGCTCGACGCACCCTAGAGCGCCGCGCTTTTCGTGCAGAGTCTCATCGCCATCGGTGTCGCGGCCCCGGCCGCACCGGGCTTCTTCGGCATCTTCGAGTTTTTCGGCACCGAGGGGCTCGCGATCTACGGCATTTCGCGCGATCTCGCGGTCAGCTGGGCGATCGGCTTCCATCTCCTGTCATTCGTTCCGATCACCGTGATGGGCGCGATCTATTTCGTGCGCATGGGCCTCTCGTTCCGCGAGGTCGGACGACCGGCAGCACAAGAGACCTAACGATGGCTGCCGCGGCCGTCCGCGCGCAGGCCAAGGTCAATCTCTATTTGCGCGTCACCGGCCGGGAAGCGTCCGGCTATCACTACCTCGAGACACTGTTCTGCCGCATCGGCCTGGCGGACGTCGTGTCCGTCCGCCTAACGCCGACGTCGCGCACGCTGGACTGTTTCGGACCGGCGCTGCCTCGCCGCGGCCTCGGCTCCGTCGCCGAGAACCTCGCCTGGCGCGCCGCCATCGTCTACGCCGAAGAAGCGCGTTGGCCTGGCGGTTTCGCGATCGAATTGGAGAAGCACATTCCCGTGAGCGCTGGTTTGGGCGGCGGCAGCGCAGATGCGGGCGCCGTCTTGCGCATTCTGAACACGCTCAACGCGCGGCCGCTTGCGAACGAACGCTTGCTGGAACTGGCTCGCTCGTTAGGTGCGGACGTCCCCTTCCTCGCGCAGGACACGTCACCGCTGGCACTGGCATGGGGCCGCGGAGACCAGTGGCATCCGCTGCCGGCGCTACCCGAGCGTGCCTGCTTGATCGCGATCCCATCCACCGGCGTGGCCACTGCGGCTGCGTACTCGTGGCTCGACGAGGCTCGCCGCTGGTCCGGCCGCGAGATCGCGCCGACGGACACTGTGAACGCGATTCCAGCAGTGCTCTCGTGGAACGACGTGCGCCACCTGGCGCATAACGACTTCGAGGATGTGGTCTTTGCCAAATGTCCGGTGGTACAAACGGCCTGGAACTACCTCTCCGGCATCGCTGCCGGAATCGACCCCGGCGGCTTCACGCGCATGAGCGGTTCGGGGTCCGCGGTCTTCGCCGTGCTGGCGACTGGCCTGCTCGCGAACAGCGAGTTCCCGACCCCGCCGGAGGGCGTCAAACTGACTGCGACACGCACCACATCGCGCGTTGAGCCAGTTCAGCCAATAGACTAGGTTTGGGGGCTCCGCGTGGCAGTCAGCTGCCCCCTCGTCCAATGGCAGGACATCGGACTTTGGATCCGAGAATGGTGGTTCGAATCCACCGGGGGCAATTGCCGACGACACGGACACTTGCGACGACTGACGTGCATTCCCCAACAGCCACCTTCAACTCTCCGCCGCGACCATGAACGAGACTTCAGGCGCGGGCTTGTACCTCGCGCAACCTGAACCGGTTCAACCGGCGGCACTTTCGCGTGGATTTCGGCTGATTTCGGGGAACGCGAACCGCGCGCTGTCTCTCGAAATCGCCGAACTGCTGGGCGTGGAGCTGTGTAAAGTCACACTCACGCGGTTTGCCGACGGCGAGATCTTCGTCCGCATCGACGAGAACATCCGCGGCGCGGATGTGTTCATCGTGCAGCCGACGAATCCGCCGGCTGAGAATATCCTGGAGATGCTCCTGTTGATCGACGCCGCCAAGCGCGCGTCGGCTGATCGCATAACGGTGGTTCTGCCGTACTACGGCTACGCACGACAAGACCGCAAAGACCAACCGCGCGTGTCGATCGGCGCCAAGCTCATGGCGAATCTGATCGAAACCGCCGGCGCCGACCGCATACTCGGCCTCGATTTCCATCAGCATCAGCTGCAGGGCTTCTTCGACAAGCCCGTCGATCACCTATACGCCGCACCGGTGCTCGTCTCGCACTTTCGTCGCAAGCAGCTCGTCGATCCAGTCGTGGTAGCACCCGACGTGGGTTCGGCGAAAATGGCGCGAGGGTTCGCCAAGCGTCTGAACGGCTCGCTGGCGATCATCGACAAGCGGCGGACGTCGCCTAACGTGGCGGAAGTGCTCAACGTCGTCGGTGAGGTCGAGGGGCACGATTGTCTGATCCCCGACGACATGATCGACACGGCCGGCACCGTGACGGAGGCGGCGCGTGTGCTCAGGAGCATGGGCGCCAAGGACATCTACGTCTGCGCGACGCACGCCCTTCTGTCAGGTCCCGCGGTAGAGCGCCTCACCGCGGCGCCGATCACCGAAGTCGTCGTCACCAATTCCATCAAGATCAGCGAGCGGCAGCAGTTCAGTCGCCTAACGATCCTTTCGGTCGCCGATCTGCTGGCGAAGGCGATCCGTTTCACACACTACCACGAATCCGTCAGCTCTCTCTTCGAGTCCTAACGCATGGCCACTGCAACTCTATCCGCAACCAAGCGCAGCGACACCGGCAAGGGCGTCGCGCGTTCTCTGCGCCGAGAAGGGCGCATTCCAGGCATTATCTACGGTCGCGCGCGGCAACCCCAAGCGCTTTCCATCAGCGCGCGCGAGCTGCTGCGACTGCTGGAGCACATCTCCGCCGAGAACACAGTCATCGACCTAACGATCGATGGCACCACGGCGCGCACGCTGATCCGTCAGATCCAGCGGCACCCGCTCAAGCGCGACATCATCCACGTCGACCTCCAGGAGCTCATCGCCGGTGAGAAGGTCGAAGTGAGGATCCCGATCGTGCTGTCGGGAACGCCGGCGGGCGTGCGCACATCGGGCGGTATCCTCGACCAGGTCATGCGCGAGCTGCGCGTGCGCGTCGATCCGTCGCAGATGCCGTCGCGCTTCGAAATCGACGTCACAGAGCTCAACATTGGGCACTCGATCCACGTGAGTGAGCTCTCAATCCCAACCGGCGTTGAAGTGTTGGACGATGACACTTTGACGATCGCGACTGTCGTTGCGCCGCGCGCGATTGAGGAGCCGACGCCCGTCGCGGCGGTTGAGGGAGCCGAGCCGGCGGAGCCCGAGCTCATTCGCAAGCCGAAGGAGGGGGAGGAGGGTGCCGAAGAGGAGCCGGAGAAAGAGAAGGAGAAGGAGAAGAAGTAGCACCTTCTCGGCTCTTCCCACCGCGATAGCACGTGAAGCTCGTCGTCGGGCTTGGGAATCCTGGGCGCGAATACGAAAGGACGCGACACAATGTCGCCTGGCTACTATTGGATCATGTGGCCAGCCAGTGGCGCGCGGACGATTGGCGCCGCGATGGCGACTCGCGAGTCAGCGACGCGCGCCTTGGATCGACGCGCGTGCGACTTGTAAAGCCACAGACGTATATGAATCTGAGTGGGCAGGTGCTGCGGCCCTATCAACGGCGCGAGTCGTGGTCCGCTGCGACCGATCTGCTCGTTGTCGTGGACGATGTGGCGCTCCCGCTCGGACGCTACCGGCTACGCGCGCAAGGGAGCGCGGGCGGACATAACGGTCTCAAGAGCATCGAAGCCGCGTTAGGTAGTCGCGAGTATGCTCGTCTGCGTATTGGGATCGGGCCGCAAGAGGCCGAACGCCAATTCGAGGATTTGTCCGATTTCGTACTCGGACGCTTCGGCAAGAGCGAGCTCGCTGTTGTAGACGAGCTATTGCCAAAGCTCACTGATGCGATCGAGATCTGGATTCGGGATGGAATTGTCTCGGCGATGAATGCACATAATCGGCGCCCTCCCGCTGCGTCGACTGAAGAAGAGCCCACAGCGGACTGACACCGACCTAACGACGAGTACTACAAGCTTCACGCGGAGATGCGGAGCGACAATGGTCCCCTTTGCGTTGGGCTGTACCGTTGCAGTTACGGCAAGGACCTGCCGCTTGCGAGAGGACCTGGATGAACCGTCGAACGATCCGCGTGATCGCTCTTCAAATCCGCGTCATCCGCGATGCTGCTTTTGATCTCGATCTTCCCCAAACCAGACTGAGCCGCTGAGTGTGGCATGCCTCTCGCACGGCTCGCAGGTACGATGGCCGCGATCTGGAAAGGCTCAATCGCATTCGGGCTCGTCAATGTCCCTGTCGAGCTGCGCACTGCTGTGCGCGACGATCACATCTCGTTTCGCCTATTGCACAAGAAAGACAACACGCCGGTGAAGTACGAGCGCGTGCGCGCTGACAACGGCAAAGAGGTGCCGTGGTCCGACATCGTGAAGGGTTACGAGCACGACAAGGGCGAGTTCGTCGTGCTGACGGATGAAGACTTCAAGGCAGCGGCCGTTGAACGAAGTGAGAGTATCGACATCACCGATTTCGTTGACGCCGACGAGATCGATCCGCGCTTCTTCGAAACACCGTATTTCATCGTTCCCGCGAAGGGGGGAACGAAAGCGTATGCCGTGCTGCGCGAAGCGATGCGCAAGGAAAACGTCGTCGGCATCGGAATGATCATTCTGCGCCAGAAACAGCACCTCGTCGGGTTGCACGTGACGGGTGACTCGATCGTGTTGGAAATCATGCGCTTCGCGAACGAGATCGTCCCGGCGTCGGAATACAGTTTTCCGCCTGCCGGCGAAGCGAAAGAGAAGGAGATCGAGCTCGCCACGAAACTCATCGAGGCGCTGCATGGCCCGTTCGAGCCCGAGAAATACATCGATCAATACCGCGCGAACCTGCTGCGCATCATCGACGCCAAGTCCAAGGGGAAGAAGGCGCAACTTCCCTCGGGCAAGCCCGAGTGGGGCGATGGCAAGGTGCTCGATCTCATGCAGAAGCTGGAAGCGAGTTTGCGCCAGGGGAAGGCGGCGAGGTCCAAGAACGGAGCAGCGAAGACGAAGACGGCGACAAAGAAACGTCGAACTGCCTAACGCGTAAGTGCCTGCTGCACGCCGCGCCATCGAGCCGATGCTCGCCGGGACTGCGAGCGAGATACCTGCGGGGACTGATTGGACGTTCGAACCGAAATACGACGGGATGCGCGTGGTCGCGTACGTCACGCGCGACGATGTGCGCTTGGTCACGCGTAACGGGATCGACAGGGCCCCGCAGTTCCCGGAGATCGTGCACGCGCTGCGCGAGCTCGCCCGACGTCAGCGACGAACGTTCGTACTCGATGGCGAGATCATCGTGCGACGGCGCACGACGAACGGGGCGAGTCCCTTTCAGGCGCTGCAAGCACGCTGGCATGTGAGCGACATGGCGGCCGTCGCGCGGCACGCGAATCGCACGCCCGTCGACCTCGTGGCCTTCGACATCCTCGTGGACGGCGAGGAGCGCGTGATGAACCAACCCTGGACCTCGCGCCGCGTTAGGCTGGAGCGCCTGCTGCGCACGTCGCACGTGCTCGGTGTACGTCTGGCGGAAACGGCCAAGGGAGACGGCGCCAGGATGCTGCAACGAGCCGTCAAACGCGGCTGGGAAGGGATCATCGCCAAGCGAGTCGACGCACCGTACAAGCCGGGGATCCGGACCCGCGACTGGCTCAAGCTCAAAGTCGTGAACGAGCAGGAGTTCGTGGTCGGCGGATGGACCGAGCCGCGCCGCTCGCGCGAGCACTTGGGAGCGTTGTTACTCGGTTACTGGAAGGACGGCGAACTGGTGTACGCTGGCCACACCGGCACCGGCTTCACGCGCGACACGCTGCGGGACCTGGAGCGCCGCCTAACGCGGATTGAGCGGCAAACGTCGCCTTTCGTCGTCGCACCGCGCACCAATCAGCGCGCGCACTGGACGCAACCCTCGGTTGTCGTCGTCGTGCGTTTTACGGAATGGACGGCCGACGGCAAGCTGCGCCACCCGGTCTTCCTCGGTGTGCGCGACGACAAGAACGCGGCCGATGTTGGCCGGGAGCCTAGGAGTATGCAGAAACGAGTAGCGCGAATGGCCAAGACTATGGCGGAAGCATCGAGCGCGGGACGCAAGACAAAGCACAGCGTGACCGAGCAGCTCGAGCGCTTGGAGAACGGGGACGGCACAGGAACGATTGTCACGGGCGCGCGCACGAAGCTCGATGTCACGAACCTCGGCAAGGTGTACTTTCCCAAAGCGCGCCTAACGAAGGGACACGTGATGCGCTATTATGCGGCCTTGGCGCCCGTCATACTGCCGGTCGTGAAGGATCGCCCTCTCGTGCTCAAGCGCTATCCCAATGGCATCAAACGCGAGGGCGGCGCGTTCTTCCAGCAGAGCGCGCCGGAACATAGTCCAGACGGCGTTCGCGTCGAGAAGGTTCGCACGGCGGACGGGATGGAGCCGCGCATCGTTGGCGGTGACCTAACGACGTTGCTCTACGGCGTGCAGATCGGCGCCATCGAGCTCAATCCGTGGCACTCGCGCGTCGGCTCCCTGAAATGCCCCGACTACGCCATCCTCGATCTCGATCCAGGGCCTGAGTCGTCGTTCGCGCTCGTCGTGCAAACGGCGCGCTGGATCCGCGAGTGCATGGATGAGCTGAACCTGACGGGGTCCGTAAAGACATCGGGCGGACGCGGGATGCACGTCTATCTTCCGCTCCCGGCGCGCACCTCCTACGCGACGGCGCGCGTCGCCGCCGATCTCATCGCGCATCACGTGAATGCGGCGCACCCGACGGACACGACGCTGATCCGTCCACTCAAGCAACGGCCGCCTAACGCCGTGTACATAGACGTCGGCCAGAACGATTACGGGAAGAGTGTAGCCGCGGCGTTCTCGCTGCGCGCTCGCGAGCCGGGACCGGTCTCCACGCCGCTCGAGTGGGACGAGCTCGTCGACTCGCTCGATCCGACGACGTTCACGATCGACAGCGTGCTACCCGACGCCAAGCGCCGCGCCGAGATCTGGCGCCAGGGGTTGCGCCGTCCCGTCAGACTGGAGCGCCTGACGCGCAAGCGGCGCGGGAGCACCGGGCGCGCGCACGCGAAACGGTCTGCCTGACGAGCGAACCTTGTGGCGCAGCCCGACGAGCATTCGATCCAGCTCGGCGGCGCGCGCTTCGAGTGTCGCGTACATCGACGTGGTGAGCAGCCCGATGTCGCGCGCGACCACGAGCGTGTACGCCAGCTCGCGCAACGCACCGAGGGCGGCGTCGAGCGCGCGTGAAAAGTTGTGCCGGTTCTCGTCGCGCGCCCCGCGCGTGATGTGCAGCGGCACGGCAAGGGCCGAGCGTTGCAGCCGCTCACGCAGTACCGGCTCATGCGACCAGGCTTTACCGCGTGTTTGTTGGAAGAGCCGCAGCGTGAGCTCGTGCGCCTTGCCGCTGACTTTGAGACGAGGGATCGGGTTCACGCGCGCAGTCTAAGACGAATTTCTCGACCGGGCGCATCGAAAGTGCGCATGCATGTAAATTCCGTCGCGCGGTCGCCTAACGCATACGGGCGACAATCCCTCAGACCTTCGACCTCAGAACTCAGACCTTGCTGTCACTTGGAATTGTGGGTCTCCCGAACGTCGGCAAATCGTCGCTCTTCAATGCGCTCACCGCCGCCAAGGCCGACGCCGCGAATTATCCCTTTTGCACAGTCGAGCCGAACGTCGGCATCGTCGAAGTTCCGGATCCGCGGCTCGCGCGGATTGAGGCCGTCATGGATCCGCGGCCTAAGCGGGTCGTGCCGGCGACGGTGCAGTTTGTCGATATCGCCGGACTCGTGAAGGGCGCGTCGCAAGGCGAAGGGTTAGGCAACAAGTTCCTTTCGCATATCCGCGAGACCGATGCTGTCGTACAGGTGGTCCGCTGCTTCGACGATCCCGACGTCACGCACGTGATGGGTTCCGTCGATCCCGTACGCGACCGCGACGTGATCGAGTTCGAGCTCGCGCTCGCGGATCTTGCGTCGGTAGAACGGCGGCTCGACCGAGTGCAGCGCGCCGCGCGCTCTGGAGATAAGGATGCGAATGCGGAGCTGCCTGTGCTCGAACGCGCGCAAGCGGTGCTCAACGAAGGCAAGGCGTTGTGGGAAGCGCGACCGTCGGACGCCGACCTGGCGATGCTACGGCCACTGCAACTGCTGACTGACAAACCGGTCCTGTACGCGGCGAATGTCACGGACCACGAGCTGCACGGCGACGAAGGGCCGCATCTCACAGCCTTACGGGAGGCCGTCGCCGCGAGCGGCGAGCACGCCGAGATCGTGCCCTTCTCCGCCAAGATCGAAGCCGAGCTCGCCGAGTTGTCGAGCGAGGAGCGGGTCGAGCTGCTGCATTCGTTAGGCGTCGACTCGGCAGGCCTCGATCGGCTCATTCATGCCAGCTACCATCTGCTCGGGCTGCGAACGTTCTTCACGGCGGGCGAACCGGAGCTGCGCGCCTGGACGATCCACGCCGGCGAGACGGCACCGATCGCGGCTGGCACCATTCACAGCGACTTTCAGCGCGGCTTCATCCGCGCCGAGACAGTCGGCGCCGAGGAGTTCGTCTCGTTAGGTGGATGGAAAGGGGCGCGCGAGAAAGGCGCGGTGCGCAGTGAAGGAAAGGAGTACGTGGTCCAGGATGGGGACGTCATGCTTTTCCGGTTCAACGTCTAAGCAGGACTTCGATCAAAACAAGGAGCTTCGGGTAGCGAGTGCCGGGTCTCGGGTATCGAGGACGGCATGTTCAAATAGGCTAGCGCATGGAGAACTGCGTTAAGAACATCCTTGTCCTCGAGACTCGGCACTCGAGACTCGGGACCCAAAGCTCCTTGTTTTCTTACCCGAACAGGTCGCTTTGCTTCTTCGTCGCTCCCTCTTCGACCGGCTCCAGCACTGCCGCGCTATCATTGTCCGCACTATTGACCTTTTGCGACACGCGCCACGCCTCGATCTCTTCCGACGGATAACTCCGCATCAGGTCTTTGACCTTCGGCGCCGGAGTGTCAGCCGAGAGCCACGCGCGCCACGCGTTAGGCGGAACGATGACCGGCATGCGGTCGTGAATGCTCGCCAGCGCGTTGTTCGGATCGGTCGTCAGCACGGCGAAGCTCACGACGCCAGGCTCGTTCTCGTTCGGACGCCAGTACTCCCAAATCCCGCCTAACGTGAACGGCATACCGCCCTGCAGCCTGACAGCCCAGGGCTGCTTCGCCCGAGCGCCGGGAATCACCTGCCACTCGTAAAACGCGTCGACCGGGATGAGACAGCGGCGCGCCATGATCGCGCGCCGGAAGGCCGGCTTCTCGAACGCGCTGTCAGCGCGTGCATTCGCCATCCGGTTGCCGATCGACTTGTCCGTGGCGAACGACGGGATGAGTCCCCAGTGCGTCGGTTCGGCCACTCGCTTCCCCGCCCGCTCCCGAATCGTGATCACGTCCGTGCCCGGGGTGATGTTGTAGCGCGGCGGAAGCTCCGGCGCCTCGAGAACGCCGAACTGGCTCCAGTCGATCAGTTCAGGGCGCGTAAGCGCCATGCGGCCGCACATCAGAACGAGGGGATAGGGTTAGGGGTTAGGGGTTAGTCCCCCGCCCCTTCGACCACTGACCTCTGACCTCCTACCTCAGACCTCAGACCTCAGACCTCTGCTTTTCAGACCTACTTTAACTCGCTGTCCGGTACTAGGTTTCGCCCCTCACAATCCACCCTCCTTCCGCGATCGGCAACCCGCGGAGGGCTGACACTCGACCAAAGGGAGGCTTGCCAACCGTGTCTCGACGCTACGAGGCGGTATACATCTTCGACTCTACTCTCGAAGACGCCGCGATCAACGACAAACTGACGCACCACCACGGCCTGCTCAATGCCGCCGACATGACTGTCGAGCATTGGGGACGCCGCCAGCTCGCCTACAAAATCGGACCGCGCGAGCAGGGCTACTACGTGGTGGCGCGCTTTGAGGCCGACCCGAAGACGCTGCCAGAATTCGAGCGCGCCCTGCGCCTCGATGACGGCGTCATGCGCTACCTCATCGCGCTGCACGAGCACGAGCTCGGCGCTCCGCAGATGAGCGAAGAAGACCTGGCCAACGCGCGCCGCCGCGAGGAAGAAGACGAGGACGAGGACTAACCCATGCGCCGACCAC
>DASYRX010000189.1:0-5872 GCA_036003845.1 Gemmatimonadaceae bacterium | reverse complement strand
CACCTTCAGCCGCCGCATACTCTTCCGGGTCGTTCATTATCGCTGCTACCCCTGCACGCCACGCGGCCGGTGTCTCGCGGCCGCCGCGGCCATTGACTGTTCAAGTGTAGAACGCTATTCTAGCAGTGATAGAATATCGTTCTATGGCTGATCTGTCAACGGCCTTTTGGGGGTATGAGCATGGTCTACCGGCGAACGAGGCGCAGCGAGCGCGTGCGCACCGAGGCAAGGGACAAGATCCTGCGTGCGGCGGCGAAGCTATTCGTCCAAAACGGCTACGAGGCCACCACGATGCAGGACATCGTGAAAGCTGCGCGAACATCCATCGGCAACGTCTACTTTTACTTCGACAATAAGGAATCCCTCGCCTGGACGCTCCTGGAAGAGGCAGCGACATCGGCTTGGGCCTGGACGGATGAAGCTGTGGCGGAGGTCCCGCCTGGGCCGACTCGTCTCGCCGTGATGGTCATTGCCAATGCAACGACGTTGTTGGGCCCGAGTGCAGGGCTCACCCGCATCCTGCTATTAGGCGCGACGACCAAGACACTACGCGAGCGCGTGGCCACGCGCTTCGCGGCACGAATTCGCTCCTACATCCTGGCCAATGTGCCGAGTTTTCCGGCAGAACGTGTCGACATGGCGGTCTCGGCGTGGCTCGGCGCCGCGCGAAACTGCATCGAACAGCGGCTCATCGGCGCACTCGATGGTGAGCCAGAGGAGCTCGCGGCCTTTGTCGTTAGGTGGAACCTGCGCGGTCTTGGTGTCGCCGAACGCGAAATCGACGACGCCATCGCTGTCGCGTCGCGCGTGGTGGCCGACTGGAACGAGCGCGGTGGGGGGCGAGTTCTCGCCCCCCACCTATCGGCTACCATTCCATCCTGATTCCGAGTTGTGCCTGACGAGCGGCGAACGCGCCCGTCGCTTGACCGAATGTCGGGATGGGATTGCCGTTCGCCTGGAACTGCTGGCTGCCGAAGCTGCTGATGTTGTCAGTGTTGAAGAGGTTGAACACTTCACCCATGATGGTGAGCTTCTGTGTGCCGCGCGTGTAGAGCGAGCGTTGCAGCCGGATGTCCACCGTGCGATACCAGTTTTTCCAGGCGCCATCGGGGCGCTTCGTGCGAACGCCGCCCGGGAAATCGTCGAAAAAGACGTTGTTGTTGTTCAAGTCGCGACCGTCAGTGACGGCGAATGGTCGCGGAGAAGCTATCGTCGCGATCCCCGAGAACTGAATGCCCAGAGGAATGCGCGTGAGGCCCGACAGCACCAGGCGGTGGCGTTCATCGCCGGATGTCACCTGCATGTCGTACGATGAGCGGAATGGAAATACCGGCGCGAGGTTTCCGTCGAAGTCCGACTTGTAGAAGCCTAACGTGTACGCGACGTTGAGTCGCGACACACCGCGGCTAAACGTCGCGGATGTGAGCACGCCGTCGAACTTCGCCTTGCCGAAGTCGTCCCACAGGATGATGTCGCCGTACGCTGTTGTCAGTACGCGCCGGTTGAGCGTGCGATCGAAGTAGTTCGGATTTCGGCGCACGTACAGATGGCGGATGTCCTGGTGCACGAAGTCGACGTTGAGACCGAGGGCGTCGGTGAACTGGTGCCCGACACCGAGCGACATCTGCCAGTTCTCCGGCGTGCGCATCAGGTGCTTCGCCAGTATTGGTTGCACGGCCGCGTTCACGCCGCCGGACGCCACACGCTGGCGCAGCACGTTGACGTCAGTCGTGCCCGGGTTGACGAAATTGTAGGTACGCCATTCGGAGTTGAGCCGCTCCTGGAAGCCGATGAATGACGTCACTCGATCGTACAGGATCGCATAGCCGCCACGAATGAACGTGCGATTCTCGCTCGTCGGATCCCAGGAGAAGGAGATGCGCGGCGAAATGTTGTTGAGATCGTTTTTGCGGTCGCCGCGGTTGATGAAGCCGTTGAGCTGCGGCAGCGACGTTAGGCGCGAGTCATTCGCCCATGGTACCGTATAGTCGTTGTTGATCGTGTTGAGCTCCGCATCGTAGCGCAGGCCAAGATTGATCGTGATGTTCGACGCCGGCCGCCATTCATCGTTCACATAGAAGCCCGTCGTGTATCCCGTCGCTTCGGCGCGCGCATCGTCGGTGCCGTTAGGATTGGAGAAGCCAACGGCGATCGACGCGGAGCTCGGGTTCGTGCTCGTGTCGGTCCCGAACGTGAACGCCCCGTTGCGGTTCGTCGGTAGAAACTGACTGGCGTCCACGCGCGAGAATTCGGCGCCGAACTTGATCAGATGGCTGCCGCCCCAGCGTTCCAGGTTGTACGTGGAGCGGTTCACCAGCCGGTAATGCTTCTCGCGCAGCTCGAGCGGGAAACCCGCGGTGCCAAATACGATCCCCGGATAACTCTTCTGTGGACCAGGAACGAGCGGCGCTTCGGTGTGATCCCACTGCACGTACTGCAGCGAGAGCTCGTTCACGAGGTTCTTCGTGGCCAGCAAGCGGTGTCGCAGCTGTCCGGTGTGAATGAGGTATTCCTGCGAAATGCCGCCATCTCGCGCCACGCGGCCGCCGAAGTTGCTCTCACCATCCAGAATGCGGGTCGACCACATGAAGTCGAACGTGTTCGTCTCGTTAGGCGTCGACGTAAGACGCGAGAAGAACGTGTGGTTCTTCTGCGGGGCTTTCACGCTTCCACGGAACTGCGTCCAGGTCGTCGTCGTCGGCACCACATCGATGAAGTTGTCCGTCAACGTTCCTTCGTAGCTGCCGGCGAAATACAGCTTTCCTCTGCTGAGCGGGCCACGAAGATTGAGGCCGTACTGATTGCGGCCGAAGTCGGGCGCCGGTGTGTTGTTGTTGCGCTGGATGAAAGTGCGCGCGATGAAATCTTTGCTCTGCAAGTAACCAAATGCGGAGCCTTGCCAGCGATCGGTGCCACGCCGGCTCACAGCGGAAATCACATACGATCCGGCTCGCGAGTATTCGGCATCGTAGGGATTGAGATAAACGCGGAACTCTTCAAGTGCTTCCTGCGGCAGTGGCGACCCTGTCTGCGGAATGCCAACGAGGTTGCCGTTGAAGAGCGACTTCATCTCCACTCCATCCATGTAGAGGTTGATGAAGCGCAAGTCCGGCGCGCCGCCGGCCGATGGAAGCGTGCGCCCCTGTTGCGGTGCGTACGCTTTCACGCCCGGAGCGATCGCCGCGAGGTTCATGACGCCGCGGGAGTTGAGCGGAAGGTTCTCGATCTCTTCCTTGAGCACCGGTGCCGAAATCGAGAGCCGTTGCACTTCGACTTGTTTGACGCGTTCGGCCGTGATCGAGACGCCCTGGATTTCCGTCACGCCACGCTGGAGCATCATCGTTAGGCGCGCCCGCTGGCCGATGACGAGCTGCACCGAATCGGTCACCGGCTTGTAGCCGATTGCACGCACGTCCACGGCGTAGGTGCCGGAGAAGAGTCCGAGAATACGGAATTCACCCAGCGTCCCGGTCGTCGTATTCCGGCGCTCGGTAGCCGCGATGTTTTTTACAGCGACTTGCGCACCAGCGATCGGTTGCCCTTCAGGCCCGACGACACGGCCTTCCAGTGTTATCGTTGTCTGCGCGGCCAATGTGCCACCATGCAGCAACAAAAGGGCGGCTGTCGCAAACGTCATTCGTCGTAACATGTGAGGCACCCGGTGATAGGAAACATTCGCCATGCGTGCGGATCAATTCTCCTCGAATTGCTCACACACTCGGCAGCGTACCGCGCAGCGTCAAGTCGTACGCTTCTTGTCTCGGCTGCGTTACTAGTCACGTCGACCGATGTGCAGGCTCTGAACGTTGTTTATCAGCCGACGCGCTGCGTGCGCGATACGACTGCCGCGCCGCCACCCGCCGCGACCATCAGCACCGTCGATACCATCGCACCAGGCATCCGCTATCAGTGCGTATACTCGAAGGACGGACCGTGGGCGATCCACGTGATCTCGATCGACCTGGCACTGCGTCGTTATGCAATCGAAGGAGCTCGCGCGATGGACGCGATGTTCGGTCGCGAGAAGGTCAGCGAGATGGTTCAGCGCTTTCAGGCACGTGGAGACACGCCTGTCGTAGCGTTGAACGCAGACTTCTTCAGCCTGCGAACCGGTGAAGTAGAAAACAACGCTGTCATCGCCGACGCGTGGGTGAAGGGCGTCCGAACCAGCGATTCACCGCACGACGGCTTCGATAACGCGCATACGCAATTCGCCGTGGACGATAGGGGCCGTCCGTTGATCGGTCGGTTCGCGCTGCGTGGCGAGGTTCGCGTGGCTTCACGCCGGATAGAGCTGGTGGGGATCAACTACCGGCCACCACGCGACGCCGGCTTGGTGCTGTACACACCGTGGTTCGGGTCGCGCACGCCACACGACAGTGCGCTCACGACGACATCTCGACCCTCGGGTCGGGCTCCGAGTGAAGCCGAGGTTCGCGAGGACAGCATGAGAGCGCAGAGCCTGGCCGCGGCGCGTCAGGCGGTCGAGCTGGCGCTAATAAGGGTGCGCGGATCCGACAGCGATGGATGGTATCGCGTTCAACGTGGGAGCCTAACGAGCAATGGGGGCAGCGCGATTCCACGCAAGGGGGCTGTGCTGAGTGCCACGGGAGCCGCCGCCGATTTCGTTCGTCGCGCAGCGCGCAGCGGGGCGGCGGTTCACATTACAGCGCGCCTCGGGACGCATCCGGTGCCGCCGCGGACTGTTGTTGGCGGTTGGCCGGGACTCATCGTCGATGGCCGCAACGTGGCCACGGCCGCTGACTCAATCGAAGGGACATTCCCGAGGTTTTCCGCCGAGCGCCATCCGCGTAGCGCGATCGGCATTTCGCGCGACTCGACAACGCTGATGTTCGTGGTTGTGGACGGCCGTCGCCCGTGGAGCGTCGGCATGTCGCTCGTCGAGCTGGCGCAGCAGCTCTTGGCGTTAGGCGCCTATCAGGCCATGAACCTGGATGGAGGCGGGTCCAGCACTCTGTGGGTGCGCGGGACGATCGTGAACTATCCCTCAGATGCAGCGGGAGAACGTGCAGTGGGCAACGCGTTACTCGTACTCCCACGAAAGGCGCGGTAGACTAGAGCCGACGCCAATTCCTCATAGAGCCTCGACCGCGTCATGGGTTGAGCGAGACATCATCAAGCGGTGCGTACGCAGCGCGTTAAAGCGTTTCACTTCCCGCTCTTGACGACCTGAACGACCTAAAATAGGCGCTGTTTGACGTGGTTGCTTCTTAACTCGTAACGCAGTCGACGCTCTTCCAGAGGCGACTACATCGCCGGCCACAACCACCCGAACGTGCCACCCGTGAGCAGACCGAAGATCAAGCCGTCGAAGACGTTCTTGAACGTCGTGCTCCATTTGCGGTTATACCAAATCGACACCGGCAGGTAGGCAAGCGAATAGCCCATGAAGGCCACGGTCCCCGCGATGCGCATCACAACGAGGTATTCGGAGCCGGGAGGAAGCGTTCGGCCAGCGACATACGCGGCGAAGATGCTCACCAACACGCCGAACAAGAACCATTGGACGAGGCGCGATCCCATGGTCCACTCACCTGGCGGGAACACGGTCATCGCGAGCACCGGGCCGCGCTTGACCTTCTCCACAAACGCGGGTGCCTTCGACTCGGCCATGCTAATCGGCTTGGGCGCTATGTATTCACCTGGAGGGATGTTGAGCGGACGCAGGGCGTCCAGGACCTGGTCTTCCTGCGCCAACTTTTCCCAGTCGTTTTGGTGGTACTTGAGCACCATATGAACGATGGAGCTTGCCACGAATACGATTACTGCGGAAAGCAGGATGGGCATCCACAAAGACATGAGCGGAACCATTGCAGCCTCCTGGGTTGGGCTCTGCCGCCTAACGCGGCGA
>DASYRX010000188.1:0-19223 GCA_036003845.1 Gemmatimonadaceae bacterium | reverse complement strand
ACGCGCTCGCGAGTCACGAGTCGCCAGCTCGGGCCCACGCCGAGCGCGTGGCAAACTTCCTCATGAGTGCGTGCCCTGACTGGCGCGTCGGCGGCGGCCTGCGCCACTCGACCGCCGAGCATACTGCCGCGCGCCTGCTGGCTCGTCATCCCGAGATCGCAAGCGAGAGTGTCTACACGGCCATCGTCTGCGGCGACCTGGAACGAGTCGAGCAAATCTTGAGGAACGAGCCTGACGCCGCGTCTATGAAGGGCGGCCCCAGAAACTGGGAGCCACTGCTCTACCTCTGCGCGGCGCGTGTCCCAGTTCCCGCAGCGCGCGACAACGCTGTCGCGATTGCCCGCACGTTGCTGGATCACGGCGCAGACCCTAACGCCTACTATCCAGGTGGCGACCCCAAGATTCGCTACACGGCGCTCACCGTGGTTGTGGGTGAGGGCGAAGAAGATGCCCCACGCCATCCGCAGCACCACGAGCTCGTACGCCTGCTGCTGGATCGTGGCGCCGAGCCGTACGACATCCAGCTCTTCTACAACACGCACTTCCACGGTGATATCCTCTGGCTGATGCCGCTGATCTACGACCGTTCGATCAAACTCGGCCGCGAGAAGGATTGGGCAGACCCGGAATGGTCGATGATCGACATGGGCGGCTATGGAAAAGGGGCGCGCTATATCCTCGGCGGAGCTGTACGAAGGAACGATCTCGCGCTGGCAGAATGGTGCCTAACGCACGGTGCGAGCCCTGAACCCGCCCAGCCGCCGCACGATCGTGTGAAGACCAATCGGTCGTTGTACGAGGAAGCGCAGGCCCGGGGATTCAGCGAAATGGCGAACTTGCTCGTGCGATTCGGCGCCAAGCCGATTGCGCCGCGCCTCACCGGCGAGGAAGCTTTTGTGGCGGCGTGCCTCAGCGCGGATCGTGTCGAGATACAGCGTCAACTACAGAAACATCCCGAGTACCTTGCCTCGCATGTCGCCATGTTCGCTGCCGTGCAGCGCGATCGAGTGGACCTGGTGAAGATGCTCCTCGATCTCGGGGTCTCCCCGGAAGTGGAGGATCGAACGAAGCAGCGGCCGCTGCACGTCTCGGTGAGCCACGATGCCATGCGCGTTGCGGCGTTCTTGCTCGAACTCGGCGTCCAGGTCGACCACCGGGAAACGAACTGGGGTTCGACGCCCCTCGCGTGGGCTCTGTATGGTCTCAAGTGGCCCATGATCGATCTCCTAACCCCGTACACGCGCGACGTCTGGAATCTTACGTCCGCTGGAAAGGTGGAGCGGCTGCGTGAGGTGCTTGCCGGCGACGCCTCACTCGCAAAAGTCGCTCACCCTAACGGCGTCACGCCGCTCATGTGCCTGCCTGACGAGGAAGCTCGAGCGATCGAAATTGCCGAGCTGTTCCTCGCGCACGGTGCGGACCCCGGCAAACGCACCAATGAGGGACAGACGGCCGCTGATCTCGCGCGCGAGCGCGGACTGGACGAGGCAGCGGAATTACTCGCCGCGGCAGCCAGTGACTGAGAGCTCGCGCCTAACGTTTATGGAAGCTGCGCATGCATGATCTGCGAACGCTGCTCGGCATCGAGCTGCCGATCATACAGGCACCGATGGCTGGTGTTCAGGCGAGCGCGCTCGCCATCGCTGTGTCAAACGCCGGCGGACTCGGTTCCCTCCCCTGCGCGCTTCTGTCGAGCGAGCAAATGCAGCAGGAGCTCGAAGCAATCCGCACCGCCTCTGCGAAACCGTTCAACGTCAACTTCTTCTGCCATCGCTCTCCCCAAGCGAGCGACGCGCAACTCGCTGCGTGGCGCAACGCGCTCGCGCCGTATTACGCCGAATTGGGAATCGATATGGATTCGATTCCAACCGGCCCGGGACGCAATCCATTCGACAGCGCGCAAGCCGACGTCCTCGAGAAATTCAAACCGCCGGTCGTCAGTTTTCACTTTGGCCTCCCAGCGGAGGATCTACTCGAGCGCGTCCGCAGTTGGCGGCCGAAGATCATCTCCTCCGCCACCACTGTTGACGAAGCGCTGTGGCTCGAGGCGCGCGGCGTCGATGTGATCATCGCACAAGGAATCGAGGCTGGTGGACATCGCGGAATGTTTTTGTCCGATGACGTCAGCACACAGATCGGAACGTTCGCTCTGTTGCCGCAGATCGTTCGTGCCGTGAAGGTCCCAGTGATCGCAGCCGGCGGAATCGCCGATGCGTCAGGCATTCACGCCGCGACGGCGCTCGGCGCCGCGGGCGTCCAACTCGGCACTGCCTTTCTGCTCTGTCCGGAATGCACCACGAGCGCGTTGCACCGAGCCGCGCTCAAGAACGAAAACGCTCGACACACTGCTCTCACGAACGTGTTCACCGGGCGTGCGGCCCGAGGGATCGTGAATCGTATCATCAGAGAGTTGGGGCCGATGAGCGAGCTGGCGCCTCCCTTTCCGCTTGCGACTGGCGCGGTGGTGCCGCTCAGAGCCCGCGCTGAAGCCAACGGCAGTGGAGACTTTTCGCCTTTGTGGTCAGGTCAAAACGTGAGCGGTTGTCGGGAGGTGCCCGCCGCTCAATTGCTAAAAGATCTTGCGGTTAGCGTTGAGGCCATCTTCGATGTTTAGCACAGCGCTGCTCGTGGTGCGGGCGTTTAACCGCTAGTACCGTTCCAACAATTCGTGTCAATCCCGCGCCTTATCGCGTTCGCCGCGTTAGCGCATCAAGTTGGAACGGCACTAGAGTCGTCGGATCATCACGCCTTCTACGCAGGGTCGTCCATGAAGAAGCTCGCGCTCATTCTACTCGCGGCGTGCACGTCGGGCGCCACGCAGACCACTCCCGACTCGGACGCTGGACGTTGGGAGCAACACGCGCGCAATGTCACGATCATCCGCGATGACTGGGGGATCGCCCACGTCTACGGAAAAACGGATGCCGATGCCGTCTTCGGTCAGATGTACGCTCAGGCCGAGGATGATTTCAATCGTGTCGAAACCAACTTCATCAACTCGCAGGGTCGCCTCGCCGAGGCCGAGGGTGAGGCGGCGATTTATCGCGACCTGCGCATGAAGCTGTTCATCGACCCGGACAGCATGAAGGCGAAGTTCGCGACGAGCCCGGAGTGGCTCAAGATGCTCATGGTCGCCTGGGCGGACGGATTGAACTTCTATCTCTCGAAGCACCCTAACGTCACGCCGCGTGTGATCAAGCGATTCGAGCCCTGGATGGCGCTGACCTTCAGCGAAGGGAGCATCGGCGGTGACATCGAGCAAGTGTCGGTGCCTTCGCTGCGCGCATTCTATGGCAAGGAACCGAAACAGGTTTCCAGCTCGTTAGGCGAAGAGCAACAAGATCCATTGGCCGAGCCGGCGGGTTCGAACGGGATCGCCATAGCACCGTCGAACACCACGGATGGCCACGCGCTTCTACTCATAAACCCGCACACGTCGTTCTTCTTCCGATCAGAAGCGCAGGTGGTGAGTGAAGAGGGCTTGAACGCCTACGGCGCTTCTACCTGGGGCCAGTTCTTCATCTATCAGGGATTCAACGATCGCGCCGGTTGGATGCACACGTCGAGCGGCGTCGACAACATCGACTACTACGCCGAAGAGATCGTGCAGAAGCCGGACGGTTTCTACTACCGGTACGGCAAAGAAGAGCGGCCCGTCACGTCGACGAAGATCACGGTGCCATACAAGACCGACACCGGGATGTCCCAGAAGGAGTTCACGGTCTATCGCACGCATCACGGTCCGATCGTGCGCTCGGAAAGCGGCAAGTGGGTCAGCGTTAGGCTGATGCAGGAGCCTGTCAAGGCGCTCACACAGTCGTACTCGCGCACAAAGGCGAGGACGCTGAGACAGTATCGCGACGTGATGGAGCTGCACACCAACTCGTCCAACAACACGCTCTACGCCAACGCCGATGGCGACATCGCGTACTGGCACGCCAACTTCGTTCCGAAGCGCGACCCGCGTTTTGATTGGACGAAGCCAGTCGATGGGAGCGATCCGGCGACGGAGTGGAAGGAAGTGCATTCCATCGACGAGAGTCCGAACGTCTTCAATCCAGCGAACGGCTGGGTCTACAACACGAACAATTGGCCGTACTCGGCGGCGGGGCCCAACAGCCCGAAGGAGAAAGACTATCCGGTCTACATGGATCGCAGCGGCGAGAACCCGCGCGGCATTCACGCGATCCGCGTGCTGCAGAACAAGAAGGACTTTACGTTAGGCTCACTCCAGGAAGCGGCATTCGACAGCTACCAGCCTGGCTTCGCTGCGTTGATCCCAACACTGCTCAAGTCGTACGACGCAACGCCGAGCAGCAGTCCGCTCAAGGCGCAGCTTGCCGAGCAGATCGACACGTTGCGCAAATGGGACTATCGCTGGGCGGCGGAATCGGTGCCGACTTCGCTGGCCGTTTTCTGGTCAGATACGCTGCAAAGCACGATAGCAGCCGCGGCGACACGGGCTCGCATGTCGTCCTACGAATACGCAATCCAGAAAGCGACTAACGCCGAGCGGTTGCAGGCGCTGACCGCCGCATCGGGGAAACTCACTGCGGACTTTGGCAGCTGGAAGACGCCATGGGGCAACATCAATCGCTTTCAGCGCCTAACGGGCGACATCGTGCAGCCGTTCAATGACAGTGGGCCGAGCATTCCTGTGATGTTCACGTCGGCTCGCTGGGGATCGCTGGCGTCATTTGGTGCGCGTCCGTATCCGGGCACGAAGAAATGGTACGGAACGAGCGGCAACAGCTTCGTCGCGGTCGTGGAATTCGGAGATAGTGTACGCGCGCGCGCAGTGACAGCGGGTGGTGAGAGCGGCGATGCCAAGTCGCCGCATTTCAACGATCAGGGTGAGAGGTACGCGAAGGGGGATCTGCGCGAGGTGTACTTTCATCGATCGCAGCTCAAGGGGCATACCAAGCGAGAGTATCATCCTGGGAGCTGACGTCTAACTATTTTCGCCGCGGAAAGCTCAGGTCCGTTGGACGCGACGAAGCACAGCCGGATCCCCGTCGTACTTTAGCCCCGCTGCGCGGGCTTTGCCTAACGTCGTACGGCCCATGAGCAGGCCCATGATCAGATCAGGCGCTCCCGTGATGACCGCGTCTGGATTACCGGCAGCGCCGGGGCGTGCGCGTACTTCGCCGTTCGTCGTTTGCAGTGTGAGCGGCTTGTCGCCTGAGCGCAGCTCGATTTCGACCGGTGGCCGACCGGGCGTGCGATCGCTGAGATAGAGACGCGCCGGAAGCGCGAGCCAGTGACTGCGAAACGCGTCGCGGCGCGCAGGAGCGGCCATCAGCGGTCCGGCCCAGCGCCCTAACGCCGCGATGACGGGCTCCAGCTCTTTGCCGCGCTCGGTCAGTTCGTAGACCGACGTTGCAACGGGCGGCTCGGCCATGTCACGTCGAACGACGCCCGCTTCCTCGAGGTCGACGAGGCGATCAGCCAGGAGGTTGGTGGCGATGCCGGGGAGTCCGTCTCGCAGGTCGGTATAGCGGCAGCGTCCGCGTATGAGCAACTCGCGAACGATGAGCAGGCTCCAGCGATCGCCAACTCGATCGAGTGCTTTCGCGAGACCGCAATATTGGCCGTAGGTACGCATGGACTCCAAGGTAGGCACTATGCTTGAGATTATCAAGCTGGCACTTGATTTTCTAAAGTACCGTGAGCTATCATCGCTGACGAACGAAATCAACCAGCCGTCATGCGGCAACTAGGAGGAGATGAATATGCGCACGTCAGCAGATCCAGTCGCGGTTTCACTCGAGTACATCGAAGCCGTCGGACGCAAGGACTTCGATCGCGTGGCCAGCTTGCTCCACAGCGAGCTCGAGTTCCAAATGCCGGGGAAGACGATGCAAGGTGCGGAGGAATACTTGGGAGCGCTCAAACGCTTGGGCGCGATTCTGGAACGCAACGACGTAAAGGCGACGCTCGTGGACGGCAACGACGTCTGCGTTGTCTACGACTTCGTCACCGATACGGCTGTCGGCGCGGTACCGAGCGTGGAGTGGCTCACGTTGGAAGACGGACGCATTCGCACCGTGCGTCTCATCTTCCACAAGGAGCGCTGGCCGGAAGTCCTGGCCGAGCTGAGAAACAGGGTCTCTGCGGTCGCCTAACTAGTGCTCTTCGTTACGAGTGACGTACGGGAAAACGTTCTTGGCAACCATGTCCTTTCGGCAAGAAAGTCGTTCCTGTAGGTCACTCGTCACACAGTAGCTGTCGCCGGCTGGTAGGTCCCAGGGACCAATCGGCCCGCGATCGAGATTCGATTCCATGCATTGATCGTAGCAACCGCGCACGTTAGGTCCGCGAGCTCTTTCTCACTGAACTGCGTGCGCGCTTCTTCGTACACGGCGTCGGGCGCGTGTCCGTCGCTGATCGGCGTCACCGCCTCTGTCCACGCGAGGGCCGCGCGTTCGCGATCGGAGTAGTACGGACACTCGCGCCAGGCATCGAGTGAGTACAACCGCTGCTCGCTATCGCCGAGTGCGCGTAGATCTTTCCAGTGCATGTCGATGCAGTACGCACAGCCGTTGAGTTGCGACGCTCGCAGGCGAACGAGGTGGAGGAGGGACTCTTCCAACCCGCATGCGGCCAGGTATTGGTCGAGCGTGTCCATCGCATCGTAGATGCCTGGTGCGATTCTCCCATAGTTCAAGCGCGGTTTCATGACGTTCACCTCTCTGGTACTGGAGTTGAAAGCGGCGCGGTGCTGTCGCAGACGAAAGTGACGAGGAATCGAAGAGGATCCTTCGTGCTCGCGTTTGCTGAAACGGCATGGACGCCGTTAGGCGGTTCGTAGAACGTTTCGCCGGGACGGTATGTGCCCAGGGTGTCGCCCCGTACCTGTGAGCGCAGCGTACCCTCCAGCACATAGCCGAAGACAGCGCAGGGATGACTATGCGCGCGTGAGGCCCCGCCCGGCGGATAGCTGACTTCGATCAGCTTCACCTCGAGCCGTTTGCCGTTCATTTCGGGAAGCGACTGCGACCGGATGATGCGAGAGCTCGGCGGCGGTGGGGTTGTAGACGTCGCGGCGGCGACCTGCGGCGGCGTTGATTGGCATCCCAGCGTGGCGACGCAGGCGACAGCAAGAGCGTATCGGATTGTTGAATCGGCACTGGACATTGGCTCCTCGTGAGCTGTAGGCTACGTAAAAGTGGATCTACTATGAAGGTCCACTTCGTGTAAACGGACTGTACCACTTGTGTCTCGCCGCCGTCGTTCCTTCGCTTTTACGCTGCGCCCTCGCCCGACCGGAACACCGGCGTACCGCTGGGTGAGCGACGCGCTGCGCAGCGACATCCTCGAGGGACGGCTGCGGCCTGGCGCACTCCTCCCCTCGACTCGCGACCTCGCGCGCTCATATAAACTCGCGCGCGGAACGATCGTGAGCGCTTTCGAGCAGTTGCGAGCAGAAGGTTATGTCTCGGGGAGCATCGGATCCGGCACGTTCGTCAGCAAGATTCTGCCTGACGAGTTGCTTCAGGTGGCGAAGCGCAAGAACGCCGCTCAGGCTTCACAGGCTGGCGCGCGTGTGCAGTTGGCGAAGTTCGCATCCCGCGCCCGCGCCTTTCCACCGTTCGACCTGCGCCCCGCTCGCGCCTTCCGCGCGAATCAGCCCGCCCTGGATCTCTTTCCGACGACGCTGTGGGCGCAAACTGCGTCGCGTCGCGCGCGGAAAGCCACGACCAACATGCTGCTCGGCTGCCCACCCTTCGGCTATCGGCCGTTGCAGGACGCGGTCGCCGATTACCTAACGACATCTCGCGGTGTGCGCTGCGTTCCCGAGCAAATCGCCATTGTCGCCGGCGTTCAGGAGGCGCTCACGCTCAGCGTCAGCGTCGTGCTGAATCCAGGGGAGCGAGTGTGCATCGAGAATCCCGGGTACGTGGGCGCCGCTCTGGTGTGCGAAGCGTTCGGCGCTCAGCTGGTGTCCGTCGACGTTGACGACGAAGGAATGCGCCTTCCAGATTCGCGAACGCGGCGCGTCAAGCTCGCGTACGTGACCCCGGCGCATCAGTATCCGAGCGGCGTGGTGATGAGCCTAACGCGGCGCCTCGCGCTGCTCGATTGGGCGCGCCGTGCGGGAGCGCTCATCTTGGAGGACGATTACGACGGCGAGTACCGGTACGCCGGCCGGCCCGTGCCTGCGTTGCAGGGGCTCGATCGCCAGCACGTCGTGCTCTTTGCCGGGAGCTTCAGTAAGGTGCTCTTCCCATCGCTCCGGCTCGGGTACGTCGTCGTTCCGGAGTGGCTCGTCGAGCCGTTCGCCGCGGCGATATCGCTCACGACGCGTCACGCGCCGCTGCTCGAGCAGGCCGTCCTCGCCGATTTCATGGCCGATGGTCACTTCGGCCGCCACGTTAGGCGCATGCGTGAGGTGTACGCCGAGCGGCGTACCGTGTTGCTCGAGGAGGCTGAGCGGCACTTGAGTGATCTGCTGGAGATTTCCGGCATCGAGGCGGGGTTGCAAACGGCTGCCTGGCTGCGTCGCGGCGTGAGCGGCGCGGAAGTGGCCAAGGCCGCGGCGAAACGCGACGTCGAAGTGGCCTCATTGGGCCGCTACTTCAGAGGACCGCCACAGCGGGAGGGGCTGCACATTGGCTTTGCCGCCGTTGATACGCAGGAGATTCGTCGAGGCGTGCGTGAGCTCGCCCAGGTGCTGGAGCAGACGTTCCGCGTCACTCGCCGCAGGACAGGCGGAACGAAGTGATCGGGCGTGCGGGGTCTGCGAGTGAGTCGTACATTGGCGTCCGTGCCGATCGATCAGTTCTCCCGTCGCAAGTTCCTCTCGTATCTCGGCAGCAGTCCGCTGCTCGTCGCAGCCGGGGTGAACCTCCGCGCGCTGGAGCGGATGTTCGACGGGAACGACCCCGAGCAGAGGAAGGCACTGGATCTCGTGCAGCAGGCCGTCCAGGACACGACGCTGATCGCGTCACCGCGTGAAGCGATCAATGTCTTCGACTTCGAACCGGTGGCGCGTCGTAAGCTTCCACCAGCGCACTGGGGATACCTCGCGACGGGTAGCGACGACGACGGCACGATCCGCGCGAATCGCGAGGGCTTCAACCGTTTTTCGTTGCGCATGCGGCGACTGATCGACGTGAGTCGAGTCGATACGTCGGTCGAGATGCTCGGTGTGCATTGGACCTCGCCGATCGTGCTCAATCCGGTTGGAAGTCAGCGGATGTTCCACCCGGACGGAGAACTGGCGGTAGCGCGCGCGGCAAAGGCGCTAGGCCATTTGCAAGTATTATCGACGGTAGGCACCACCTCCATCGAAGATTTGAGCGCCGCGCGCGGCATGCCGGTGTGGTTCCAGTTGTATCATCGGCAAGACTGGAATCAGACCAGGCAGATGGTGAAGCGTGCCGAGCGCGCCGGATGCCCGACGATCGTGTTTACGATCGACTTGTTAGGCGGCAGCAACCGCGAGACCCAAATCCGTGAGGCGCTCAAGGACACGCGCGACTGCTCGCGATGCCACGCCGGCGGCAGACCTGCGCCTGGGATCAGCGGTCGAGTGGATGATCGCGATAACCGGCGTAAGCCAATGCTGGCGGAATTCGCGCCGGGGACGCCGGAGCCGGAAGTCGGGACGCCGACTTGGGATTTCGTGAAGCGCTTGAAAGATTCGACGAGCATGAATGTCTTCCTCAAGGGAATCGTGACGCGCGAAGACGCCGAGATCGCTGTTCAGAATGGCGTGAATGGCATGTTTGTCTCGAACCACGGCGGGCGCGCTGAAAACAGCGAACGCGCGACGATTCTCAGTCTCCCTGAAGTCGTCGAAGGGGTACGCGGTCGCGTCCCTGTCATTGTCGACGGCGGGTTCCGCCGCGGCACGGACATCTTCAAGGGACTCGCCCTGGGCGCGACCGCCGTCGGCATAGGCCGGCCTTATATCTGGGGACTCGCGTCGTTCGGTCAGGAAGGCGTCGAGATGGTGCTTCGTCTCCTGCGCCGAGAATTCGAGATCGTTATGCGGCAGGCTGGCGCGACGAGCGTCAAGCTGATCTCCAAGGAGTCTGTGATTGCGCGAGGGACCTAGGCTCCGCTTGGCCGCGCTGGCTCTGGCCACGAGCTGGACGCCATGGCATTCAGCGCTCGCGCAACGCCTGAGACCGCGCGATGTCGACGCGCTCCCATCGCGCGCCGCGGATCATCGCATCGCGTACGGTACGGATTCGCTGCAGTTCGGCGATCTACGGCTGCCTAACGGATCGCCCCCGTATCCTTTGGTGATCGTAATTCATGGTGGCTGCTGGGTCTCGCACTTCGCCAGCTTGCAGAACACGGCGGCGCTTTCGGATGCGCTGCGAGACGCAGGCGTCGCGACGTGGAACGTCGAATATCGAAGATTGGATCATCCTGGCGGCGGATGGCCCGGGACAATGGCCGATGTCGCGGCTGCTACGGACTACGTTCGCACGCTCGCCAAGCGCTTCCCACTCGATACCACGCGTGTGATCGGCATTGGCCACTCGGCGGGCGGGCACCTCGCGCTCTGGTTAGGCGCGCGCGGACGCCTAACTAGCGGAAGTCCGCTGTACGTAGCGCAGCCACTCCGGCTGAATGGGGTCGTCGCGCTGGGCGGGCCCGGGGACCTGGCGGACTTTACGACCTATGCGGCGACAATCTGTGGGTCTCCGGTGATCGAGCGGCTGCTCGGCGGGACGCCGGCAACGGTTCCCGATCGTTATGCGCAGGCGTCGCCGCGTGCTTTGCTGCCTCTCGGGACACGGCAATTGCTGATCGTCGGCGCTGACGATGGGGTCATGCCCGAGCGCGCGCGCAGCGCCTATGTGGACGTAGCGCGTAGGGCTGGTGATTCGGTGGAGGCGATCGTCGTGCCGGGTGGGCACTTCGAAGTCATCGCGCCGACTTCGGCAGCTTGGCCCACGGTCCGCGACGCGGTTCTCAAGTTGGTCTCGGTGTCCCGGTAGCTCCTGAATGCAAGGCGACTCTGTCGAATCGGGGTTGTTGGCGGCTGGACTCATTGCCGTGGCGCTTCCGCTCTTCGCCATCTTCTGGGTTCTCATCACCGGAATACTCGCGTCGATCTCGGGATGGCCGAACCTCGCGGACACATTCCCCGCGGGCGAGCGTCCCGATTCAGAAACGCTGCGCAGATCCGTGCTCAAAATCGGGCGCGTCGGCGAAAACAACGTGACAACTTTGCGACCGACGCCGCAGGGTCTCTACATGTCTGCCAATCCACTGTTTCGCTTCCGGCGACCACCCGTATTGGTGCCGTGGAATCGGATCGAGCACGTGAGATCGCATCGCGTATTGTGGCAGCGGTCGTCGACGCTCGACCTCGGCGGGATCACGACGATGCGCGTACGCAATCGTGTGTTGCCGGTACTGCGCGCTCATGGCGTTAGAGTGCCGGACGATGCGATTACCTAACGCGGCAGGCGCGGCCACCGCCAGGATCTTGATCATGTCCACAGTCGCCGAATCGCCGCCGCCGCGGATGCTCTTCTATCGGGATGCAGTGTTGCCAGGGCAAGAGGCGACGTACGAAGCTATCGAGCGAGATGCCGCGCGCATTTGTGCGGAGTTGCACTGTCCGAATGTGCATCTGGCCATCGAATCGTTGTCCGGACCGAAGGAAGTCTGGTGGCTCACGCCTTTCACTTCCGAGGAAGACAAGCAACGCATCCTGACGGCGTATGCGCACAATGCCGCGCTCACGACCGCTCTGGCAGGAATAACGAAACGTAAAGAAGGTGTGGTGGGGCCCGCGGTTGAGGTTTTCACCAACTATCGAGCTGATCTGAGCCACGCCGCGACTTGGGGAATCGAGCGGGCGCGTTTCTTCATTGTTACCGTGACGGATCGAGAGTCGCCTGCGCCCGGCTCGGTTTTCGAAGCGCCCGACGGGACGCGTTACATCGTTAGGTTGACAGCAACGCGTGAGGCAGCAGACGATCTGGCGCGCACGGCAGGCGCAGGAACGACTGTGTTCGCGATACGCCCATACTGGGGGATGCCTGCCAAGGAGTGGATCGCGGCCGATCCGGAGTTCTGGAAGGCGAGCCCCATGGCACAGCATCAGTAGGGGCAATGCGTTAGCCAGCACAGAGTCAACGTGACGGGTAACGCAGCTATGGCCAACGATGACACGGCAATTCTGCGAGAGGTGCGCGCCGAGTATTTCAAACGCAATGGCCTCGGGCCCGATGGTGGATACTCGGCCGATTGGGTGCGTTTTCGATTCGGGCCGATCACTCTGCCGCTGCCTAACACGAGCGCACGGCGTCGTGCGCTGCCGCCGCACGACCTGCATCACATCGCGACCGGGTATGATACATCGTGGAAGGGAGAGGCAGAAATCGCAGCGTGGGAGCTGGCAAGCGGCTGCGGTCGATATGTCGCAGCGTGGATGCTGAACTTTTCAGCCTTCGCGATCGGCTTGGTCATCGCGCCGCAACGAACATGGCGCGCTTTTCGGCGTGGACGCACAAGCGCGAGTTTGTACGCGGAGAGATGGGACGAGCGCTGGTTGGACAGCACGTTGGGCGCGTTGCGTCAGCGATTGCAGATTGGACGCACACGGCGCACGAGCATTGTGGGCGACGCAATACTGTTTGTAGGCTGTGCGATCCCAGAGCTCGCTATTGTCGCTGTGCTCGTGGCGATTGTCGTTTGGCTGGTGCGCGCCCTGGTATCCTGACCTCGACGTCTGGCGTCGCCACGCCGCCAATGGTGTAGTTGTACTGATGAGACGGCGCGAATTCCTTCAGAGATTGGGCGCGGTTGCCGCCGTTGGCGCTGCACCTAACACTCTGAGCACCGTCGTTCAGCCCTCCGAGAACTTCCGAGCCTGGACATGGTTCCACGCAAACAACATGACGAGCGCCGCGTCGTGGCGGGCGCGATTCGCTCGCCTGCGTGACGCGGGCATCACTGGAATCCTCGTTGCCGACGGAGACATCGCGCCTATCGCCGCAGCCGCCAAAGCGGAGGGTCTCGAGTTCCATCGCTGGATCTTCACGATGTATCGCAGTACTGATCGCGTGGCGAAGCGGAATCATCCCGAATGGTTCAGCGTGAGTCGTGAAGGACGATCGAGCCTAACGCACCCACCGTACGTTGCATCTTACAACTGGTTCTGTCCCAACCGTGAGGGCGTCCGCGAGTACCTGCGCGAGACGGTGGACCGCATCGCCGCGATTCCCGACGTCGATGGGGTGCACCTCGACTACATTCGCTTCATCGATGTGATACTGCCGCGCGGCCTGTGGTCTCGTTATGGACTCGTGCAGACCCAAGAGATGCCGCAGTTCGATTTCTGCTATTGCGATGTGTGCCGCCAGAAGTTCCGCAAGCAGAGCGGGATCGATCCGATCAAGCTCGAGGATGCGCCGTCGAACGAGGCATGGCGCGAATTCCGCTGGGCGTCGCTCACAGAGGTGGTGACGCTGCTCTCGCAAACGGTGCATGCGCGAAAGAAGCAGCTCAGTGCGGCTGTCTTTGCAACCCCCAGCCTGGCGCGCATGTGCGTCAGGCAAGCGTGGGAGAAGTGGCCGCTCGACCAAGTGTTTCCGATGATATACCACAACTTCTATCTCGAAAACGTCGACTGGATCGGGCGCGCAGCGCGTGAAGGAGTACAGGCGCTGCCGGCGGGCGTGCCGCTCTATGCTGGGCTTTTCGTTCCGCGACTAAGTCCGGCCGAATTGCGCACGGCGCTCAGCCTAACGCGCGATGCTGGCGCCGCGGGCGTGGCCCTGTTCTCCCTGCCCCGCCTGACGGCAGCTCATCTGGCAGCGGTAACAGCTTTCACCGCGGACTAACGCGGAGACCTGCCGGACGGGCGCGGAGACTGCAGAGTGTTAATCAGGCATGTCCGGGTGTGTCCGGCCGTGTCCGCGTTCGTCCGCGGTGGAGCAGTTGTAATTTCGCCTAACGCTAAACCTTGGGTTCCCAGTGCGGCTCGTAGTCGCGTTGCCACATCTTCATCGCTTCGTCGTCGCCGACGATGTGGCCGGTTACGGCATCGATGCGCAGTTTGCGGCCGAACTTCTGCGCGATATTCCCGAGGTGGCAGAGAAGAACTGTCTTCGCTCCTTCCTCGATCGGCGCGTGAAGCTTGGCGCTGGTGCGGATCGCGTCAACGAAGTTCGTGGAGTGCACGAGCGTTGCGGTATCGTCGGCGCTGAGATTGAGTGCGTCACCTTTGGGACCGATTTTCTCTTTCACTACCGCGCCCTTGAGATCGTAGATTGTATATCCATCGCGATCCATGATCACGCTGCCGTTCGTGCCGAGGATCATCGTGCCGCGTGAACGGCCATGTGTCTTTGCGCCATTGCAGCTCGTTCCCTGCCAGATGATGGTCTTGCCGCCGGCGAACTCGTAGCAGACTTCCTGCGTGTCCGGCATCTCCCAATCGTCCTGGAAATGAAAGCGCCCGCCGACGGACGAGACTGTGACAGGACGGTCGACGCCTAACGCCCAGCGCGAGATGTCGATCTCGTGCGTGCCGTTGTTACAGACCTCAGTCGTGCCCCAGCGCCAGAACCAATGCCAGTTGTAATGAATGACGTTGTCGCGATACGGCGTGCGCGGCGCGGGGCCCTGCCACAGCTCGTAGTCGAGATTCGAGGGAACGGGCGCTGCCTTACCGCGCCCGATGCTCGTGCGTGTGTTGGCGTACCACGCACGCGCCAGATACGGCGTGCCGATCGCCCCACCGTGAATCGCCTGAATGACCTCGCGCGAGCGGTCGTGTGAGCGCTGCTGCGTGCCGATCTGAACGACGCGATCGTATTTCTGCTGTGCCTGCACGATCAGCTCTGTCTCGTGCGCGTTGTGCCCGCTCGGTTTCTCCACATAGACGTGCTTGCCGGCCTTGAGCGCGAGAATCGTGGCCGCCGTTTGCCAGTGATCCGGCGTCGCGATGACGATCGCATCCAGATCCTTGTCGTCGAGCATGCGGCGGAAATCGGCGATGCCTTTGGCCGGCTTCTGCTGCACCTTGGCGAGTTCGGCGTGGCTTTTGTCGAGCACAGTCGAATCGACGTCGCAAAGATACGCGACTTCCACGTTAGGCACGCGCGCGAACCCGCGGGCGTGCACGACGCCGCGTCCGTTGAGCCCCATGACCCCGACGACGATCTTGTCGTTCGGTCCTCCCGGGGAAAGGGCTCGCGCTCGCTGTGACATCGCCAGCCCAATGCCGGTGGCGGCCGCAGACTTGATGAACGTCCGCCTCGGCACTCCCAAGTCATGCGTCATAATGCCTCACAGGATTAGCGGCACGTTAACGGCTAATTCCTAACGACTAAGGACTCGAATTTTGATACTGCGGTAGTACACGGCGTCCCCATGATCCTGCAGGATGATGTGTCCAACGCGGCGATCGGCGAACCCCTTGATGGATTTGTACTTGCTGAGCGCGAGCAAGGAATCCATGCGCTGCGTGGCGAGATCGAAGTCGACGATCTTGGTGCCATTGAGCCAGTGTTCACCGTGACGGCCACGGAAGATGAGCCGTGACTCGTTCCATTGTCCGACGGGGCGCGCCTTCGCCTCGTTAGGTGCGATCAGATCATACAGCGCGCCGGCGCGATGCGTGGCGATCTTGTTGTCTTCGGCAAGAGAGTCATCCAGGATCTGGTACTCGAAGCCAAGCGCCGCGTGATTGGAGGCGTTCGCCAACGAGAACTGTTCCGACACGTTGTACTTGATTCCACTGTTGGCCCCTGGTGCGACCTTCCATTCCCACGCCAGCTCGAAGTCGCCGAAGGCCTCGATGCTCATGAGGTCCCCTCCCTTCGCAGGCTGGCCGTCCGCCATCTTGGGAACGTCGCCGCTGGGAATCTTCTTGATCGCGCCTTTCTCGACCTTCCAGTGCGCGGTCGGAATGCTGTCGTATCCCAGTCCTCGCCAGCCCGTAAGCGTCGTGCCGTCGAACAGGAGCTTCCAACCTGCAGCGCGCTCAGCCGCAGTAAGCTGGTTCGCTCCGCTGGCTGAGGTGCGTGCACCGTCTGATTGCGCCGGCAACGCCAGCGGCGTCGCCACGTATGCAAGGGCAAGCATGGCGCCGACTGCTCTGGAAGGAGTCATTCCACCATTCCCGCTGTTCTATCCTGTTCGTCGACTATAGCGAATAATTCGGGCGCGTCCATAAGCGTGTGATTGGCCGGTACCCTGCGACTGAGGTTGCGATGCGAAGAGATCACTCCAGACAACATCGCGTCATTGCGGCGCTTCTGCTCGTTCCTCTCTGCGCCATGACGAGCTCCGCTCAGCAAGGAGGCGCTCAACCGCAGCAAGCGCCTGCCCCGCAGCCGCCACGGTTCCAGTATCTCGGTCCGCCGAGCGCCGGGCGCATCGCTGCTGTGGCCGGGATTCCTGGCGATACGATGACGTACTACTTCGGGGCGGCATCTGGCGGCGTGTGGAAGACGACGGATGGCACACGCACCTTCACGCCTGTCTTCGATGACCAACCCGTTCAGGCGATCGGTGCGCTCGCGGTCGCGCCATCGAATCCGCGTGTCGTGTGGGCGGGTACAGGCGAAGCGTGGGCGATCCGCGATAGCGACGTGATGGGCGACGGCGTCTACAAATCCACAGACGCCGGCGCCACCTGGACGCACATGGGGCTACGCGAGACTGGGCGTATAGGCCGCATCATCATCCACCCGACAAATCCTGACATCGTGTACGTCTGCGCCCTCGGCCGCGCGACCGGGCCGCAGCGGGAGCGCGGCGTTTACAGGACGCTGGATGGCGGCCAGACATGGCAGCAGACGCTGTTCGTCGACACAAACACTGGATGTTCGGGCCTAACGATTGATCCGAATGATTCCAAGGTGCTCTTCGCGGGGACGTGGCAAGTCGTTATGCACACGTGGGCGATGTATAGCGGCGGAGCGGGAAGCGGCGTGTACGTCTCTCGCGATAGCGGGTCGACGTGGAAGCGTTTGACCCAAGGGTTGCCGCAGTCACCGGTCGGGAAGATCGACGTGGCCGTGGCTCCCTCGAACTCCAAGCGCGTGTACGCGCTCATTCAGACGGCAAGTCAAGGTTCGCTTTGGCGCTCTGATGACGGAGGCACCGTGTGGCAGGTTGTGAGCTGGGATCGCCGGCTCATCGGACGAGCGGGTTACTACATCCGTGTAGACGTGAACCCGCAGAATGATCTCGAGGTCATCGTCGCGAACAGCAGCTTGCACCGCTCGCTCGATGGCGGTGTCACGTTCACGATCACAGGCGGTGGCTGCGGCGACTGTCACGACATCTGGATGGATCCGAGCAATCCGGCGCACTGGGCGGTGACAGGCGATGGCGGCGCCGGAATCACGCGCAACCATGGACAGACTTACTCACAGTTCGTGCTCCCGATCGGACAAATGTATCACGTTGCCATCGATGCACAGGTGCCGTACTGGATCTACAGCAATCGTCAGGACGACGGGACGATGCGCGGACCGAGCAACGCGCCAGTGCAGGTGCCTAACGTGCCGTCGTATCGCCTTGCCACTCCACCGGTTGGCGGTGGCGGCGGCGGATTCGGTGGCGGTGGTGGCGGCGGCGGCGCTGCGGCGGTGCCTTGGGATCAAGGGATTGGCGGATGTGAATCCGGCTTCACGCTCCCGATGCTCAGCAACCCGGACATCATCTGGGCGACGTGTTACGGTAACACAGTTACTCGTTACGACGCGCGACAAGGACGCGCGCGTTCGGTCAGCCCCTGGATGCACACGTTGGATTCCGAGCCTAACGGGCTCCTGTACCGCTGCCACTGGACGCCACCGCTCGCCATCGATCCGTTCGATCACAACTCCGTGTATTACGGCTGCCAGGTCATCTTCAAGACATCGAACGGCGGGCAGAGTTGGACCGTGATCAGTTCGGATCTGTCGACGAACGATTCTGCCCGGGTTGTCTCGTCTGGCGGTGTGATCGGGGACAACCTCGGCCAGTTCTACGGAGAAGTCGTCTTCGCGATAGCGCCGTCAGAAATACAGCGAGGATTGATCTGGGCTGGTACGAACGATGGGCAGGTTTGGTACACGGACAACGGCGGCTCGAGTTGGATCAACGTCACGGGGAACATCAATGGGCTTCCGCAGTGGGGAACGATTCGTCGCATAGAACCCTCGCGTTTCGACCCGAACACCGCGTACATCGCCGTCGACTTTCATTTGATGGACGATCGCGAGCCCTACATCTACAAGACGACCGATCTCGGCAAGACGTGGAAGAAGATCAGCGGCGATCTGCCGTCGCAGCATCCGCTCGCGTACGTGCTCACGGTGGCTGAGAATCCCAATCGAAAGGGGATGTTGTTCGCCGGAACGGGAAACGGTTTCTACTACTCGCTCAACGACGGCGAGACTTGGACGCGGTTCAAGGATGGTTTGCCCGCTGCTCCAGTCACGTGGATCGTCATTGCGAAGCTGAATCACGATGTCGTCGTGTCGACATATGGTCGCGGGCTTTGGGTGCTGCGCGACATCACGATGCTGGAGCAATCGGACAAGGTCAGCGCCGACGCCGACGCTGTCGTGTACGAACCGCGTACGGGTTTCCGTCTCGCGCGCAGCGGAAACATCGATTTCAACTTCACGCTCAAGTCGGCGCCGAAGGATTCGTTGAGCGTCGAGATCGCAGACTCGACTGGCGCGGTGGTGCGCACGATTCGTCAGGCGGGTCGCACGGGACTCAACCGCGTGACGTGGGATCTGAGATACGACGGTCCCAAGCAAGTCGAGCTGCGCACGACGCCTCCGGACAATCCGCGCATCTGGCAAGAGGCGCGCTTCAAGGGAAAGACAACTCGGCCGATCATCCACTGGGGCATTCCGGGGCCGCAGCGCGCCGGACCGCTCGCGGTCCCCGGCCGCTACTCGATGCGCCTAACGTTGAACGGGAAGTCATATGCACAGCACTTCGATGTCGTCAAAGATCCGTCGTTGCCGTCGAGCGACGCCGATCTTGCGGCATCGACGCGCATGCAAGTACGCATTCGCGACGACATGAACGAGACGGTGGACATGATCAACCGCCTCGAAGTAATGCGCAAGAAAGTCGAGGACGAGATCAAGGCGAATCAGGGCAAGGCCAACGTCCTCGCCTCGCTGACTGAGCTGGACAAGAAGATGATGGACGTGGAGCTGATGCTGCTCTCACGGACCGACTTGCACAGCGACGACAAGTGGTATGTGGAGAAGTATCGCATCTATATG
>DASYRX010000187.1:0-8571 GCA_036003845.1 Gemmatimonadaceae bacterium | reverse complement strand
CGCGCGTGCGTTCCCGCCTTCGTCGCCGATCACGAGAACCGAGTCGCCGAGCAGCGTGAGTCCTTCGGGCTGCGGGTGCAGCTGCCGGCGCAGCGAGCGGGCGGCGATGAAGGATCCCTTGGCCGTCACCTCGACCAGGGCGCGCTGGGGTCCGGCAACCAGGAGATAGTGCCCCGAGCGCGCGTCGCGCTCGATGGCGGATGTGTGAAAGGCCTTGACGTCCAGCCGGCGAACGATCTCGCCGAGTGGAATCGTTAGGCGCGGTGGATCGGCGGCTGCCTGGCGATCCAGCGACCAGCGCAAAACGCTGATTTCCCCCCGCAACTCGGGGCGCAACGGGTGCTTGCACCCCATGACGAGCACGCGATCGCCTGGCTCATATGCGAGCCCTTCGATTTCGCACACCTTGCCGAACCCGGTGTCGCGTACTGTGAACGGCACCGCGGCCGCGTCCGCGCCCTCACGAAACTCGTACAACTGGCCGATGCTCGTGACGAGGAAGAAGCGATCACCGGCGATGGCGATCCCTTCGAAGTCGCCGCGCACCGGCGGGGTGCCTAACGCGAACGACTTGACGACCTTGGCGGCGCATGCGTCGATCTGTGCCACGACGGCCCGTTCGTCACCGTGCGCGAAAACGCGACCATCCGACGTTACCGCCAGGCCGGAGATCTCTTGCAGGGCACGCGGAAGCTTGACGTGCGTGGCGGACTTCTCGCGAAAGTCGAACTTGTCGAGCAGCGCCGCGCTTTGTGCCTGGCGCGTGGATGCCTTGGCGCCCGCGGCAGCCAGCGCCAACACGCCGATGAAGCAGAGCGGCGCAGTTCTCACGCTCATACAGCGACTTCGGCCTGCGACGCCGCCGCGGCCGCGAAGCGCGCCTGGGCGCTGGAGCCATTTGCAGACGTTAGGTGAGTTCGCGTATACGTCCCGTCGCCGTTCAGCTCCCAGGCCGTCGGGTCGCTGAGCTCCGCGTCCAGAATGGCATCGAGGCGCGCACGGTCTGAGGCGGCGCGGATCGGGACGAGCACTTCGACACGACGGCGCAGGTTACGCGGCCGCAGATCCGCCGAACCAATGAAGTACTCGGGATCGCCCGCGTTGTCGAACGCGAAGATGCGCGCGTGTTCCAGAAAGCGTCCAAGCAGACTCACGACGCGAATTCGCTCTGAGATGCCCGCCAATCGCGGCGCCAGGGTGCAAATGCCGCGCACAACAAGATCGATCGTCACGCCATCTTGCGACGCGCGATACAGCGCCTGGACGACCTCGCGATCAGACAGCCCATTCACTTTGAGCCGGATGCGCGCGGCACGGCCGCCGCGAGCGTGCTCGGCTTCGCGCTCGATGCGCTTGATCAGCCCCGGAAGGAGCTCGTTAGGTGCGACGAGACAGCTCTGATAGCGAACGTCAGCCGGCACCGAGCTGCCCGTGAGCGTGTTGAACAGATCCGTGACGTCGTCGCAGATATCGTCACGCGACGTGAGCACGCCAAGGTCGGTATAAACGCGTGCCGTCGCCGCGTTGTAGTTCCCAGTTCCCACGTGCGCGTAGCGTCGTGGACCGTCGCGCTCTCGGCGCACGACGAGCGCGATCTTCGAATGGTTCTTGAAGCCCGGAAGTCCGTGAACGACGTGCGCGCCTGCCGACTCCAATGTCTTCATCCATTGCACGTTGCGCTGCTCGTCGAAGCGAGCCTTCAGCTCCACGAAAACGGTGACATCCTTTCCGCCTTTCGCCGCTTGCAACAGCGCATCGACGATTGGCGAGCGTGAACCGGCGCGATACAGCGCAACCTTGATCGCGGCGACGTCGGGGTCCGCCGCGGCTTCCTCGAAAAAGCGCACGACGCTCGACGCGAAATCATCGTATGGGTGGTGCAGCAACACATCATGGTCGCGCAGCGTTTCCCACAACGGCTGATCGTCGGCGAACGCTCGACGCGGGCGCATCGCTGCGAACGTGAGCCCCTCACCCGGCAGCGGCAGATCCGCGAGCTGCCGTAGCCCCTCCAGATCCATGAGCCCGGGGATGTCGAAGACATCGTTCACGCCAAAACCTCCGGGGCGCGCGCCTGGCTCGAGCTGCAGCTCGCGAAGCAGCAGCTCGCGCATCGCGTTAGGCATTCCCTGCTCGACTTCGATGCGCACGATCGGCTGGTGCCGCCGCTGTTGCGTGCGTTCTTGTACTGCCTGCGCGAGGTTGCCGGCGCGTTGCTCGTCCACGCCGAGGTCCGCGTAGCGCGTGACGCGGAAGAGGTGCGCCTGCTCAACGCGACGCCCGGGATACATGAGAGGCAGCGCGAAGCGAATCACTTCCTCGACGGGGATAAGGTCGTTGGCCCCGCTCAACTGAACGAATCGAGGGAGCGTCGCAGGGATCGCCAGCTCTGCGAGGTGCTGCGGCCCGGTCCCTGCCCCTTCGCGAAGCATGACGGCGAAGCAAAGGCCCTTGTCGGCAACGACCGGCAGCGAATGGCCGGGTGTCGCGGTGACCGCGCGAGGTGTGAGATAGGCGAAGATCGTCGATCTGAAGTAGCCGCGCAGAGTCTCGCGCTCAGCGTCTGTCAGCTCGGCAATACTTCGCAGTCGCACGCCCTGGGGCCGCAGGGCCCGCAGGCAGGCATCCAAGCAGGCGTACTGCCTAACGAGGAGTGCGCGCGTCTGCCTCGCCACCTGGGCCAGCCGAACGTCCGCGGATGTCGCGTCGGAGGATTCGTCGGCGACTTCCTGGCCCGAGAACTTGAGACCGCCAACGCGGACGGCGAAGAACTCGTCCATGTTGGACGCTACGATCGCGAGGTACCGCACGCGCTCGAGGAGTGGTACCGACTCGTCCTCTGCGAGGGCGAGGACGCGCTCGTTGAAGGAGAGCAGACTCGCTTCCGAGTCGAGGATCGGGCCCGCGGCGTCCTGCCTAACGGGGCCTTCGGTCGCCGTTGCATCGCGGCGCTTTTGTGCCCGCGCCTCCAGCTTACCAGCCGACGGGAGCGCGACCAGACTGGGGAGAAGCTCCGAGCGCGAGAGCAGCGCCAGTGCGGCGAGCGTCCCGGCATCCTGGATCTGCGCCGTGCCGATTCGCGCCAGCATTTCCTCGATTGGCGCCCACGTGAGCGCGGGATCGCCTCCCTTCGTCGTCCCTCTGTCGACGTGCGTGACGATCCATACCTCGAGAGAACGCAGCCGACCTTCCCCCTCAGTCGTGGAGAGCAAGCGCAGATCGCCGACGCTGCTCCCAAGCGCGCGGCGCATCGTGAGACGGCACGCTTCTTCGCCGCTCCCTTCCGCAAGAGGAAGCTTCCAGCGTGACCCATCGCTGAGCGCCGCGACGAAAGGACCGTCGAGCGCGATGACAGCAATCCAACGGCCCCCGCCGATCTTGCGCGCCAGCGCCTCGCTCTCGAGCGCGCTGCGGATCTGCTCGCCGCGTTCTCGGCGATCATGCGTGACCGAGCGCAGCCCGTAGAACTCGCCTATCGCGCGCGCGACGCGCTCGGGGCTCGGTTGTCCTCGCCGCAGCGTCTGAAGTGAAATCTCATGAAAGGAGCGGGCCAGCTCCGCCGCGCGAACTGTCACGCTGGCGTATTCCAGCTCGAAGCGAGCCGGACGAAGCCATCCCTTTGTCGCAGGTCGCAGCTGACGCTCGATCTCGAGCTCGAGGTGAGGGCCTAACGAGGCCGGGTTCACGATTGAGCGCAGCAGGCGCGTGGCGTCGTTCGTCGCGTCCAGGGCGGCACGCACGTCGCCAGCGGGGATGTTGCTGTCGGCCCGTGTGATCAGAGACTGGCCCGCGTGCTCGGTCACGACAGCGACTGTCAGCTCGTGACGGTCGTCGGACGTGTGCCTAACGCGGCAGCTGACGCCACGCGCCTTGAGCGCCGCGTCGCTGGTGTCGTAATAGATGTCGCGCATGAAACCGCGCGTCGGCGTCCCGCCGCGCAGGCCGAGCGGCAATGGCTCCGTGACCAGCCGCTTGAGCGCTTCGGCCGTCGGAACGTCCCAGCGGCCATCGGCGCCGTCCAGACTCATCGCGTATTCCCGATCATCGGACCTCCACTCCGACGACGCGCGACGACGCGCGCACGGCGTCCAGCAACTCCGATCGCTCGGCACGACGCACGCTCACGCGGTACTTGAGCGTGAACATTTCGGCGCCGGTGGGAATGACACCGATCAGGCGCCAGTGTCGGGCGCGTTCGCGCAGCAACGCCTCGACGAATGGCCGGGTCTCATCGGGACTTGGCGTCTGGATGCGCAGGGATGACGTCACATGGCCCTTGAGCTCCGCGCCCTTGGAGGTGAGCAGCTCACTGCGCCACGCGCGCGCCGCCGATGCGTGGACTGCATCACCATCAGCGGCAATGGACCCCAGTGGTCTCGCGTTAGGTAGCCGCGGCAGATGGACCTTGGGCAGCCGCATCAGCTTGCGTATGCCGCCGCGGATTCCCGGAGTCGGCCGCCGAGCGAAGTCCAGCCACCAAAGCACCAGGACGCTGGCATTGAAGACGAAAGATGTCAGCAGTCCGATGGTGAGAGCGCCCAGCGCCGCCGCGATGCCGATGGATATGCAGACGAAGATGTAGACGCCGTCCTTCACATCATCGAGCGCGTTTCGGAAGCGCAGGACGGCGACGATGCCCGCGAGGCTGAAGGCGAGCGCGACACTGCTCTGGATCAACGTCACCATTCCAGCGACGGCTACAGGCAACAGAACGAGGATTTGCCCCATCGACTGGGCGAAACCGCGACGTCGGCGCGTGAGCGAATACGACCACGCGACAGGGAGCGACGTGACGAGCGCACCAGCCAGCGCGAGCAGAGTAACCTGTACCTGCTGCTGCAGCGACTCGGCCGACACAACGCGCGGCGCGTTGGTGAGCACCTGCGCCGCTCCACCGACCCCTGCAGCGAGATCCGCTAGCGATGTGCCCGTGAGGAGGTGTCGAACAGCCGCCGAGTAGGGCCAGGACAGCGCGATGGCCGCTGCGAGCACAACGTAATACGCAATGATTGCCAACAGCCGCTTGGCTGCGAGGGACAGACCGCTATTACCAGCCGCGAGCTCCGTCCTGCGTCCCATGCGTTAGGCTCCTTGCGCGATCTGGCTCCGCAATGGTGTTGATTCGAGGCGCTCGGAAGCCGGAAAGCGGGCTCCAAAGCCAGTAGCGAGTGCTGCCTCGATTGCGCGGGTGTTTCCGGAGACTTTTGGCATCGTGCGGAGCAGTCGAACGCGCACAGTTCCGTCCCGCCTCTAGAGGGCCTAACCATACTGCCCGGGCCGGCCTCCGGCCAGCTTGCGGACCCCTCCGACGGGCTGTCGGTCCGATCCGACATATCCGCTGGATGCGACAGGTTTGCCGTTGACGTTTTGAAAAAGGAACCGCCGTTCGGATTACGCGGATCGAACGGAGCGAACGCCTGAAACAGAGTAGAGCTCATCACGTGCGCCGGGCCAGCTACGCGTTTGCTTTGTAAAGAACAAAGAGCTCGGAAGTCGTGAGCCACGGTCTTGGAACTGCTTTGACCGCGACGACCCGAGTCCGGTCCCATCCGAGATATCCGCGTGATCCGAATAGGTTCTGCTCTTGACGTTCTTGTGGCCGTTAGGGCCTGATCGGCGTTAGCCGCGTTTCGACCGCGCGCGGAACCAGCGGAAAGCAATGAACCCGGCGACCAACTGCAACGCGCCTAACGCGGATGTGCGCGGCGACGACACGATCGCGCTCAGGATGCCCACCAGCGCAGCCGCTACGAAGAACCCCGGCATCCACGGGTAACCGAGCACGCGATACGGCCGCGGAGCATCGGGCATCTTCTTGCGCAGCGCGAACACGCTCGCGGCGCCGAGTCCAAAGAAAATCCAGTCGGCGAAGACAACGCCGCTGAGCAACGCACCAAGATCGCCGCGCGTGAATGCAAGGAGCAGCAGCGACCATGAGGTCATGATGACGATCGCGACGTGCGGTGAGCCGAAGCGACGATGCACGCGCCCCGCGGCATCGAAGAACAGCCCTTCCACGGCCATCGCATAGATGATGCGCGAGTTCGCCAGCAGCACGACGTTGACGAAACCCAGCACCGAAAGCATCGCCGCGATGCTGATGAACGTGGCACCCACGGGACCGATCATACGCGAAGCCGCATCGGCCGCCACCGCGGCGCTGGCCGCGAGCCCGTCTCGGCCTAACGCGCGAAGATACACCGCGTTGGCGCCCAAGTAGATCGCTACGACGATGCCGATGCCGATTGCCAGTGCGCGGGGGATCGTGCGCGCCGGATCCTTGATCTCACCCGCAACCATGTTCATCTGCTGCCAGCCGCCGATCGTGAAGAGCACTGCAGTGAAGGCCGCGGCGAAACCGCTCAGGAGTGATGCGCGCGGCGCCGGAGCGTTCGCAACTGGTGGCGGCGCGCCCAACCTGGCCCAAAGCAGCAACCCCAACACGATCAATGCGCCTAACGCGGCTATCTTGGCCACTGTGAAGATGTTTTGTACCGTCGCGCCAGGCTTGACGCCGAGGTAGTTGATGACCGCCATCACACTGATCGTCAATGCCGCCGTGCCCAGCGGGCCGCCGATTGGCGCGAGGTCGACGAAACGCGAGAGGTACCCTGCGAAGCCCATCGCGACGGCCGCGAGCGCGCCAGTCGCGATACTGAGCAACACCATCCATCCGTACAGGAACGCAGCCAGCGCGCCGAATCCGTGCTGCAGATACACGTATGGACCGCCGGCCTGTGGCAGCATCGCGCCAAGCTCGGCGTACGTGAGCGCACCGGCGAACGCGAGAATGCCGCCTAACGCCCACACCAGCAAGATCCACTGGCCGCTCGGTAACGCGCGCGCGACTTCGCCCGGCGTGAAGAAGATGCCGCTGCCAATGATTCCGCCGACGACGAGCAGCGCGGCCGTGAAGAGCCCCAGCTCCCGGCGCAGCGCGCCGGACGGCGGGGTTCCCGTCACACGATCAACAGCTCGCGCTGGTACTCGTTAGGCGTGATCAGCAGCTCGCCGCCCGGTGCGCCGGCGACGATCGCATTCACTTCGCTGCGCAGACCAACCTCGCCCGTGAAGTACGCCCCAGGCTCGATCGAGAATGCGACGCCCGGGAGCAGGAGCCGCTCCTCGCGCGTCTCGAGGTTGTCGAGGTTCGGCCCGGCGCCGTGCAATTCGCGCGGATCGATCGAGTGCCCCGTGCGGTGCGTGAACTGGTCGCCGAGCCCGCGCTCGCGCAGCACGCCGCGCGCCACGTCGTCCACGGCCGCGCCTTTGATCGTCGAGCCGGCGCGCGTCTGCGCGCGCACGAACTCGATGGCCGCGTCGCGCGCGTCCTTCACATCGGTCCACAGCTTCGCGACACGATCGCTCGGCGGACCCATCGTTCCCATCCAGCACTGATCCGCCCAGACGCTCCCTTCGCGCTGATCCTTGGCGAAGAGGTCGATCAGCAGCGTGCTGCCTGACGGAATCGGCTCGGAACGGTCGGCCGTCGGCTCGTAATGTGGATCGGCGGCGTTCGCATTGACCGATACACTCGGGCCGTGGTCAGTCGTTAGGCCCGCTCGGGCGAATGCCTCGTGAATCCAGCGGAAGATCTCGTATTCCGTCGACGGCGTCCCGCGGCGCGCATTGTCGCCGGCGTGCTGGAAGGCCTCACGAGCGATGCGCGCGATCGTTTCAGCGGCGCGAACGTGCGACGCGATCTGATCGGCGTCGAGCGTGGCGTAAAACAGCGAAACCAGCTCGCCTGACGAGTGGACCTCGCTGTTCGCCCAGCGCCGCACCATGTCGAGTACGCCCGCAGGGACGCGGTCGAGCACCGGAACCGCGTCTCCAGGCGAGTACTCCATCGCAACCGTCTTGCCGCGCAGCAAGCCCTCGAGTAGCTGCTCCAGCTCGCGCCAGCCGCTGTATTCGACCTTCGTCCACTCGTTAGGCCAGCGCCGCCAGGGCCCGGGCTCGATGCGGTGTGCGATCCCCGTCGGGCTCCCCTCCCGTGGAACGAAGCCGAAGACGCGGCGCGTCTGCAGACCCTCGAGCCCTATCATGCTCTGCGCGATCGGATTGCAGCCGCGAAAATCGTACAGCAGCCAGCCGTCCAGGCGTAGCTCGCCCAACGCGCGCTGCACGCGCGTCAAATTCGCCGGTGTCAACATCGCCTGAAGTTAGCCGCGCGGTAATGGACGCCACTCGGCGCGCCAACGGCACGCCCCTTCACCTCGCGACTCACAGCGCACATGCTCGACGACTCCGCCACTGTTGACGAAGAGGCGCAGCAGCTCGCGCAGTCCCGCCTCGTAGTACGCGCAGCCCGATCCGCGCGGCGCGGAATCCACTGTGACTGACTCCTTCACCTCGAGGTAGATCGACGAACCGGCCCGCTCGACGTCGCCGTTGAAGTAGCGGTATGCGAGACGACGGACATGTCGGGTCGTTAGCGACTTCTTGAAAAGATTCGGCAGGATCCAGAGCACGCGGCGTTGAACGGCGCCCACCGTGCGGTACGCTTCGCCGGCGAGGATCTTCCCGGCTTCTCGGAAGACTGCTTCGGCATCCGGACGCCGCCCAATC
>DASYRX010000186.1:0-17961 GCA_036003845.1 Gemmatimonadaceae bacterium | reverse complement strand
CTCGCGCGCGAGCCCGGCCTTCGGCTTCTGCGTGTGTCCTGCATTTTGCACTGCGAGCTCGAACATGCGACGCGCTTCGCTGAAGTCTCCCGTCACCTCCAGCAGGGTTCCGAAGCTGTCGTATGCCTGCCAGAAGTTTGGGTCGAGCTCGATCGATTCGCGATAAAGACTCTTCGCGCGTTCGTAATCGCCGTGCGCTACAACGATGGCTCCGCCGACTCCGCCGGCCGCCGTCGCCGACAATGGATCCAACTCGCGCGCTTTACTCCGCTCGGCGATCGCTTCGGGGAAGCGGCGCATAGCTTCGAGAGAGTAGCCATACCACAAGTGCGCCGTCGTGAAGCTCGGATCCAATTCAATCGCGCGTTTGAATTCACGCTCGGCGGCTGGCCAGTCCCATTCGTAGAAGTGGTAATATGCCGCGAGTGCCGTGTGCCCTTCGGCGAGGTTGCTATCGATGGCGATCGCGCGCAAAGCCGCCTCGCGCAAGCGCCGGCGCGCCGAGTCGGGATGCATGTGGCCGTGGATGCCGAGCGGGGCGAAGGTGCTGGCGATGCCGGCATAGGCGCGCGCGTACTGTGAGTCAACCGCGATCGCACGGTTGAAAAAGTCCAGGGCTCGCGTTAGGCGCTCCCCCCGACGGTTCCAGAAGTACAGACCCTTGAGGTAGAGCGTGTAGGCCTCGAGATTCTCAGTCGGCTTGCGCGCCAGACGCACTCGCTCCGAAGCCTCGAGGTCTGCCTCGAGCGCGCCGGCGATCTTCGTCGCGATGTCTTCCTGGATTTCGAAGATGTCAGAGAGGTCGCGCTCCTCATACGTCTCGGACCAGACGTCTAGCCCAGTCGCGGCATCGACGAGCTGTGCTGTCACCCGCACGCGATTCTCAGTCTTGCGGACACTCCCTACGAGGACTGATGCGACGCTCAGCGCGCGGGCGATCTCGCGCACATCGCGTGCCTGCCCCTTGAACGCGAAGGCCGACGTTCGCGCCGCGACACGAAGTGAGCGCAACTGGGAGAGTGCGACGATCAACTCCTCGGTAAGACCATCGCTGAAATACTCTTCGTCAGCCGCGCCGACGTTCTGGAACGGCAGAACCACCAATGAGCGCCGGACATCGGCCGCGCCGGCGCTCGCTCTTCCTCCTGTTAGGCGGTCACGAACGCCGCCGATGTTATACACGGTCAGCAGAAGCAGTGCGGCGATGGCGGCGAGCGAAGCGACCAGCAGCACGCGCGAGGCCGGCTTCCTCACCTCTGCCGTGATGACACTGCTCGGTGTATTCGTTAGGTTCGCCGACAACGCATCAGCCGGTTCACGCAGCGCGCTGGCGAAGTCCTGTGCGGTCGCGAACCTATCGGCTGGGAGTTTCGCCAACGCCCGCGTTATGACGCGCTCAACCGACTCCGGAACGAGCTCACGAAGCCGTCGCACCGGCGGCACCGGGCTGGCGAGGTGCTGCGCAATGACAGACTGCAATGTTGGACCTGTGTACGGCGGCTCCCCAGCAAGCGTCTCGTACAGGACGCAGCCGAGGGCGTAGACATCGCTGCGCGCATCGAGATCGCGCGCGCCGCTCGCCTGCTCGGGGCTCATGTACGCCGGCGTGCCGATGGCCCCGCCTGTCGCCGTTAGGCGCTCCGATCCGGATTCGACGATGGCGCGCGCGATGCCAAAATCGGCGACCATGGCCGTGCCGTCGATGAGCAGGATATTGTCCGGCTTGATGTCGCGATGGATGATTCCGTGGCCGGCGGCATGTGTGAGTGCAGCGGCGACCTGCTTCACGATCCCGATGGCTTCGTCCACAGGGAGTTGTTTCTCTCGGCGCAGCCGATCACGCAACGACTCGCCGGCGACGTAGGGCATGACGTAGAAAACGAGGCCTTCGGCTTCGCCGGAATCGAAGAGGGGCACGATGTGCGGGTAGTTCAGCTTCGCCGCGATCGCGATCTCGCGCAGAAAGCGATCGGCACCGACGGCGGCCGCGACCTCCGGCTTCAAAACCTTTATGGCGACCTGACGGTTGTGTTTGAGGTCGTACGCGAGATAAACCGTCGCCATCCCACCGGATCCGAGCACGCGCTCGACTCGGTAGTGCGTGGCGAGCGCCCGCGTTAGGCGGCTCTGCGCATCATCCGGCATCTCTCGCGCTCTGTCGCCGATGGATCAGCGCTTCGCCGGCACGGCTTCTATCAGCAGCGCGTTGGCGCGTTGCACGTCCTGCGCCCCCCAGCGAGCGCCAGGAAAGTGTCCCATGCGCACGATGACCATGTCGTGCGAGGGAACGATGAACACGTCCTGTTCACCGGCACCGCGGAAAGCGAAGGCGCTACGCGGCAGGGACCATGAGCTATCTGCATTGACCCACAGCATCCCTCCGTACACCGGCTGCTTCCACGCCGGCGCCGGCGTAGACGCGAACTTCACGAAGCCTTCGGGCAGCAATCGCTCGCCCATCCAAACGCCATCCTGTAGATAGAGCATGCCTAACCGCGCCCAGTTCCGCGCGGTTCCGTAGTCGTACCCAGTGAGCAAGAAGTTGCCGTACGGATCCGTCTCCAGCACCTGCCTGCGCATGCCGAGTTTGTCGAACAATGCACGTCGCGGATAGGTGAGATACTCTTCGCCGCGCTTACGGACGGTCTCACGGATGATGTAGCCTAACGTGAGTGGATCGACGTTGCGATAGCGTCCGAACGTATTCGGCTCGAACTGCAACGGTCGCGAGAGCGAGAACGCGAATGCATCGATCGCACCGGAGTATCCCAGGTCGTGGTCGTGATATCCGGGGATGTCTTCCGGCGAGCCGCGACTGAAACGCAGTCCACTACTCATGCGCATGAGATCCATGATGCGGATCTTCGCGCGCGCATCGCCTGGTGTTTTGTGCCACTCGGGGATCGGGGCAGGGTCCTCGAGCTTGAACGCGCCATCATTCAGCAGACGGCCGATCAGCGTGCCGGTGATGCTCTTGCCCATCGACCAGCTTTCCAGCGGCATGTCCTTGTTCGCGCCATGCGCGTAGCGCTCCGCGATGATGCGTCCCTTGTACACGACCACAAACGCCGCCGTAAGCCCCTGTGGACCGAATGCGGCATCCACCGCCTGGCGTAGCTTCACGCTGTCGATCTCGGCAGGGAACGGGGCGTTAGGCATGCGATCACCCATCGGCCAGTCCATCGACTCGGCGGGCGGCAGCGAGGTCGCAGCCTTCACGGGCGCGAAGTAGATGCTGTCCTTCCCCGGCTGGAGGATGATGCAGCCCTGGTCGCCGTAGAACTTGGCTTTACGCGAGACCCGATTCGCGACTGTAACTCCTACGACCCTATTCGTGCGATCGACGTCGACGTGCGTGATCGAGTCGATCTTGGGTCCGAGGAAATAGCCTGTCAGATGCGCCCGTGCCTCCTCGGGATCGCGCCCGGAGACGAACAGGGCCGAGCAATAGATCTTAGCGGTGGCCGCGGTGACCCAGCTATCCGGATCGTTAGGTGGAAAGCCGGGCTGTGCGCGGATCGAGCCCGCGCCCAGCAGGAGCGAAAGGGAGACGACGCGCGTCGCACGCACGCCGAGATTAGCCCTCATCATGAGAAGCTCGTTAGGTAAGTGCTCGCGGTCTCGTCACTCGCGAGCCTTCTTGCTGCGTTGTTCCCCATGCAAGCGCCGCCCCGTATCGGCGTCGAGAATCTCGTACATGCCCAGAATTCCCAGGATCTTGCCGTCCGCCGTACGAATTGGCGCCTTGCCCGCCCGCACCCACGTTATTCCGCCCGTCGATGATTGCTGGCGCTCGACGATGTCGAGATCCGCCTCTCCGCTATCGAAGACACGCTGATCGTCCGCGCGGTACTTCGCGGCCTGCATGCGCCACGGAAGACGCCGATTGAGATCAGTCATGCCGATCAGTTCTGCCGTCGGACCACCGGCATCGCGCGAGAAGTGTTCGTTGCAACCGCCGAACGTGAACTCCGGAGCCAGCTTCCAGAAAATGCGCACGGGCCATTGATCCTTCGACGCCTCCGCGAGGTAGCCAGCGAGCTCGCGGCTCAGCTCCTCCTTGGTGGCAAACTCCCATCGAGCGGATCGTGCCTGAATGTTTGGATGCATCTGCGGCCACGACGCCTCGACGACCTTCTTGTAGGCTTCGAGAATAGCGCGGCTCTGTTTTGCGTCCACGGTACTCCTCCGAGAGGTGGAAGTCCGCCCGCATTCGTTAGGTACGCCTCCGCCCCATTATCGATCGGTACCAAAATGCATTCGCTGGCCGGCTCCCGGGAACGCCCGTCGCGCACTCTCGCCAGCTCCGTGCTGTTCGCGCAACCGTGATCGCGCGCCTAAATTGGCCCTGCCTACAGGACTTGCCAGATCGCTACAGCCTTGCCGTGGGACAACACTCAGGAGGATGCAATGCGAAGTCCTCGATGGTCCCGTACGATACTCATGCTGGCCGCGCTCGCGGTCTCCCTCCCCGCGACAGCTGCACCCCAACTCGGATCGCTAAAGAAGAAAGCCGAGGAAGCTGCCAAGAAGAAACTGGAAGAGGCGACAAAGAAGGCCTCAGCTGACAGCGCGAACGCTAAGGCCGCCGCCGACAGCGCGAAAGCAAAATCCGCCGGAGACTCGGCCAAGGCTGCACCAGCCGCGGGGGCGAGCAACGCGGGCGCATCGAGCGGGAATGAGGCTGCTCCCGCAAACCCCAAAGTCTGGGACAACTACGACTTCGTCCCCGGCAACAAGGTGATCTTCTATACCGATTTCTCCGAAGACAAAGTCGGAAACTTCGCGCGCGGGCTCAAATTCGTCGCCGGCCAGATGGATGTCGTGGAGCGGGACGGCATCAAAGTGCTCCGCGCGACGGACCGGTCGGAATTCCGCATCCCGGTGGGCAAACAGCTGCCTCAGCGCTTCACACTCGAGATTGACGTCATCGCGCCCCCCGAACCTTGCTGCGGCTACGAGGTTTTCTCAGTCGAAGGCGGCCCGGAGCGAGACCGCGGCGCCGAATCCGCCGAGATCCACTGGCACCCCAACGGCGTCGTGGTCATTGGCGGCGACAAGAACCAAACCGTCAACATGCCGGAAGCAATGCGACCCCAGTTTATGGGGAAGCTGGCGCACGTCCGAATTCTCATGGACAGCGGCTACTTCAAGATGTACGTGAACGAGCGGCGCATGTTCAACATCCCGGAATTCAAGTTCCGCCGAGATTCCGTGATTCTGACGCACGTTTTCGGGTCACCGGAAGACAACATGGCTGTCTTCATCACGAGTATCCGAGTCGCTGAAAGCGAAACTGACGTGCTGTACGACGCCCTCGCGTCAAAGGGACGTTGGGCGACGCAAGGAATCCTCTTCGCGACCGGTAAAGCCGAGCTGCAGCCTGAATCGCGTCCGGTGCTCAAGGAGATCGCGGCGACGATGAAGGAGCACGGCGATCTTAAGATCCTGATCGAAGGCCATACGGACAACGTCGGCGCCGCTGCCAGCAACCTAACGCTGAGCGATGCGCGGGCGGCGGCTGTCAAAGCCGCGCTCGTCGCCGACTTCGGCATCGCGGCCGATCGCATGTCGACAAAGGGATTCGGCGACACGAAGCCGTCGGTGCCTAACGCGACGGCGGTGGGACGTGCGCAGAACCGTCGCGTGGAGATTGTGAAGCAGTAGGTCAGCTGGATTTCTGACCGCCTCTCGCCAACTCGGCGGTCGTGAAGTTCACGCCGAAACGACGACACCACACGGAGACCGCCCGGTACCGAGACAGATCGGTGCCGGGCGGAATCACATAGTTCTGGTCGCCGACGTTTCCCTTGAGAGCGCCGAGCGTTACAAAGCCCGCAGTTTCCAGCCCAGCTCGATCGCGCACATCCGGCGCGGCGAGCAGATAGACCTGCAGGTCCGGGCCGTTCAGCGTCTCGAAGGATGAGAAGCGCAACACGCGCTGCCCATCTGGAAGCTCGAGCACCTGAGCGAGCCCGCGGCCGTCGTGCGTTCGCGGTCGGAACTCTCCGGCAAGCAGGACGGTCGACTGCACGTTAGGCGCCGCTTCGCTAACCCGCGCGTCTATGAACGCGCGGTCGGGCCGGAAGAAGTACCACGCGACCGCGGCAACTGCGATCCCCGCCGCGAGGACGAGCTTCGTGCGCTGTTTCATGAGAAGCGGAAGTTCCCTACTTCTTAATGAAGGTAACGCTTCCCACGGGAACCGTCACGCCGTTCACGACGAAGTGCGGGGTCGCAGCTTTGGACGTGGGCTTCTTGGGATTGTTGTCTTTATCAGCGGCCTTGTACGTCGTGCCATCGTCGCCTCCAGAGTCGTAGGCGATCAGGTCGAGCGTGCGTGACGCTGCCCACGCGCCGTTCTCCATGAGATTCACGTTCGCGACGCCGGTGAACCAGTCGGGACTCGGCGCCACCATCGCGACGAGTGAGATGAGCGGATGCGCATCATCGACGCGAACCGTCGTGACAAGCGAGTCACCGAAGTCTCGTAAGGCACCAGTCTCGAAGATCATTCCGGCCTTGTCCGAGGCGATTGCCGCCTTGATCTCTTCATCGAGCGGCGTGTGCTTCCCCTCTTCAGAAAGGCGCTCGAGGCCAGGCGTCGGCAGGCCACCTTCCTGGAAAATCGAGTACGACTCGTTATGCGCGGCCCCGATGAGTCCCGAGAAGTGCGGGCCGGTGAGCGGGTTGGCCTTGGGGTATTCGAACGGATGATTCACGGGCGTCCACTTGCTCTTGAGGACGATCGTGTATTCCGCGGAACCCATCATTGCGGGAGTAGCGGTGTCCTGCTTGGGCGTGTTGTCAGTCTGCTCCTTCGCGCATGCGCCAACGGCCAACGCCAGCGCGGCAACGCTCCATAACTGCGGCATTACTCGCATTTTTGCACACCCCTCATTTGATCAGCGTGGGAACACAAGGACGCCGCGATCGCGCGCCGTCACCGAGACAATCGCCGCAGTTAAGGCGACACCGGTCGGTAAAGTTCCCGGAGGGAGTGAAATGCGCCTGACGATACGTGCACCGCTCTCGGCAAAGTCCAGGATCACGAGGGAAGGGTTCGGAGCCGCGACGGCGACGGCCGCCGATGAGCCATCAGTGTCGACGCTGACCGCGCTGCCGCCGACGTCGATGATACGGAGGACCATGGGTTGCGCCGCATTGCGCGTGTCGATCAAGCCGAGACCTTTGGCAAACGCAACGAGTAGCGTGTCGCTCCCTAACGTGGCCGTCACGATGGGGAAGTTTGCCGGCTTCGCGCCACCGCGGGTGAAGCCGGCGCCGTCCAGCTCGAGCTTCGCAAGCGTGTTTAGGACGCCGGCCGCAGAGTTGAACTGCACGATGTCGATGCCGAAGTAGGGTCCCCAGTAGTGCGTGGAGACATAGACACGCCGCCCGTCCGCAGCGACCAACGCGTCCGGTTGGCCGCGCCCGAGGTCCGCTGTTGCGACCGGACCCGCGAGTGCGCCTGCCGTGTCGTAGCGAAAGGCCTCGAGCAGCGACGTTCCGCCCGAAACGACGCAAAGCCCCGCGGCAGCGGACACACCGGAGAACGGCCCGACCGGTACGTCGCGTGGTGCCGCGACCAGACGCGGACGTCTGGAATTACCTAACGAGAATACGCTAACGTGGCCAGGCGCTCGTGCATCGAGAACAAACAAGAGCGGACCGTCGATAGCGATGTCATCGATGCTCTCGCTGCCCGTCGGCGGAGCGAGCATGCCGATATCCATGCCTGATCGCGCGTCCACGATCGCAAGCCCGTCTTCGCCCTTCGCCACGTAGAGCAGGGAGTCGGTGGCGGCGATGTTCGAGGCCTCGCCGCGCTTGAGCGTGGGATACGCGACTGCATTCTTCGCAAGCGACAGCCAATTGCAACCAGCGAGCAAAATGAGACTGCACGCGCACACTGAGACTCGACGGCTTTTCGCGCGTGCATTCACGGATGGTGCCCTCCAGGGTGAGTCGGGCTTCCCGCGTGTATCCACGACGCCGAGCGTTTGTTCCCAATGACCGGGCCTGCGGTCTAATCTGTTGGAGCGAACGGCGTGTCGATTACACGAAACTCTTCGTCGATCGAGTCGCACGGGTTCCGTGGCCATTCCCTACAGCGCTTTCTCCGGCGTGGCACGACCGACCTAACGCGGATCGCTTTCATATTGCGACGCGCCCACCGCTTCGAGGCGACTTCCTATTCGTATCGCTCGCGAACGACGCGGGCCGCGACACTCCTAACGCTGGGGAGGTGTGTAAGGATCCGGCGTACCCACTGGAATCACAGGGTACTTGGCGAATGTCGCTCGGAAGTCGCTCACCAACTTCGCAATCGCGCTCTCCACCCAGGGATTGTAATCCTTGATGTCCGTTTCTTCCTTCGGGTCCGACCGAAGGTTGAAGAGCTTCATCGCATTCTCGACCGGACGCGCGAGATCGTCCTGCCACGCATAATGCAGCTTCCAGTCGTGCCATTTCACAGCGCGCAGCTCGGAGCCCATGAAGAACGGGAACCACGTACGAGCGGACGTGCGCTGCTTCCCTTCGAAAAAGGGGAGCTGGTTCACGCCGTCGATCGCGCGCTCGTTAGGCACGGCGACGCCGGCGGCCGCCGCGAGGGTCGTGAAAATGTCGACCTCGTGCACGATCTCATTGGATACCTGACCGGCCGGAATGCGACCCGGCCAACGCATCATGAACGGCGTGCGCAGTCCACCTTCCAGCGCGGTTCGGTAGAAGCCGCGCCAGGGCCCTGATGTTCCGCGCCATGGCCGACGAGCCTCCGCACCACCATCAGTCGTCCAGATCACGATCGTGTTCTTCTCGATTCCGAGTCGCGCGACGGCATCGAGTATGACGCCGACGTTGTAATCCATTTCGAATACCGCGTCGCCGATGTCACCCGCGCCCGTTGTGTCGACGAAGTGCGGATGCGGCAGCGTGGGGAAGTGGACCTGCGTGAGCGGCAGATACAGAAAAAACGGCTTTGGACCGCGCGCGTTCCTCTTCATGAAAGCGACTGCGTGCTCCGTCACTTCTCTGTCCATCGTGCGTCGCGTATCGAGATTGAAGACCTTCACGTGCCGCGACAGCTCGCCGCGCTTTCCCTCCCAGATGTATGGCGTTTCGCCAGTTGTGCTCTGCTGCGACTCGTTGCTCGAGAGCGGAATGCCGTACCACTCCTCGAATCCCTGATCCGTCGGGTAGCGGCCCTCTCTGTCACCGAGGTGCCACTTGCCATAGAGCACACTCGTGTAACCACGCGGCGCGAGCAGCTCGGCGAGCGTGATTTCCCATTGCGTTAGGCCCCCCCACTCGCGTGGATAGGCGTTGGTTCCGGAGCGAATGCCGTGTCGGCCAGTGAGAATCGCGGCGCGTGACGGCGTGCAGAAAAACTCCGTGTTGAAGTTTGTGAGGCGAATGCCTTCGCGAGAGAGCGCGTCGATTCTCCGTGTGGGGACGCCGCGGTCTCCGCCGTAGATGCCGATCTCACCGACGCCGAGGTTGTCGGCAAACATCAGGATGATGTTGGGCGGCCGATCCAGTGGAACTGTCGCCGGCTCTTCTACCCCCTGTCGCGAAGCGTTGCACGACGCAAGAATCTGCGGGAGCACGAGACACACGATGAGCAAGTTGCAATGCGGCTTTGGCATTTCCGATTCGGTTAGACGTTGTTGCGCTGAGACTATGAGTTCTCGCTCGCACGGCAAGAGGTGAGACAGCGATGAAGCGGTTCATTGTCGTTTCTGGTGCGGCTGTGCTGCTCGGCAGCGTCGCGGAGGCGCAGGCCACGCCCACTTTCGCTGGGACGTGGAAGGTCGTGCCTAACGTTGCGCCCGCGACGCAGCCCCCGGGGGCTCGTGCGCCGGCAACTATGGGAAGCGGCTGGGCCTCCGAAATCGCGATCACTCAGGACGCGAACACGTTGACGCTGGAGTACACACCTTACGCGGCCAGCGACATACAGCCGATGTGGACGTTCGTGTATCCGCTGACTGGTGCCGAGAGCAAACAGTGGATAAACACGGGCCATGGGGATCGCGAGCAACTCTCGCGAGCGATATGGGACGGCAACAGACTAGTCATCAGCACGACGCAACGCTTCAGGAACCCGGATACAGGCGCGCTGATGACGAGCGAAGTGCGTCGGGCGCTTTCGCTGGACTCGGCGGGGTCGCTCGTCGTCGAGACGACGTACGTAGGTGTGCTCGGCGGTCCTACCTCCACAACGAGAACGTTGTACTCGAGGAACTAAGCGTTTAGTATTGGCAGACTTGCCGCGTTAGGCAGTTTGACCTCCTCGTAACGAGTCTCGTGGACCATGTTTGACGCATCGCACACACGAAGCTCACCTGTCGCCTACCTTGTCCTCGCTTGTGGGTTCCTCGCATGCGCGACGAGCGACTCGCGGCCGCTGACAATTCGCGAGGACTACGCAGTCACTCCAGACAGCGTACGACTGTACTACCGCGTTGCCGGCGAGGGGGACGAGACGGTCATTGCGCCGTTCGCCCTTTTCCACGGATCCGCATTCGACAGCCTCGCGCGTGGTCGTCGCATCGTGACCTACGATCCGCGCGGGCGTGGCCGCTCCGATTCGGTCCCACCCGAGCGCGTGTCGTTCGACCTGCTTTTGGGAGATCTGGAGACAGTGCGCCGCGCGGTAGGCGCCGAGCGGGTCGCGATCATTGGTTGGTCGGGTGGTGGCATGGAGACGTTCGTGTACGCGATGCGAAATCCGGATCGAGTCACGCGTCTGGTGCAGCTGGCGCCCGTCGCACCGCGATTCACGCCATACGGTCGTCTCATGGGTCTCGATCGAGTTCGAAGAACAGACTCCGTCGCGCTCGCGTCGCTCAGGGCCCGCGTAGCGGCGGGGGAGTTTGCGGACGATCGCGAGGGTCACTGTCGAGCGCAGCGTGCGATCGACTCGCCGGCACTGTTCGCCGACTCGTCGCGCTGGCGGCTAACGCCGGAAGTTTGCGTCTATCCTAACGAGTGGCCGGAGCGGCTCGGGCCGATGTTCGGTGCCCTGTTCCGCACGCTTGGCGATTTCGACTGGCGCGACTCCTTGCCACGTGTGACGATTCCGCGTCTCGTGATTCACGGCGCGGCGGACAACACGCCGCTGGAAGGGAATCGCGAGTGGGTGACTGGTCAGCCTAACGCACGTCTGATTGTAATCGATGGCGCGGGTCATTGGCCGCACTACGAGCAGCCGGCTCGCACGCTCGCCGCGATTGCCACTTTCCTGTCCGGTGCGTGGCCGTCGGATACGCTTCCAAGCCGGTAGACTAAAGAACTTTTCACCGCGGATAAACGCGGATTGACGCGGAAAAACTCAGACAGCAAACGACGCTGTTATTCAGTGACAGCGATGTATCCGCGTACGTCCGCGTTAATCCGCGGTGAAGCTTTTGAACGCTACTTCGCCTCTGCCAATGCGTAGAGGAGATCCACGTAGAACTTCTCGATAGCAGCCAGCCCCGCGATCTTGGAGCCGGCGGCGGGCTCGATGACCATGAACTCGTCAGGCGCGTGCGCGCCTGTACCGTATCCGATCCCGCCCATTACCATCGGCAGCTTGAGCACGTCGGTAAACAGATAGTACGGCGCACTGCCAGCCAAGCGCGGCACGACTGACGTGTTGAACCCGTGCTTGTTGTACACGCTGATAGCGGACTGCACGAGCGGCGCGCTCACCGATGTCTGCGCCGGTGGGTAGCCGCTCAACTTCCGAACAGTCACATCGCTAAAGCCTTTCGTCTCGAGATGCTTGCGAATCAGCGCGATCGCGCTGTCCGGATGCTGGTTAGGCACCAGCCGCGAATCCATCTTCGCAGTGGCCACGTGCGGCAGTATCGTCTTCATGCCGACGCCCGTATAGCCGGACCACATCCCATCGACGTTGAGGGTCGTGTTGAAGAGATACGCCATCAGCGCGTCGGTGCCCGTCATACCTCCGATCCAACGCTCCACACCAAACGCCTTGCGCTGATCCGCTTCGCTCGCATTCCAGGCGGGGATCATTCCATTCACGAGCCGTTGCTCTTCCTCCGATGGCGGCCGGATGGCGTCATAATAGTTGGGGACCAGGATCGTGTTGCCGTCTGGCGTCGTTAGGCTCGCGATCGCCTGCGCCAGACGGATCGCCGGCGCATCGACAATCGCCTTGTACGATCCGTGAATTTCTGCTTTCGACGGCCCACCCTGCGGCCCGCCGCGAACCTCCAGCTCGAAGTACAGGATTCCTTTGACGCCAAGGTTCACGACGATATCGCCCTTGCCGTCCTGACTATTGAAGGGGAACATGACGCCCGACGCGGTGCGCAGCCGATCGGCGTACTTCTCGACGGCTTGTGGGAAATGCAGCGAGCCGAGCTCCTCTTCGCCTTCGGCCAGCACCATCAAGTTGACTGGCAGAGTTTTCTTCGTGGCGATGATCGCGTCGAGCGCATTTAGGAAGGCGCGCTCAGGTCCTTTTTGGTTCGTCGCGCCACGCGCCATCAAGACCTTGCCTAACGGGCGCTCCACGACCTCACCCCCGAACGCGTTGACCGACCACCCCGCCGGCTCCACCGGCTGCACGTCGTACATCATATAGACCGCTAGCGTCTTGGGGGCGCCGGCGTCGTAGTATCCCCACACCGAGGGATGCCCATCCGTCGGGACGAGCGCTGTCTCTTTGAAGCCGAGTGCCTTGAGATCGGCCATGACGAGACGCGCCATCTCCTGGATGCCGTCGTTCTGCGCGCTCACCGAACGCTGCCGCACCCAACGCTTCATGTTCTCCAGGTGTTTGGTCTGGTTCGCGTCGATGTACGCATATGTCTCCGCGTGCGTCCCTTGATACGCCGGGACCGACGCGGCTCGGAACGTGTCGCTGACAGTGAGCGCGTAGCTGGGACGCTTGCTGGCGCCCGCTGTCGACTGATCATCAGTCGGCGCGCAGGCCGCGACACCTAACGAAATCAGCAAGCCAGACGCGCGGAGCGGGAAGCGCGAGGGAGACGGCCTCATGGTGTGGCGAGTAAGGGTTAGTTGCGAGCGACGGGCTCGATCCGCAGGATCGGCGTGGCGCCGCCTTGATTGTTATCGATGGCGAGATAGATCAGCCCATCCGGCCCCTGACGCACGTCACGGATACGTCCCTGGTGCCGCACGAGGATTTCAGCAACCTCGGCGCGCTGACCGTCGAACGTGAGCCTAACGAGCTGCTCCCCGACCATACCGCCGGCGAAGGCGCTCCCCTTCCACTCTGGGAACTTGTCGCCCGTGTAGAACATGAGACCTGACGTTCCGATCGATGGAACCCAAACATTCACCGGATTCTCCATCCCCGTGCGCGCCGTGCCGACGTGGATCGTGGAGCCGGATCGGTAGTTCACGCCGAACCCGATGACGGGCCAACCGTAATTCGCGCCGCGCTTGATGAGGTTCAGCTCGTCGCCACCCTGCGGGCCATGCTCGGTCTCCCACAAGTCGCCCGTCAGGGGATGAAACGCCAAGCCCTGCATATTGCGGTGCCCGTAGCTCCAGATCTCGGGCTTTGCATCCGTGCGGCCCACGAACGGATTGTCGACTGGAACTTTGCCGTCGTCGTGGAGACGGCTGATCTTCCCGTGATGATTCGTTAGGTCCTGCGCCGGGTGCGCCTCGAGGTTTCCAGCGGGCGGGACCTGTCGGTCGCCCGTGGTGATGAACAGGAAGTTGTTGCGATCGAAGGCGAGGCGCGAGCCGTAGTGTCCTTGGCCACGCGTCTGTGCCTCGAAGATTTGTTCGACGCCCGTTAGGCGGTCATTCTCCAGCTTTCCGCGCGAGACGGCGGTTGTGGACTGGCTGTCGCCGACGGGCTTCGAATAGCTCAGGTACACGAAGTGGTTGGAGGCGAAGTTCGGATGCAGCACCACGTCGAGCAGACCGCCCTGTCCGCGAGCGAAGACCGCCGGTACTCCCTCGACCGGCGTCGGAAGCAGCTTGCCTTTGCGTACGATGCGCAGGCGGCCGGGTCGCTCCGTGACCAGCATGTCCCCGTTAGGCAAGAACGCCATGGACCAGGGGTTGAACAAGCTGTCGACCACTTTCACGACGCGGTAGTCGTGCGACATGGAGTGCTGAACCGCCGGCTGTGCGACCGCTACGCTGCCGAGAAGCGTGCACAGCGCCGTGCTCATGAGGGAGTACCGAGCAGAGATCAAGTTAGCTCCTGCGCCTAACGCGCACCGAGATAGGGGGAACGACATGGAGTGTGTGCACCGTCGTTATCAAGCCGAGCCTTTCTTCGCGCTGAGGAAGCGCCGCATCGCTTCTACGACTTTGTCGCGAGACGTGAAGACGAAATCCGGATGCGTCCCAGGCACGCGTACGATCTCGATTCCCGGGATCTCGCGTCGCACACGCGCGATCGAGGCCTCACGAAAGGGAGCGAAGTACTTCTTCTCCCAAGCGAGATTCTTCGCCCGCTGCGCTGAATCCGCTTTCGTCACATCCAGGAACGTCTCTGTATAGATCGCCAGCGCCGGCACTTTGACTGTGGTGTAGTCGCGCCGATTCGTGACGAGAACCATGAAGAGCGCCCGGTACACGCTGTCACTCATGACAGGACGCACGGTACCATCGGCTTGCAGATCGACAAGGTCGCGGACATACGCCTCGAGTCGTGCCGTGTCCGAAACGGCCGGGAAGAAGGCGCGCATCTGCCAGGCGCGGAAAGCATCGAGCGATCCGATCGCCTCGGCCGTGGGGGTCAAGTTCACCGGCAACGAATCGAACGCCGCGCGGACAGCAGGATCGGCCCAATCATACGCGCCATCGAGATACACGATGCGGTCGACTCGTTCGGGGTGCCGACCAGCCATCATGGTGATCTCGTTTCCCCCCATCGACCAGCCGGCCAGGTGCGCACGCGTTATGTGCAAGCTGTCCATCAGCGTGCGGAGATCCTCGGTCAGCGTCGCCGTGTCAAACGGTCCGGCCTTGCCGGAGCGACCGTGGCCGCGGCGCGCGTAAGCGACAACGCGGAAGCTGTCCGTAAACGCGGGCGCCAAGTCGTCGAAAACGTGCGGATTGTCGCCGTAGCCATGGATGAGGATCAAGGTCGGGCCGGATCCTCCCCAGTCGAGATAGTGCAGCCTAACGTCGCTTCCGTTGACAAATCCACTGCTGTGCGGCGCGACATCCGACCACGTGGCGGCAGTTGCAGACGCCGCTGTGTCGCCGGACCTGGCATCCTGTTTCGAGCAAGCGCCGATCGCGACGGCGATGAGCAGGATCGACGGAACGGACGTACGCATCAGCGCTCTCCTGAAAAAAAATGGCAAACGAGGGAACGATTGCTGCAGACTTCACCTAACGAGCGACTGCTACGACGTCAGTCGATGCTCATTGCATCTGCCGCACCACTTCATAGCTCCCGACCCAACCGGATGGTAGTGGGTTGTTCGGCCGCTCGCTGTCCCAGACCATTCCACTTATCCACCAGCGCGTTCCGTCCCAATACAGCATGAAGTAATTCACGCCACGAGCTTCGATCGGACCGTCCGTGGAACGACGCATCGCATAGACGGATCGGACGGTCGCGACATGACCATACTGCTCGATGCGTGACCCGATCTCGTACTCGATCAGCCCCTCTGTGAGGAAACCCGCATTGGTGGCGCGTCGATACTCTTCCGGCGTCATCGTCACTGCGCGCGCTTTGCCATCGCGCTCGCCGAGGGCAGTGAACGTGGCACCCGGCGCGTAGAGCGTACTGTCGCGCCGCCATTGCCTGGGCGTGCCGGCAGGCCCGCTGATCACCTCGTATGAAGCGCGCACGATCGCTTCGATCGTGGATACGTCGGCAGGGTTCGCCGCTGGCATTTGCGCGTGCAGCGCGGCCGGCACCGTGAGCGCGCCGCCTAACACGAAAATGATCCTGCCAGCCGCCATGAGGCGCATCGCATTGCTCCGAGTGCGGAAGAGCGAGTGCCTACTTTACGACTTCGGACATGCGGTATTCAATCTCCCGTAGCCAGAGAGGCCGGCAGCTGAGGCCATCCGCACCCGAACTGCTCGGCCTCCATGGGTTGGAGAGAGAAGTCGATTCTCTCCCTTCAACCCTCAGCAACGGATGTCATGCGCCGGAGTCGGCGTCAAAGGCGTAGATGTCGCCCGCGTTAAGCACGACGCCGTGCTGCTGCTGCGTCACGAGTCCCTCCTCGGTCTCTAGCACGACGCGAAGGTCGTAGCAGCCGGCCGTGAGCTCGATCGCGTACGTCCCGAGATCGTCGTACCACGTCGCAACCGGCATGAAGCTAGAAGGAAGCTCGAGCTGGTCGCACTCGGATACGAGGATATCAACGATCCTTGGATCGCTGGCGAATGTAATGATGCCTGTCGTTATGGGCGTCGGGCTGACGGGCGAGAACTGCGGTGCGACCGGATAGTCCTCGGAGCACGCGCTGAGGGTGATCGTCAGCGCCGCGATGAGCGCGCCGAAGCGAGAAGTGGTGATGCGGGTCATGTGATCCTCCATAGCTTGTGGGACGGCGTCGACGCAGAACGCGCCGGCATCCGCGAGCAACACTGCTTGACGGCGATCATCGCCACGTCAGCCGTTGCTCACCGTGGGCTCAACTCAGCGGCGTGTCCGCAGGTGAACGCTCCGCCTAACAAGACGGTGGCACCCGGCATCGAGGCCCGCTGCTCGTTTGATCCGTGCAGCGGGCCTCGCTTACCTCATCTAAGGCAGATGCCGCTCTCCGGGAGAGCTATCAGATGAGGAAGGTGACCTCCCCACTGTAAACAATCACGCGCTGTGTCTCCACCGTGAGCCCCGCTCCGGTAATCCGCATAACGCGAACGTGATAGCAGCCAACTGCCAGCTCGATCGGTTCCAGCCCGTCGCTGTGTTGCCAGGGAGTGAGATGCTGCGAGTTGCCGGGGATTTCGTCGTAGCAACTGGACACCAGGATGTCCGCGATCGACGGATCGTTAGGGAAGGCGAGGAAGCCGGTCGCTGACGGAGCCGGGTCATTCGACGAGAGCTGAGTCCCTACGAGATTTTCGTCCGAACACGCGGTCGCGGTGATTATCAACGCGGCCAGAAGCACGCTGAAACGAGGAGCGATGAAGCGGGTCATAAGAGCCTCTGATTGTCGGCGGCGTCGGCGCAGAGCGCGCCGGCATCCGGGAGCCACGATGCATGACCTCGATCATCCCCACGTCAGCACTCGCTCACCGCGCGCTCAACCGCGTCGCGACGCATACGGCTAACCCGTTGTCATATCGCGCGTTGCTACCCCTTCCCAGAGTGACTATATTGCCATGCTCCCTAAGCACATGCGCTGAGACTCAAATGAAAGAAGGCATACACCCCGACTACTACGCCGCGACCGTCAAGTGCGCCTGTGGCGCAACTTGGGTCACGCGCTCGACCGTATCCGAGCTGCACCTCGACATCTGCTCCAACTGCCACCCGTTCTACACGGGCAAGCAGAAGCTCATCGACACAGCCGGCCGAGTTGAACGCTTCCGCCAGAAGTACGCAAGCGGGAAGAGCTCCTCCTGAGTATTCGTGATCGACTCGCCGAAGCGACTGAACGCGCCGCGGCCGTCGAGCGGGAACTAAGCGAGCCAGCGACGGTCCGCGACGCGAAGCGCATGGCGTCGCTCGGCCGCGAACATCAGAGACTACAAGCCACGGTCCAACTGGCCGAGCGCCTGCGCAAGGCGGACGAGGAGCTTGTGCAGGCGCGTGAGTTACTCACGACAGACGACGCGGAGCTGGCCGCGGAAGCGCGCAGCGAAGTGACGCGCCTAACGAGCACGATCGCCACTCTCGAAGAGCAGGCGAAGCCGCTGATCATTCCGCACGATCCGCTCGACGACCGGCCGTGCATCGTTGAGATCCGCGCCGGCACCGGCGGCGACGAAGCCGCGCTCTTCGCGGCCGACTTGCACCGCATGTACACGCGCTATATC
>DASYRX010000185.1:0-3096 GCA_036003845.1 Gemmatimonadaceae bacterium | reverse complement strand
GACCACCCGGAAAGTATTCGCGCACGATGCGCTCGCTGACGATCGCCACTTTCGGCGCTTCCTTCGTGTCCTGTGCGGTGAACTCGCGTCCGGCCAGCAGCGGAATCCCCATTGTCTTGAAATAGCCCGCATCGATCTTCGGCCTGCCGGCATCGATCTTCGGCTTCGGCTGCCCCTCGATCTCGAACTCGTCGCGGATGAACATCCCGCCGAACGGCGCCGAGTTGACGACGCTCGCGGACTTCACGCCCGGTAGGTACTGGATGCGATCGAGCACGCCGCGCGTGAAGGCTTGGATGCGCTCGGGCGTGTCGTAGAGGCGCTCGGGCAGCGTCACCTTGACGGTCTGCACGACGCCGTCGTGCCCGCCTAACGCGAAGCCGGGCGACACCGACGTTAGGCGCACGAAGCTGTGAATCAGCAGGCCCGCGCCAATCAGGAGGACGAGCGTCATCGCGATCTGCCCGGCGACAAGCAGCGTCCGCAGCCGCTCGCCCTGACTGTCACCCGTCGTGCGCGCTTCGCCGGCATGCAGCGCGAGGCCTTCGCCAAACGCGGCCCCGCTGACGCGCAGCGCCGGCACGAGGCCGATCAGCAGGGTCGAGACGATCGACAATCCGACGCAGAATGCCATCACGCGCGTATCGATCACGATGCCGCCGAGGCGCGGCAGAGCGAATTGCGGCACGAGCGGCAGCGTCACGTGGATTGCGAGCTGCGCGAGCATCACGCCGAGCGCCGCGCCCAGCAGCGACAACACGACCGCTTCCGTCAGCAATTGACGCACGAGTCGCCGGCGTCCCGCGCCGAGGGCCATGCGTACGGAAAGTTCGCCGCGGCGCGCGGTGAGGCGCGCCATCTGCAGGTTCGCGACGTTGATGCAGGCGATAAGCAGCACGAACGACACCGCCGCGAGCAGGATCAACAGCAGCGTGCGCACCGATTCCGTGCCGTATTCCTGCAAGCCGACCGGGCGCGCGAGCGTGCGCACGTTAGGCGCGAGTACGCCCGCCTGCGTGAGTGCGCCGGCGGGCGAGATCGACGGATCGTTTACCAGTGCCGTCAATTCCGCTTCCGCCTGCTGCAGCGTCACGCCTGACTTCATGCGGCCCAGCAGGAAGAGAAACGCATTCCTGCCGGTGTCGCCGGGCCAGCGATTAGGCAAAAAGATGTCCGCCTCCGGCAGCGCGCCGATCCGGATGACCGGCCTGAAGCTGAAGTCCGGCGGCAGCACGCCGACGACGGTCCGGGGGAGGCCGTCGATGGTGATGGACTGTCCGACGACCGCGGGATCGGCCTTGAGCGACGTGCGCCACAGCCGATCGCTGACGATCGCACTGCGATCGTCGTCTGGCGCCGCGGCGCCGGTGAGGAAGGCGCGACCGCGCGCGGGAGCGACGCCTAACGTGGCGAAAAAGCTAGGACTCACGTCCAGCGCGTTGAGCTGCAGCGGTTCGCCGCGTCCCGTGAGCTGCGCGTCAATCGAGTTGTAGGCCGCGAGATGATCGAGCGTGGTGACGCGCTGGCGCAGCGCCTCGTATGAAGAGGGCGGCCAGGTCCAGAACGTCCTGATGCCCGTCTCGGTCTGTTGCGCTGTCGGGACGATGACGAGGCGATCGGGATTGGGATACGGCAACGGACGCCAGAGCACACCGTAGGCGACGGAGAAGATCGCTGTATTGAGGCCGATGCCTAACGCGAGCGTGGCGAGGACGGTGAAGGTGAACGCTGGATCGCGCCGCATCAGTCGCAGCGAGTGACGCACGTCCTGCGCGAACGTTTCGACTTTCGGGAAGGTCCACGGTTCGCGCGACTGTTCGCGCAGCCGCAGCGGATTGCCAATCCGCCGCCGCGCGGCCGCCCGCGCCTCGTCGACGCTCATGCCATCCGCGTGGGCGATGGCGTGCGCCTTCATTTCTTCGTGAAAGCGCAGCTCTTCTTTGAGATCCCGATCGAACTGATTCCGCCGGAAGAAGAACAGCAGACGTCGCAGCACGGAACTCACGGCACTCTCCTAGAGGACACTACGTCGTCTCCATGACGCGCATAATCGCGCCGAACATCTCTGAGAATCGCAATTCCTCGAGGCCGAGCTGCTTCTTGCCGGCAGTCGTAAGCGTGTAGAAGCGCGCTCGCCGGTTGTTCGCCGAAATCTTCCACTTGGCCAGCACCCATCCCTTGACGAGCATCCGCTGCAGCGCCGGGTAGAGCGATCCCTCTTCGATCGTCAGCACGTCCGCCGACAGCATCTGGATGTGCTGCGCAATGCCGTAGCCGTGCATCGACTCGATCGACAGCGTCTTCAGAATCAACATCTCGAGCGTGCCCGGAAGCAGCTCGTTCTTGCTCTTCGTCTTCGCTTCTTTCATAGCTTCTCTTTGCATAGACGAACTATGGAAGTGGGAAGTTTGCTCCTTTGGGGAGAAGCTGTCAACTGTTGGCGCATGGCGTCGCAGCGAAATCTGGATTGCGCGTTCTCAGTCAGTGGTCTTGAGCGCGACTATCGGATCGACCCTAACGGCGCGCCGAGCCGGTAGGTACCCCGCCACAAACGACACGCGAACAATGCACGTGATCACAATCCGTAAACCGACGAGTCGCGCGGGCTTGTCGTATGCAGCAGGCTTCGAGGCGTGTGCTTGAGCGCTGATTGTGATTATCTCTACTTGCGCAGATTATCCTGCGAAGCGTTGCTTCCCCTCTCTCTAGGGCGAATCGGAGGGTGAATGTTTTATCGGGCGCACACGCTGTTGGATTATCACGCGAGGAGCCGATGAATAAACATTCTTCGCCGGTTCCTGCTTACATCCTTCGCAGGATAATTCATAGTTAGGCAGAACGCGCGGGCACTATGTCACCTTTCGGTACGCCTGAAACGAATCCAGCGGGTGCAAGGACCCCACCTCTTCCTCCGGCGCCCCCGACAACGGGCCAAGGTGGACCCGGCCGGCCGCAGGGCTGAGTATGCCACGCAAGGAGGTGACAGATGAAGGCGATAGTGGTGACGGACCAGGCTGCGGGAACGGCCGGGATGAAGCTGGTGGAGCGGCCCGAGCCGCAGCCATCGATCAACGACGTTGTCGTTCAGGTTTATGC
>DASYRX010000184.1:0-4199 GCA_036003845.1 Gemmatimonadaceae bacterium | reverse complement strand
CTTCCCCCATCGGTTCGACCGGCAGCGGTCGTCATCCTGGCGGCGACGATTGCGTTCATCGCGGCATTCGCATTTGCGGCCATCACGGGTATTGGCCTGATCGTGCCAATCGTGCGCGCCTCGCGCTTCTTGATCGGTACTCGGTACGCAGAGCGCGTGGCGCACGACCTCAGTCCCGTCGAGGATGTACTGGTCACCTTTCTCCACGCCTACCCGAAGCGGCTCGCCGAGGTATTCACGATGGAGATCGCGGCGCACACGCTTCTGATCGTCGAGATCTGGATCGTGGTGGCGGCACTTGGCTATCGACTGTCCTGGCGCGATCCGCTCATTGTCGAAGGAGGTGTGAAGTTTATCGCCATCGCGTTCTCATTCATCCCGGGTCAATTCGGCGCATCAGAAGGCGTCTACGCGCTGCTCGCCGGCGCCATTGGGTTGCCAACGGCGGCAGGACTCACAGTGGCGCTGATGCGCCGTGTGCGGGGTTTGCTGGTCGCAGCGGCCGGCGTTGTCGCACTCACGCTCATCAGGGACCGTTGACGCGCCCTGGCGACAAAGACTGACTCGAACCGCAAACGCTTACGCTTTGACCGCTTGCGACTTCTCCCAGTCCTTGATGAAGCGCTCGAGTCCGATAGTCGTCAGCGGGTGATTGAACAGCGCGTCGATTACTGCCGCTGGACAGGTGCAGATATCCGCACCGATACGTGCCGCCTCGACGATGTGCATCGGATGGCGGCAGCTGGCGACGAGTACCTCTGTCGTGAAGTCGTAGTTGCCAAAGATCTCGACGACATCGCGGACGACCGTCATGCCGTTACTGGCCACATCGTCGAGCCGGCCGATGAATGGGCTCACGAATGTCGCCCCAGCTTTCGCCGCGAGCAGCGCCTGAGCGGGTGAGAAGACCAGCGTCACATTGACCCGGATCCGCTCGCCGGCGAGCGTCCTGCACGCCTTGATGCCCTCTCGCGTCAGTGGCACCTTGACGATGATGTGTTCATCGATGCTCGCGAGATCGTGTCCTTCGCGAAGCATACCGGCGTAATCTGTTGCGATGACCTCGCCGCTGACCGGCCCTTTCACAATCTGACAGATTCTCTTCAAGATCTCGTGATAGTCGCCTGACTCCTTCGAGAGCAGCGTCGGATTGGTGGTGACGCCGTCAAGAACGCCCAGTGCGGCCAGCGTTTCGACCTCTTTGACATTGCCTGTGTCGACGAACAGCTTCATCGCTCGTTCTCCCGAAAGAATGACTGAACAGGTCGCGTCAAGGAAATCGCAAGCAACAGGCGGACCGTTGTCAGACGTCGGGAACGTGTTCGGCGAGTTCTCGAAGCCACACGTCGGCCTCTGCATCGCTTGGCGCCCGCCAATCACTCCGAGGCGATAGCGATCCTCCCGATCCCACCTTCGGGCCATTTGGCAGGCATGAGCGCTTGAACTGACTCAGCTCGAAGAACCTGTGCAGAAAAACCTCCAGCCATTTCTTGATCGCTTGGAGCGAGTATCTGCCGTTCCATGCGTGGCTCGCCATGAACGCCACCTTGCTCGGACGAAAGCCATAGCGGCTGATGTAGTAGAGGTTGAAGTCCTGCAGTTCAAAGGGCCCAACCACCTCTTCCGTGTGCTGCAGAGGTTGCGACCCACGCTCACCGCCACCCGGGACGAGCTCGGGCGAGATCCGCGTCTTCACGATGGCTTCGAGAACCCCGACGGCGTCCGGCTCGACTTGCTTGCTATCGATCACCCAACGGATGAGATGTTGAATCAGGGTCTTCGGAACCGAGGCGTTCACCGCGTAATGCGACATCTGGTCGCCGACGCCGTACGTGCACCAGCCGAGCGCGAGTTCGCTCAAGTCGCCAGTGCCCACAACCAATGCGTCATGAGCGTTCGCGAGCCGGAAGAGATGCGACGTCCGCTCACCGGCCTGGACGTTCTCGAACGTGACGTCGTAGACCGGCTCGCCCCGCGCGAACGGGTGGCCGATGTCCTTCAGCATCTGCAGGCATGACGGCTTGATGTCGATCTCGCCGCTCGTCACGCGCAATGCGCGCATGAGTGCCAGCGCATTCGCCCGCGTCGCCTCGCTGGTCGCAAATCCGGGCATCGTGTAGGCCAGCACGTTCGCTCGCGGCAGGCTCAGTTGATCCATCGCTTTGGTGGCCACGATGAGTGCCTGCGTGGAGTCGAGTCCGCCAGAAATGCCGATCACGACCTTCTTGATGTCGGTTGCGCTGAGCCGTTTGGCAAGACCTTGCACTTGAATGTTGTAGGTTTCGAAGCATCGCACGTCCCGCACCGCGGGATCGCTCGGTACGTACGGAAATCGCTCGACCTTGCGAGTCAGCGGAATCGATACTTGCGGGATCTCGAGCTCCAACGAGACATGCCGAAGTGCCCGAATGTCCTGCTGATGAGCGGAGGCGCAATCGTTGAAGCTGGTCATGCGCATACGTTCCTGGACGAGGCGATCCACATCGATGTCGGCGACAATCATCTGCTCGTCGGAGGCAAAGCGATTCGATTCGGCCAATAGATCGTGGTTCTCGAAGATCATGGCATGGCCATCCCAGGCCAGATCGGTCGTCGATTCTCCAGGTCCTGCCGCGGCGTACACGTAGGCGGCCACGCAGCGCCCCGACTGCGATGCACAGAGGCTTCGGCGGTACTCGGCTTTGCCGATCGTGATGTTGCTGGCGGACAGATTCAGCAGCACTGTCGCCCCTGCGAACGCGGCGTACGTGCTCGGCGGGATTGGTACCCAAACGTCCTCGCAAATCTCCACCGCGATCGCAAGCCCCGGAACGTTCGTCACGTCATAGACGAGATCGTTGCCGAACGGGACGTCGTGTCCGAGCACATCGACGTCGCGCACGATCGCGTCACGGCCCGACGTGAACTGACGCTTTTCATAGAACTCGCGATAGGTCGGGAGGTAGGTCTTCGGCGTGATGCCGAGAATCCGACCGCGGAAAATCGTGACCGCGCAGTTGAACAGCTTGCCTTCGAAGCGCAGCGGAGCGCCGACCACAAGAAGGGGAGTCAGGTCGCGGCTCGATTCAATAACGTCGCGGACCGCGCGGATGACAGCGTCGAGCAAAGCGTCTTGGTGGAACAAGTCTTCATTCGAATAGGCGGAGAGACCTAGCTCCGGAAAAAGGACCACCGCCGCCTTGGCGTCGGAGGCGCGTCGTGCCAGCGCGACGGTCTGCTCCGCGTTGTAGCGCGGCTCTGCGACGCGCACCGCGGGAATGCAGACCGCGGCGCGGACGAAGCCATGGGCGTAGATTGAGTCGAACATTGCTTTACATCGATGCATGTTCCGAACCGCAGGGCTTCGACCGACCGCGGCTTGTGCCTCGCCAGGAAACTAACTGAACCGTGTGTGTCGTGGATCTTTCCGAATATGGCAGACGGGTCGAAGAGCCGCTGGCACTCATGTTGCGTCGCGTGCTGCTTATACGGGAGGGACTATGCCTGAAGAGACGACGCTGAAACGCGCTCGTCAGGACAAACGCGCGGGGAAGGCACCGACGACGCAAGCTGGTGAGTTCGTGCGCGAGGAAATCCATCACATCCGTGAAGGAAAACATGGCGCGCGATCGACGAAGCAGGCCATTGCGATCGGTCTGTCGAAGGCACGCCGTGCTGGCGTGAAGCTTCGACGGCCGCCAACAGGCGCGAAGGCCAAGACGAAGCGCAGCGCCGAGTACGCGAGCCGTGCAGCCGGACGGCACACGCGGCCTTCTGCCCGCCGCTCTCGTGCCATTGTCGGCGCACTGAAGCGTGAAGGCCGAGGCGCGGCGTCACGGAAGGCTCTGGCGCGCCAAGCGAGATCCGCTGCACGACGGAGGTCGGCTGCCTCCAGGAGCGCAGCGGCCAAACGTGCCGCTCGAACAAAAGGGCCACAGGTGCGCCGTGCGGCAGCGCGCCGCGCAGCGCACACCCGGCAGAAGCGGCGGCGAGCGGCTGCCTGACGGATGGGTCGACTGACGCCGATCACGCGCCAGCATAGACTGGGTTCCGTTCGCTGGCTCACCCGTCCTTCCGATCCCATGGCGCGAGGTCGCAGTAAGTGTTTGCGTGTGCCCGCGCACTGATCTGCCCAAAGAAGTCTCGCGGATTCACCAGAGCGCACCGCACTGGCTGCCTTCGCGATCAGCTAACCTGGGACGCCGCTTGCATAGCGCGTC
>DASYRX010000183.1:0-29049 GCA_036003845.1 Gemmatimonadaceae bacterium | reverse complement strand
ACGTGTCGATCGCGCTCGTTCAAAGCGCGCTCGCACACGGCGCAGACACGAGGAAAGCAGAGCGCCAGCGCCGCCCGAGCGACCGCGGCGCCGGCGGATGCGAGCGTTAGGCAGAGGCGTGCTGGGCCGGCCCTGTGGTTGCCAACGCTCGGCGCATCAGCTGGCGGTCGGGAGCGAAACCAAACCATCGCTCGAAGGCGAGCGCCCCTTGTTCGATGAGCATGATGAGTCCGTCCGCTGCTTTGAGACCACGTGCGATCGCTGCGTGAACGAACGGCGTTTCGGCACGACGGTACACCAGATCGAGCACAGCCGCGCCAGGCGGGACATCGCCGACGCTGACAGGGATGGCCTCGCTGCCCGTCCCCATGCCGACCGGCGTTGCATTGACGACGATTGTGGCGTCGCGCAGGGCAAGCTGCGCGCTGCCGACCGCCGTGACGTGCGCGAAGCGCGACGCGAGCGCGCGACTGCGATCGCCCGTGCGTCCCCAGACGGAGACCGATGCGCCCGTCCAGCGCTCGGTGGCGGCACACACGGCGGCGGCCGCTCCACCGGCGCCGAGCAGCGCCACGCGCGCGTCGTTAGGCACGGCGCCAAGGACCTCGCGCACGAGCGCGTCGAAACCGCCGACGTCGGTGTTGTCGCCCACGAGCTGCTGCTGATCATTGATCCAGAATGTGTTCACGGCCCGCGTCCGTTCGGCGAGCGGCGTGAGCAGGTCGCAGTATGTGGCAAAAGCCGACTTGTGCGGGACCGTGACATTTCCCCCCAGCGCATTTTCACGCACCGTGGCGACAGCGCCCGCGAGCGCGGACGGGATGACATCGAGCGCAGCATAGCGGGTCGACAGACCGGCTGCCTCGAGCGCGGCGTTCTGGAATCGCGGCGACCAGGAGTGTGCGACCGGGTGACCCAGGAGGAGCAGCCGCCGCGGGTACGGAGCGCGTGATGACGCCGGTATCGAAGGCATGCGCTTCGATTCCTCGACGTTAAGCTGGTCCGGGGGCGCGCTCCGCGACAAGCCGGTCGAACGCAGCGCGTACTTCGCGCTCGAGCTCGACGAGAGTACTGCGGTACGCCGTAAGATCGCCGCCAAAGGGGTCGGCGATTGCGTGACCAGTATCGCTGCGCGACGCGTATGCGGTCAGCAGCCAGACTTTCTGTTCTCCACCTAACGCGACGACCCGCTCGTAGTGGTGCGGCCCCATGACGAGAATCACATCGCTGCGATCGACGAGGTCGCGCGTGAGCTGCTGCGCGCGATGCGAGCCGAGGTCGAGGCGGCGCTCTATGGCAACGAGCAGTGCCCCGTCGGAGGCTGGGGCGCCGTCCCACGCGCTGATGCCGGCGCTCGCGACGTCCACATCGGAGAGGCCGCGCTCGATGGCCTCACGTCGCGCGACGGCCTCGGCCAGCGCGCTTCGACAGGTGTTCCCGGTGCAAACGAACAGTATCCGCATGACGTTAGGCATCACCCACCAAGTCTGGAACGCTCTCGCGCAACGTCGCGGCGCTGATGGCCCCTGGTCGAATGACTCGCGGCCGCCGTCCCGTGCAGTCGACCACCGTCGATGGACTGGACGGCTCCAGCCGACCACCATCGAGCACGCGCATGATCCCCCGGGCGGTCGCATCCGACCATTGTTGGACAATCTCCCCAGCTGTCATCGCTGGCGGTAGCCCCGGCCGGTTCGCGCTGGTGCTCGTGATGGGATCCCCGTAGGACGTGAGCAGCCGCTGCAGCCCGGGATGCGACGTCCAACGGACCGCTACGCCCCCCTCAGGCCCCCGAAGGCGCTTGGGGACGCGTCGTTCCCCGCCAGAGAGCACCAGGGTCAAGGGACCGGGCCAGTGCCGCGCCGCAAGCTGAGACGCCTCCCTCGTTAGGTGAAGATCCAGGCGAGTGAGCATGTCGCTGCCGGCAATCAGCAGCAGGAAGGGCTTCGCTGCTGGACGCGTTTTGAGCTGCACCAGGCGCTCGACGGCGTCATGATCGACAGCGGTTCCGAAGCCGTAGACTGTCTCGGTGGGGTAGGCCAGGACGCCCCCGGACTGCAGATGCACGATCGTCGCCTGAAGCGAGGATTCGATCTCCGCCGCCGACCAAAACGGGACGGCGACGACCGGCCCGGTCATTGGTCCGCCGCGACGAGTGCTTCGAGAAACGAGAAATCCCGCTCTTCGGTGACCTTCATCCCTCGCTCGGCGCCGCGCACAACGACGACCGGATGCCCGATTCGCTCGACGAGAGCCGCGTCGTCGGTGGCATAACGCCCCTGTTCGAGCGCAGCGCGGTATGCCTGTTCGATGATCTCGCGGGGAAACGCCTGTGGAGTCTGCACTCGCCAGAAGCGCTCGCGGTCGACTGTACGGACGACGCGATTCTGGTCGTCGACTTCTTTGATTGTGTCGGCCACTGGCAAAGCGGCGACTGCGCTCACACCCTCGCGGGCGGCGGCGATCACGCGATCGATCGTGTCGTCTGTGACGAGCGGGCGCGCGGCGTCATGCACGACGACGATGCGCACCTCGTCCTCGAGGTCTTCGATGCCGCTCCACACTGAGTCGCCGCGCTCGGCGCCACCGACGCCTACGAGCAGACGTTCGATGTCTGACTGGTAAATCCACGGGGGCGGATCGCCCGCGAAGCTCTTAGGCAAGACAGCGACGACCTGCGCCACGTCCTGCCGTCGCTGAAAGGCGTGGATGCTGTGCAGCAGCATCGGCTTCCCAGCGATCCAGCGGAATTGCTTGAGCTCCGACGTGCCAGTGCGCGTCCCCTGACCGGCGGCCACAATCACCACACCGACGTCGGGCGCGCTCTCGCTCATGAGAACAGGTGCCCGAAACAATCTGATAGCGAACGGACGCCGATCGCCTTGAGGCCCGCTGGAAGCTGGCGCGGGACGCTGCGTTCGCTCACGTACGCCGTGTGCATGCCTAACGAAGCCGCTTCGGCGAGGCGCCGTTCGGTCTGGGACACACTGCGGATCTCTCCACCCAATCCTACCTCGCCAATGCAAACGAGGTCGCTCGGCAACACGCGGTCGTACAGGCTGGACGCGAGCGCAGCCGACAGGGCCAGGTCACCAGCCGGCTCCGTGAGTCGAAGTCCTCCCGCGATGTTCACGAAGACGTCTAGGCTGCTCAGCGCCAGCTTGGCGCGCCGCTCGAGCACTGCCAGCAGCAGCGAAAGACGCCGCTGGTCGAAGCCCGCCGTAACTCGCTGCGGGGTACCGAAGCCGGGCTTGCTCGCCAGCGCCTGCAATTCGACGAGCATCGGGCGCGTCCCTTCCAGCACGACAGTGAGCGCACTTCCGGAAGCGCGCGTTAGGCGGTCCCCGATGAACAGCTCGGATGGATTGTCGACGGGGACTAGCCCGTGCTCCGTCATATGAAAGACGCCGATTTCGTCGACGCTGCCGAAGCGATTCTTCGTGGCGCGCAACACGCGGTGATCCATGCGCCCCCCACCGCTCTCACCCTCGAAGTACAGCACCGTGTCGACGATGTGCTCGAGCGTCTTGGGTCCGGCGATCCCGCCGCCTTTGGTCACGTGTCCGATGACGACGACAGCAGTGCCGCTTGCCTTGGCGAAGCGCATGAGTCGAGCGGCGCACTCTCGAACCTGTCCCACATTGCCGGGCGCGCCTTCGAGATCCGCGGTGTACACGGTTTGAATTGAATCGACGATGAGGAGCGCGGGCTGTCGCGCGGTGGCGGCCGCGAGAATCAGGTCGAGATCTGTTTCAGCGAGGACGGCGACGTCCTGCGCGTTCGCGCCCAGGCGATCGGCGCGCAAGCGAATTTGAAACGGCGACTCTTCGCCGGAGACGTAGAGCGCAGACGCTCCAGCGCTCTCGAGTTGCGCGGCCATCTGCAGCAGCAGCGTCGACTTTCCGATGCCGGGCTCGCCACCGATCAGTACCATCGAACCCGGAACGATTCCGCCGCCTAACACGAAGTCCAGTTCGTCGAGCTGTGTGGAAAGGCGACTCTCCGCCGTCTGACGGACGTCGCGCAGCACGATGACAGGAAGACGCGAACCTAACGCGGCGTCGGGCTTGGCCTTGCGACGAGCCGGACCAGTAGCAGCGGCCGGAGCAAGTTCCTCGACGAGGGTATTCCACTCCTCGCACTGCTCACACTTCCCTGCCCACTTCGCGAATTCGGCGCCGCAGGAGGAACAGCGATAGACGCTGCGCGTCTTTCCCCCGCGTCCTCGACCGGTCGAGCCACCGGTCATTTCGGTTGGCGCGGCGTGTAATTGTCGAACCGCGTGTATTGCTTGTGGAAATAGAGCCTAACGGTATCAGTCGGGCCGTTGCGTTGCTTGCCGACGATGCACTCGGCGAGACCTTCGAGCGGCGTGCCGTCGGCGAGGCGCTTCGGTTCACCGCGCTCGTCGAGGTTCCCTTCGTAGTATTCCGGACGAAAGAGGAACATCACGACGTCGGCGTCCTGCTCGATCGCGCCCGACTCGCGCAGGTCCGAGAGCTGTGGACGGCGATTCTCGCCAGTGCGCTGTTCCGGCGCGCGCGAGAGCTGCGAAAGCGCGACGACTGGGATCTTGAGCTCGCGCGCGAGGATCTTGAGCGAGCGCGAGATGTAGCTGATCTCCTGCGTGCGGTTCTCCGAATCCGACGGCCCCTGTATCAGCTGCAAGTAGTCGATGATCAGCAAGCCGATGTCGTTTTCGGTCTTGAGGCGGCGAGCGCGTGAGCGGATCTCGAGGGTCGTGATGCCCGCGGTGTCGTCCACCCAGATGGGCGCCGAGCCTAATAGGCCGGCCGCGCGCGTGAGTTTGGTGAAGTCGTCGTTCGTGAGTCTGCCGTTGCGCAGGCGCTGAGCGTCGATGTACCCCTCGCTCGCGAGCATGCGCTGCACGAGAGATTCGCGGCCCATTTCCAGCGAGAAGATCGCGACAGGCGTCTTGGCTTCGATCGCGACGTATTGCGCGATGTTCAGCGTGAAGGCCGTCTTCCCCATCGACGGTCGCGCCGCGACGATGATAAGCTCCGAAGGCTGGAAACCTAACGTGAGCCTGTCGAGGTCTGTGAACCCGCTGGGAACGCCGGTTACTGGTGAGCCGCCGGCCGTGGCCAGCTCCTCGATGCGCTCCATCGCCGGCCAGAGCAGCTCCTTCATGCGCCGGAAGCCCTCGCGGCCGCGCTGCTGCGAGATCTGGAAGATGCGCTGCTCGGCGTGATCCAGTAGCGTGCCGGCGTCTCCCTTCCCTTCGTACGCTTCGGTGACGATTTCCGTCGCGGCTTCGATCAGGCGCCTAACAAGCGCGCGTTCGCGGACGATCTTGGCGTGGTACTCGACGTTCGCCGCTGTCGGCACGGCGTCGAGCAGAACCGTGATGTAGTCCTTCCCGCCGACGGCTTCCAGCTCGCCGCGCTGTTCCAACTCACTCGACAACGTCAGCGGATCGACGACGTCGCCGCGTTGATTGATCGCGAGCATCGCGCGGAACATCCGCCGATGCGCCTCGCGATAGAACATTGAATCGTCGACGAACTCCGTGGCGCGAATGATCGCGTCCGCGTCCATCAACATGGCCGCGATTACCGCCTGCTCGGCATCCTCCGAATACGGGGGACGCCGATCACGCGACGGCTCACGCCCCGCGATTGCGAGGGACGCCGTGATCGAGGAGTCGACGAGCGAGCTGGACATCTTCCCAGGTGGGTCGCTTCCACGACGGATTCCGGAGAAGCGCCGCGGGATGATACGTGACGATGAGCGGAATGCCGTGGTACTGATGAATGGCCTCGCGGAGTTTGCCCATCGACAGCTTCGTGTCAAGTAGTGTCTGCGCCGCGAATGTGCCAAAGGCGATGATGACCGTCGGACGGACAAGTTCGACTTGCCTAACGAGATACGGCGTGCACGCCGTCACCTCGTCAGGCAGCGGATTGCGGTTGTTCGGCGGCCGGTGCTTGAGCACGTTGCAGATGTAGGCTTTCTCGCGCGGCAGATCGATGGCGGCAAGGATCTGCGTCAGCAGCTTGCCGGCCTGCCCGACGAACGGGCGTCCGAGCTCGTCTTCGGTCGCCCCGGGAGCCTCGCCGACGCACATGAGGCCCGCGTTAGGGTCCCCTTCGCCCGGCACCGGATTCTTGGCGCCTCGATACAGGCCGCAGCGCTTGCAGGCCGCGACGGCGCGTTCGAGCTCGCCCATGCTGGCGAAGCCATCGCGCGACCCCTCGAAAAGCTCATGCGAGGACGAGCCGACCTTGAGGCCTGTCGGGAGCTGATCCAGCGCGAACGCCGCATGCCAGGCAGGCTTTCCGCGCGCTGGGTCACTGCTGCGCGCGCTGGGCGGCTGCATCTCGCGCGGGCTCGGAACGCGCGGCACAGGAGGCGGCGCAGCCGTCCGCGCTCGGGCGACGCGCGTCGCATCGGCGGGAGCTGCGTCGACAGCACGAAGCGTTTCGCGCCAGTTCGCGGCCGCGGCCGATGGCGCGCTCGCGCCTAACGAAACTGCCGGCGGCGCGCTCAGCACCAGCTCGCGGTCGCCTGCCTCCTGTTGCTGAGCGAAGTACGCGCGCGCAATGGCGTTCTTGCCCGTACCGCCGTTCTTAGCGCGCACTCAAGAGTTCCTCGACCTCGTCCAGAATCGCGTCGGCAACCTCCGGCTTCGAGAGCAACGGCAGCGCGCGAGGTACTCCATCGCGACCGATGAACGTCACGCGGTTCGTATCGACTTCGAATCCTGCGCCTGGCTCAGTAGCGTCATTGACGACAACAAGGTCGAGATCCTTGGACTCGAGCTTGGACTTGCCGTACGCTTCCGCGTTTTGCGTTTCGAGTGCGAAGCCCACTGCAATCATGTTCGGCGGCCGATGAGGTTTGCTGTCGAGCAAAATATCTGGCGCGGGCGTCAGCTGAATGTTTAGATCGGCAGATCCTTTCTTGATCTTCCCCTGCTCTGCATGCGCTGGCCGAAAGTCCGACGGCGCGGCGGCCATCACGAGCACTTGGGCCTCGCGAATTTCGCGCGATACGGCGGCGGCCATCTGCTCGGTCGTTTCGGTCGCGATGGTCCGCACACCGACGGGCCGCGGCACGCCGAGTGGCCCGTGTATGAGCACGACATCGGCGCCCCGGCGCCAGGCGCTGGCGGCAACGGCGACGCCCATCTTTCCGCTGCTCCGGTTGGAGACGTAGCGAACGGCGTCGACAGGCTCGCGCGTGGGGCCAGCCGAAACGACAACGCGTTTGCCGAACAGCGGACCGATCGACTCGAGGCGCCGGCCGAGATGGGCGAGGATCGCTTCGGGCTCCGGCATGCGGCCCGGTCCGCTCCCCTCTTCTTGTGATGCGAGCGGCCCCGTGTCCGGCTCCAGAATGCCGTAGCCCAAACTTCTCAAGTGCTCGACGTTGCGGACTGTCTGTGGATGTACCCACATGCGGTCGTTCATCGCGGGGACGAGCAGTACGGGAGCCTGGGTCGCCAGTAAAACGGCGCCTAACAAGTCAGCCGACTGGCCGCTCGCCGCGCGCGCGAGGAAATCCGCCGTCGCCGGTGCCACGACGACAGCTTCTGCGTTCTGTGCGAGCTTGATGTGGTCGAGCGCGTGGCCGACAGCGACGAGCTCCGAGAATACACGCCGACCAGTCAGCGCCTCGAAGGTGACGGCGCCGATGAATTCCTGCGCCGAGCGTGAGAGGACGACATCGACAACTGCTCCACTCTGCGTCAGCAGTCGGGCCAGCCACGCCGATTTGTAGCTGGCGATTCCTCCTGTGACACCCAGGAGGATCCGGCGCCGATCGAATGGACGGACGGCGTTACTCCGTGCGCCCGCGTGGGAGGACGCGATAGTCGATCGCGCCGGCTGTCAGCTCCTCCAGCGCGCGCGTCGTGAGCTTCTTCTCGCGCGGTCCGGAGCGATCGCGCGGAAACGCATTCAGCACGCGGGCATACTTGGCGGCAACGAGCACGGCCAAATACTTGTTCGCGGCATTGATGGTGGATTCATCAGGTGTAAACACTCGCATTGCGGTTTTCTCCGCGCGCTTACGGCGCGCTCAGTCGTTTCTGGATTTCGTCGGACAAAGCGCGCACGCGCCCGTTGACGTTGAGTTGCCTTGCGTGACGCACAGCTTCGGCGTCGATGATTGACGAGACCTGGCTGTACGCTGACTCCAGCGCATCGTTTACGACCACGTAATGATAATCACCCACCGCCTCGAGCTCGGCGCGCGCCTCTGTCAGGCGACGCCGTACATCGTCGGCTGTATCCGTATTCCGGCTCGTTAGGCGCGCGATGAGCGCGTCCGCCGACGGCGGAAGCAAGAACACCAGCACCGACTCCTTGTACGCGGCGACGAACTGCCGCGCCCCTTGCACGTCGATGTCCATGACGACGTGCCGTCCCGACCCCAACACACTCTCGACTTCCCGCTTGAGCGTGCCGTAGAGGTGCCCGTGCACCTCGGCAGATTCGGCGAATTCGCCACGACTCTGTCGCGAGCGAAACTCCTCCTGCGTCACGAAAAAATAATCGCGCCCGTTCACCTCTCCCTGGCGTGGCGCACGGGTCGTGCACGACACGGAATACCCCACGTCCGGCCGTTTCGCCAGCAGCATTCTCGCGATTGTCGTCTTGCCGCCACCCGAAGGCGACGACAGCACGATCGGAAACGGATTCACTCCAGGTTCTCCACCTGCTCCCGGATCCGCTCCAGCTCCTCCTTGATCGTCACCACGTCGCCCTGCATCCCCGCATCGTTCGCCTTGCTGGCCGTCGTATTGGCCTCGCGCAGCATCTCCTGCAGGAGAAAGCCGAGCCGCTTACCGACTGAATCAGCACCGTCGGTGTTCAGGGCCTGACGAAAGGCACCGAGGTGCACGGAAAACCGAGCCAGTTCTTCCTGCACGTCATGCCGATCGGCGAGGACGGCAACTTCCTGCGCCAACCGCTGTTCGTCGACTGCGACCCCCGCCGCCAACTGACGGATCGACTCACGCAGCCGATCGCGATGTTCCAAAACTCGCTGTGGCGCGCGCTCGTTGATGCGAGACAGTGCGCCGTCGATCACAGACAGACGCTGCACGATCTCATCGCGCAGCTTGCTACCCTCGCGCTCGCGCGAATCGCGCAGTTTTTCCGCCGCGCTCGCGACAAGCCTCGTCAGTTCGCTGCCATCCTCGGCAGTCGGCTCGCCTAACGGCGCGATGACATCCGGCAACCGTAGCACTGTGGCCACGTCGACGTCGCCACCCAACCCGTACTTGTCGCGCAACTCGCGCAGCATCGCCGCGGACGCTGCGAAGCGAGCCTCGTCGATGTTGGCGATCGAGTCAGTGAGTCGCTCGTAACGCGCGCTGAGCGTGACATGACCGCGAGTGACGAGCTGCCTCAATGCCTCGCGGACTTCTCCCTCCCACCTGTTGAGCTCGGGCGGGAGTTTGATTGTCACGTTGAAGAACCGGTGGTTGACCGAGCGAACGTCAATCGAAACGCGCGATCGCCCTACGGTTCCCTCCGCGGCACCGTAGCCAGTCATGCTTCGGATCATGAGAGGCGGCGTAAGCTATTGATACACAATGGGTTTGTCAAACGGAGTACGCGATTCGTGCCAGTCAAAACCCGATCCAGGTTCCCGCTCCTGAACCCAGAGGGAGCTTCTCCGCGAAGCCATGTGCTGTCAGCTGCCCGTAGAGGGCTTTTTCAGCTCAGTCGCCAGAGCGTTGCGACGTCGTTGCGGAGGTTGCCGCACGCATGGGAGCCGGCACTACTCGCTCGCAGCTTATTTCAGCCGGGAGCTGATCGCTCACAGCTTCTGCGCGGAGTATCGATCTGCGAGACGAAGGCGCTCTCTCCTTTGCCCGCTCGCTCCGATCAATTCACAAAATTCCACCTAACCCCGTAAAAGTTGGTTTGCCTCGGCATCAAATAGCCCGGCACCTGCTCATACGGGAATCCGAGAATATTGCGGAACTGATAGGACAAGACCGCGCGCAGGATCCGCACCTCGAGCAGCAAGCCCCACGTCCGATACACGTCGGAGGCTTCGGGTAGTCCTGGCGCCTCAACCGGGAAGAAAGTGCGGCTGCGATACTCGTGAGTGACGGCCGCGAGGATGTTCAGATTCCCGCTCGGCACGGCACTCTTCCACTGCGTGTCGATGTAGAGCTGCGATCTGGTTTGGTACTGCGGCCGATAGAAGCCATCGGTGTCCCAACGCACGCCGAGCACGTCGAGCCCGAGGTCGCCGAGGAACTTGCCGCGGATTGTAGCGAACGTGCCCGTTAGGCGCCCTTCCGAGATCGGTTGGAAGGCCGTGTCGAATACAACCGGTGCCGCGAGCAGCGCCGTGTCACGAACTAGTGCACCACCCGTGAACCAGACGCGTCCGAGCCTGACACCCGCCTCGGCGCGCCCCGCGAGTGTTGTGGGACGATCTGCGGACGATACGGGAGCCGTTTGCCCAACGGTCGCCGAAAACGCAAGGAACGGCAGCGGCGTCAGCTTGATCGTCGCGTCGACCGTGCGGTTGGAATCGAGCATGCGTTGCTCGGCGTGCACGCTCGCTACAAGGCGTTCATAAACGGCCGCGGCACGGACGCTGGCCGACAGGTACATCTTGCTCTGAACTTCCCGAACGCGTGACGTCACGCTCATGCGCAGCGGACCAGCGGCGTAGCCCATCGCTCCCAGGTACTGCGGCCGGATGCGCGTCGTGTCGCGCTTGACGATGGTGGTCTCCGGGACTGTCTGACCGGTTTCCTGCCTAACGCTAATGCTGTCGCCGCGCGTGAGTTTGAACTCGAACGAGCCGGCTCCGAGTTGTGCCCAGAAGCCGTTTTGCGACGGATCGCCATAGGCCACACGTGCGTGGGCCTGGGTGTAGCGCCCGTCCTGTCGCGGCATGTTGGGACGTGGCGGCGTCACGGCGAGCCGCAGTTGCTCGCTGCGATCGAGACCGAGGGTGTAGTACGTCCCCACCATGCTGAAGCGCCCTTTCGCCCAACCGGTGCGCGCCATCAGCGCGAGATGATCAGCGTCGCCGAGCTGGTTGTCCTGCGTGCTGTATTGATACGCGCCGAACTGCAACATCCCCCCGCCGCCGTAGCGCTTCCCGTAGTAGCCGCGATACATGTTGGTGCCGTAGTCGCCAGTGCCTACGTCCACGCGCGTTGACGCCGTCGTCGAACGCACCGACCAAGTCGTTAGGTGGACGCGCAACTCGCGCCCTGTCGCTTCGATGCGGACCTCGTCGAGGGTCCACAGCGGAATGACGGAAAGATCGCGCACACGTCCGGCGCGCGGATTGACCTCGTCGTACTCGAATCCGTCGATGAAGACGCGAACCGTACGAAATTCTCCGCCGATTCCAGCGACTTGCGGCGCGGCGAGCCAGCCGGACGTAAACGTCACGACGCCGGGGACGCGCATGAGAAGATCGTTGAGCGTCAGCGCGCCCGTCGCAAACAATTCGTCGCGGTTCCAGCGATATGTGCGTCCGACGTCCGCCAGTGGTGGCGTGACGAACGGCGCAATGGGCGCTTTGATTGTGTCTGCTGCACGTACCGCGGCCAAGCTGTCGCGCCGTGCTGTCGCGCGCCGCACCGAATCCGCCGCGATGGAGTCTCGCATTGCGGCTCTGCGAATTGCGGCCGTATCGACGCGTGCGCGCGTTGTGTCCTGGGCACGCGCGCGAGGCGCGTACAAAACGGCCCCGACCAGGAGGCCGAGGCCGTAAGAAAGCCTAACGAGCCTGCCGAACCTCAGCGCACCCTCCCACGCACGAATTCCACGAACGTCCCCACTGGAACGCCCGTCGGACCTCGCGGCATCATGCCGAGGTCGGTCTCGCTGTATGCGGTTCCGGCGATATCGAGGTGCGCCCACGGGTATCCGTCCACAAACTCCTTGAGGAATATCGCCGCGGTGATCGCGCCTCCGGCACGACCGCCTGTGTTCTTGATGTCGGCGACGTCCGACTTGATCTGCTCGCGGTAATCATCCCATAGCGGGAGCTGCCAGCCAGGCTCGGCGGCACGCTCAGCGGCGCGCTTCACCTCACCAGCGAGACGCTCCTCGGTTGCGAAGATTCCGGTCGCTGTATTGCCTAACGCGATCACGCACGCGCCAGTGAGTGTCGCGGCATCGACAACGACGGCCGGCGCGAAACGCTTCACATAGGTGAGCAAGTCGGCCAGCACCATGCGACCTTCTGCGTCGGTATTGATGACCTCGATCGTCTTGCCTGACGACGCACGAACCACGTCGCCCGGCTTATACGCCGTCCCCGACGGCATGTTCGTGGTTGCTCCGAGAATCCCGACGACGTTCGTGCGCAAGCCGAGCCGCCCGATAGCGTCCATCGCGCCGAGCACGCCCGCGGCACCGCACATGTCGTATTTCATCCATTCCATGCGCTCGGCTGGCTTGATGGAAATGCCGCCGGTGTCGAAGCACATGCCTTTGCCAACGAGCGCGATGGGCGCCTGGCCTTTCTTCCCGCGCAGATACTCGAGCACCACGAGTTGCGGATCTTCAGGCGAGCCTTGGGCCACGGCGAGAAACGCGCCCATGTCCGCTTTTTGCATTTCCTTGCGACCGAGCACCGTTAGGCGCATTCGATGGCGTTTGGCGATGCTGCCTGCGGTTTCAGCGAGATAGGCCGGCGTGCACATGTTCCCCGGCATCATCCCGAGCCTTCGCGCGAGCGCGTATCCCTCGCCGATCGCTGCCGCGCTGGCTACAGCGCGACCTGCGCGGCGTGCGTCGGCAGCAAGCAGCTCGATGGAGTTGAGTGACGCGCGCTTGTCCGCCGGAGGCGGTGGCGTTTTTAGCTCCGTGTATTCCCAGGCGCCGAGCTGGGCGCCGATGCCGATCGCCTCGAGCGCGCGCTGATCTGCGGTACCAGCCCAAATGCTGACCGAGCTGACGCCGAGCCGCTGCGCCTGACGAGCGGCTACTGCGGCGGCCCGCCGCAACGCGTTGCCGATATCAGCGAAGCCCGAACCATAGCCGACGAGCAGGACTCGCTGGATCGCGCCACCGCCGCCCTCGATGTGCATGACTTCGTCGCGGCCGCCACGAAAGACGCGCTGCTCGAGGCTTCGGTTCAGCGCTCCGCCGAGCGCGGTGTCGAGTGTGCGAAGCGCTGCGGGAAGTTCGGTTGTCGCTGGAAGGAGTACGGCGACGAGTGGAGTCTTGAGGGCGGACCAATCGACGCGGCGTGCTGCGAGCTTCATGTGAGAGAGCTTTAGGGGCGTAGCGCACACGGCGGCGCCCCCTGGCGCGCACCGTCCTACGCGAACGGCGTGTGAGAAAAACGACGCCGAAGCGCGGGTAAGCTACCGGGACGCGGCAAATCCGAGCAAGGCGCAAATTGCGACGCGCCTCGACCAATCCGAGCGAGCGCGAGCGTCGTAGAGAGTGTTTGATATGACCACGCATCCAGCGGCGACGACTCGAACGCGGGCGGCGGCGGGCCAGGCCATTACCCCAGCCGCGACTTGAAGCCGGCGCACATGGGACTCGGCATGACCGAAGAGCAATTGAACGCCTCCGCGCGCAGCGTCAGCGCGCTCGAGAGTTAACGTGCCAGCGAAGAGCAGGTGAATTGTTAGGCACCATAAAAAGTCTCAAGATCGACTCTATCGAAAACACGATGTAGCTGTCAGCCGTCGGCCGGCAGCAAACAGCCGACAGCTTCTGTTTCTCCACCCCTTCCAACCCATCTTATGCCCGTCGCTATTCACTTCACCCCGGTCGGCATGTCCCAGTCGAAATACGACGAGATCATTCGCCGACTCATCGCAGCTGGAGCCGGAAATCCGGCCGGCCGCGAGTATCACGTCTGTTTTGGAACCGATGGCGCGCTGCAGGTACTCGATGTGTGGAGCAGCGTCGAGGCCTTCCAGAAGTTCGGCGAAACGCTGCTTCCAATTCTGAGCAGTTTGGGAGTCGATCCGGGCCAACCGAGGATCGAGCCCGCGCACAACGTCATCGTGCCGAGCACCGTCGCCGCCGTGTAGGTCTCACTGTCTTACAGCCGGGAACGGGGCTCGCCCCGTTGCGGGTGTCGGGCTCGAAATTGCTCGTCAGGCGATGGGTCGCTGGCTATTCTCCAGCAGGATGACCGTACCAGCTGAACTGCAGGCAGCGATCGGCAACCGCTACGAGCTGAAGCGCGAGCTCGGGCGTGGGGGCATGGCCACTGTGTACCTCGCACAGGACCGGACCAACTCGCGCCATGTAGCGATCAAGATCCTGGATCGCGGGCAACGCTCCGGCGCGATCGAGGCCGAGCGTTTTTTCCGCGAGATCAAGATCGCCGCCAACCTCGTCCATCCCGGGATAGTGCCGCTCTTCGACTCGGGCGAATGCGGTGGCGCGCTGTACTACGTGATGCCGGTTCTCGACTCGGACACGTTAGGCCAGCGCTTGCAGCGTGAAGGTCCGCTGGACGTCGACGAGGCAGTCCGCATCGCAGCGTCAATCGCTCGCGCGCTTGATTACGCGCATCGGCAAGGTGTCGTGCATCGCGACATCAAGCCGTCGAACATCTTCCTGCACGAAGGCGAGCCGACACTGTCGGACTTCGGCGTCGCTCGCGCAGGTGCCGCCCTGGATGCGGATGCACGCACGACAACGCCTGGTCTCGCCGTCGGCACTCCGCACTACATGAGCCCCGAGCAGGCCGCCGGTGACAGCGACATCGATGGTCGCAGCGATCAGTACAGCCTGGCGTGCGTGTTGTATGAGATGCTGGCGGGTGAACCGCCCTTCGCAGGAACGAACACGAGCCAGGTGATCATGCGGCGCTTCATTGAGACGCCGCCGCCAATCCGGCGCCAGCGGCCGAGCGTGAGCCCTGCCATCGAGGCTGCGCTTTCACGCGCGCTGGCCAGAGATCCTAACGAGCGTTTCCCGACCGCCGGCGAATTTGCCGCTGCGCTCTCAGCGCGCACGATCAGCACCGCGGCCTCGCCGACGGAATCGGCCTGCGCCGTGGCCGTGCTTCCGTTCGTTACTGTCGGCGGCGATGCCGATACCGAGTACCTGAGCGACGGACTCACGGATGAGTTGATCAGCGCGCTCGCACGCGTGGAAGGATTGCACGTCGCTTCGCGCACTTCGGTTTTTGGCTACAAGGGGCGCTCGCAGGACGTGCGCCGTATCGCTTTGGACCTCGGCGTCGACTGCGTTATCGAAGGGAGCGTGCGCCAGCTCGGCCGCCGGCTTCGCGTGACGGCTCGCCTAACGAACGCGACAGACGGACGCCTACAGCGCTCCCTGCGCTACGACCGCGATGCCGACGACCTTTTTGCGCTGGAAGACGAGTTGGCAGCCGAGATCGTGACGGCTCTCAGTCCCACGCTGCTGCCCACGTCTGCGCACGTTGCGGCACCGCGCTACACGGACAACGCAGAAGCGTATCGGCATTATCTGCGCGGTCGCTATGCCTGGAACAAACGCACCTTCGAAGACACTGTCGAAGCGATCAAGCACTTCGAGGCCGCGATCGCCGAGGATCCGACGTACGCCCTGGCGTACAGCGGCCTCGCCGACGCTCACGCGCTGCAGCTGGACTATCGCAACGTGGCCGTGGCGGAAGGGATGGCCAACGCCAAGAAATACGCGCGCAAGGCGCTGGAGCTTGACGATAGGCTCGCCGAGGCGCACGCCTCGTTAGGCTGGGTGCTCTTCATTCATGACTGGAAGGTGCACGAGTCGATCGAGCACTTCGAGCGCGCGGTGACGCTGAGTCCTGCGAATCCGACGTCGCACCAGTGGTACTCTTTCCCGCTCGTGGTGTTGGGGCAGTTCGATCGCGCGCTCGTCGAAGCACAGCAAGCCGTCGATCTGGATCCGTCCTCAGTCTCTGCGCGTCGCAGCCGCGGTGGCGTCGCGTATTACGCACGGCGCTACGATGACTCGCTCGTGCACTTCGATCGCGCGGCCGCGATGAATCCCATCTCCGAAGAGACGCACCGCGGGCTTGGCTTGTCCTACCTCCAGCTCGGCGAGTACAAGAAGGCCGAGCAGGCGTTTCGCGAGGGACTCCTATACACGCCGCAGTCGGCCTATTCACTCGCCGGACTCGCCGGCGCGCTGCACAAGCAAGGGCGAAGCGACGAAGCGCTCGCGCTTCAGCGCGAGCTCGAGAAGCGCGCAGCCACTGAGTATGTCTCCAGCGCCGGCTTCGTCATGCTGCATGCGATGTTAGGCAATGTGGACGAAGCGATCGACTGGCTGGAGAAGGCGCGCGACGAACGCCGCGGCTTCGTTATCTACCTCGGTGTGAATCCTACGCTGGACCCGTTGCGGCAGTCGCCCCGCTTCAAGGCTCTGCAGACGGAGCTCAACCTTGTCCGAGTGCCAGCGCACGCGTAAGGACAAAACTGCTGGTAACAAACGGGGTCAGACTCCAAGGCACACCTTTCGGACAAGATCAGAGGCCTTCAAGACTCTTTGCAGAGAGAGCGCGGCCCTGACGGAATGTCTCAAACTTGCGCATTGGAGTCTGACCCCGGCGTGGGGTCTGACCCCGCTAGGGGCGCAGACTATCGCGTTCGGATAAGGCGAGAACGGTGTCGACAAGCGCGCCGAGTATGTCGCGACGGTTGCGCTGCATGTGAAGACCTGGGAGCCAGTACTGTGCCTTCGGTTCTCGCGCGCTCGCGTAGAGGCGATCGACGAGTGGGAGCGGAATGCGTTCATCTTGCATAGCATTGATCATGATCACGGGGCGCGGCGCCACGCGCGCGGCCCAATGCGCCGGGTCCAGCCGCGGTCCCGCGATCAATACGTTGGCGATGCCAGCGGCGGCAGCGCGCAGCGGCGCAATGCCAATGTACTTGTGCATGTTGTGCTCGAGCAGCCGATAAGGATCAGCCGCCGCGTGCAGAAGCCAGAGCCGCGTCACGCGCTGATCCAGCGCTGCGACAACAGCGGCGAACGGGGCGCCGAAGCTCGCACCGACTAGCTCAACCCGCGTCGTGTCGACGTCAGGCTGTAAGATCAGATAGTCGAGCGCAAGCATCAGCGCCGGCGGCGTGTCGAGAATCGCACGTCGGATCGCTGGCACCTGGCCAACGACAGCGACGCCTTTCGGGTTAGGCGCGCCGTGATATGGGTACTCGATCGCTGCGACGACGTTGCCGCGTGTGTCGGGGAAAAGAAGTGCCGCCTCCTTCCCTGCCCGCTGGCCACCGAGGATGACGAAGATGCGACGGCTGCGCGGCGCCGCCGCGGCGAGTGGTCGCCTAACGGCGATGTCGACGGCGAATCCGTTGGCCGCGTGCAGTCTGAGCTCGAGATCGCTGCTCAGTGAATCGGCATGGCTCGCGACCGTATCGACGGTCATGAGATGTGAGCGGCGCTCGAGGAAGTACGGCGTCGGATCTCGCAGCAGCCACGCGGAGGCCGCGACGAGAAGCGCGAGTATCCCGCCTAACGCAAACGCGACCCGTCGCCATGCTGATTTGCGAGGGCCGCGCCGTGCCAGCACCTTTGCGGTTGTCACATGCCCGGGGAGGGAGTCGAACCCTCAAGAGCTTGCGCTCGGCGGATTTTGAGTCCGCTGCGTCTGCCGGTTCCGCCACCCGGGCGACCGGTGCGCAATGTATCGATCAGGCAGGTGGCGCTTCAACCTGACTCTATGTCTCCCTACCCGACAAAAGCACTTAGCCACGGATTTCCGCTGATCGACGCGGAGCAATTCAATCGAGAAAGAATCCGCGTTCACCCGCGAAAATCCGCGGCAAAGTTTCCTTGGTAGACTTTATTGAGTCGGCGGACGGAAGCGCGGTGTTGGACGCCGCATCGGCCGCTGCTGGCGATCGCGCCGGCCTTCGCGCATGCGGTCCCGGATCTCGGGCCCACGGCCGCGCATCTCCATCGCGTTGCGCCGCATCTGCTCCTGCATCCCCAACAGCTTTGCCCGCTGCGTCGGATTCAGAAAGCGCGCAAGCTCGCGCTGCTCGGACTCGAGCAACTCGACGCGCTGCCGCTGCACGCGGATGGCACGATCCAGCAATTCCGAAATGCGCTGCTGGTTCCCGGCCCCCTGATTCGCCATGAGCTCGTCGCGCAACGACATACGGACATCGCGCTCCTGCTGAATCAGCGTTCGGCGCTGCTCTTCGAAGCGGCGGTTCGTTTCGCCGAGCCTAACGGCTTGAGAGTCGCTGAGCTGCAGGCGCTCCTTGATGACGGCGCCGAAGCGCTCCTGAAATAGACGACGCATCTCGTCGCGATCGCGCCGCTGCGCCGTGTCCTGTGCTCCTAACGAGGCGGTCACCAGCAAGGCGCCCGCCAAACCGATCATGAAGTGTCTATTCAACATTGTGTGTCTGTAATGATTGCTATGTGCCGATACCAGAGACGCTCCCCATGAGCGTATCGGGTTCTGCAACCGGCGCGCCATCCAGACGATCGAGCGCGCTTAAGAGGGATTCCATTTCATCTGCATCCAGGTCATCGAGCTCGCTCAACGACATCGCGAGGACGCGCGGTTGCGCCACACGCCCGACCGTGACCGGCGTGTCGCGTTGAACCGTGACGGCCGGTGTGTCCGGCGTGACGACGACCTGACTGTTCTTCCCGTTCTCCGATCCGCTCATCGCGGCGCGGAAAACGAGCGCCCCGGCCAGAAGCACGACGATCGCCGCCGCTGCGCGGAGCATACCTAACGAGAATGCTCGGCGCGTACGCGGACGCGGCAGCGCGGCCACGATCGCCGCCGTGTTCACCGCGGGCGTGGCGGAGTAGAGTCGCTGAACGCGCTCCAACAGCTCGAGCTCCGCTGCGCACTCCGCGCAACGCGCGACGTGTTCGCGGACTTTCGCCGCCTGGATGGCGTCGAGCCTGCCGTGCAACAGCTCCGGCAGCGCTTCGCGAATCTCGATGTTCGAGCAATCAGACATACAGTGCGTCCTTGATCGTGCGCAGCGCGTTGTGGTAGTGCACCCGCGCCGCCCCTTCAGTGGTTCCCACGACTTCAGCGATCTCCTTGTACGAAAGGCCCTCCCCTACTCGCAGTGTGAATACCTCACGCTGGGTTGGCGACAGCCGTTCAACTGCCTCCCGCACCTGCCCTTCCGCTTCCGCGGCGACGATCGAGTCGAGCGCCGTAAAACCACTCGCCAACTCGACGCCCTCCAGCGACTCCGTAGCTGGCCGGCGTCGCAGAGCGCGTCGTCGATCCAACACGAGCCTGCGCGCGATGGTAAACAGCCACGTTCGCAGCGAGCTCTCGCCGCGGAACGAGTCGAAGGATGAAAAAGCGCGGACAAACGTGTCCTGCACCACCTCATCCGTCTCCCGTTCCCCAAGAGTGCTCACGAAGCGTGCGATCGCCGTCGCGTGACGCTCTACGATGGCGGTCGCGGCCCTTTCATCGCCCCCAAGCCACCGCTCGATCAGCGTACGGTCGTCGCGGTCATCGGCGCGATCGGGCTGTGCTACCATGCGTTCGAGGAGTTAGACGGAGGTCGATTGGTGATGTTAAGGCGCGAGGGCCGAACTGAAGCTGTCAGCCGTCGGCTGCCAGCAGACAGCTGACAGCAGCTGGTTGACAGCTAACCACTTTCCTGGTAACGGCCTGCAGGACACACAAACCCCAATCATCGCCTGACGCTGCCGAAGCTCGTATCGGGGCGGGGTCCTAACCCCTATCCCCTAACCCCTAGCAACTAGCCTCTAGTGCAACTCATCGCCCACCGCGGCATGCCGCGACTCGCCCGCGAGAACACGCTGGCGTCCTTCGCCCTCGCCTTGCAATACGGCGCGGACGCGATCGAGCTGGACGTCCACGTCAGCGAGGATGCGATCGTTGTCGTGCACCACGACGCCGAGCTGCCTGACGCCACTCCCATTTCGTCGCTCAGCGCTTCAGCGCTCGCGCGATCTGGCGTCCCAAGGCTCGACGAGGTGTGCGAGCTCGTGGGCAACCGGGCCACACTCTACGTGGAGGCCAAGGCGCGCCGCAGCGCGTCGCCGATCGTCGAGTGCCTAACAGGTCAAACGGTGCGCGCCGCGGTGCACAGTTTCGACTACCAGGTCGTCGATGCTGTTCGCGCTCTCGCGCCCGGTCTTCCCGTTGGCTTGCTCGTCGCAAGCCGCGACGCGGATGCCGTGGCGCTCGCACGAAAGCACGCTGTTCGCGACATCTGGCCGGCTGTCGATTTGATCGACGCGCGTCTCATCGACGCTGTGCATGCGCTAGGCACTCGCGTCATCGCATGGACGGCGAACGACGTGAACGACGCACGTCGACTGCGCGAACTCGGCGTGGATGGCCTCTGCACGGATGACGTGCGCGCGATGCGGGCCGCGCTCGCGATCTAGGGTAGTCGTCGAAGGACCGTCGCTCTACTTTCCTGCTCCTCGTTCCTCCATCGGAGTCAGGAAGTCATGAGAAGTCGACTGCTCGCCGTGGTCACGCTGCTGGCGTGTTCACGCGCTGCTCCACCTCCGGCCGCAGCTCCGGCGCCCGCCGCGCCGGCGACCGATACAACGAAGAAAACTCCGCCCGGCGCTGGCGCGCTGTCCGAGCCTAACGCGAACGCTTTTCCAACCACATACAAACCGTTCACGTCGCGCACCACGTTCATTCGCGGCGCGACAGTCATGACAGCGGCCGGGCCGACGCTGCAGAACGCGTCCATCCTGCTGCGCGATGGAAAGATCGCGGCTGTGGGGGCGAACCTAACGCCGCCGAGTGACGCGCTCGTGGTCGAGGGCGGCGGCAAATTCGTGACTCCGGGCATCATCGACACGCACTCACACCTCGGCGTGTACGCGGCGCCGGGCGTCGACGCGCTGAGCGACGGCAACGAAGCCACGAACCCGGCGACGCCCGAAGTCTGGGCCGAGCACTCGGTGTGGCCGCAAGATCCGCAGTTCCCGCGCGCGCTCTCAGCGGGCGTCACGACGATTCAAATACTGCCGGGGTCCGCGAACCTCTTCGGCGGTCGCAGCGTGGTGCTCAAGGTCGTCCCGGCGCGCACGGTTCAAGGAATGAAATTCCCAGGCGCGAAGTACGGTCTCAAAATGGCGTGCGGTGAGAACCCGAAGCGCGTGTATCAGAACCGCGGCCCGTCCACCCGCATGGGGAATGTTGCAGGTTATCGCGAAAAGTGGATTCAAGCGGAGGCGTATCGCCGACGCTGGGATGCGTGGCTCGCCGGCGACAAGAAAGGCGATCCACCGTCGCGCGATCTCGCGATGGAAACGCTCGCCGAGGTGCTGCGCGGCAACATCTACGTGCACAATCACTGTTACCGTGCGGACGAGATGGCGCAGATGATCGACATCGCGAAAGAGTTCGGATACAAGATCCGGTCGTTCCACCACGGCGTCGAAGCGTACAAGGTCGCCGATCTCCTGGCGGCCAATGACATCGCCGCCTCGTTATGGTCCGACTGGGGTGGCTTCAAGATGGAAGCGATGGACGGAGTGCGCGCCAACCTCGCGCTCGTGCACAAGGCCGGAGCGCGCGCCATCGTGCACTCAGACGATGCCAACGGAATGCAGCGGCTGAATCAGGACGCCGCCAAATCCATGGCCGCCGCCGTCGACCTCGGCTTCACGATCTCGCAGGACGAAGCGATCAAGTGGATCACGATCAACCCGGCGTGGGCGTTAGGCCTCGATTCGCAGATCGGATCGCTCGAAGTCGGGAAGAATGCCGATGTCGTTCTTTGGGATGGGAATCCGTTCAGCATCTATTCCCGCGCCGAAAAAGTTTGGCTGGACGGTGCGATGCTCTTCGACAGGAGCGACGCGCGCGGCCGCTGGCGCACCGACTTCGAGTTAGGCTACGTGCCTAACGGTGCGGGAGGGCGCTAACGTGAAAACGCAAAGAGTTGTCACTGCCCTCGCGTTATTGGCCCTGGCGAGAATCACCGCCGAGGCGCAGGTCGTCGCCATCACAGGCGCTCGCGTCTATCCGGTTAGCGGGCCGCTCATCGAGAACGGTACCGTCATCTTCGAGAACGGACGCATCACGCAGGTCGGTGCCGGGCTTCCCTGTCCGCCCAACGCTGAGTGCATCGAGGCGCGCGGCCGCTGGGTGACACCTGGGATCTTCAACGCGTTGACCACGTTAGGCGTGAACGAGATCGGCCAGGTACAGTCGACGCAGGACGCCGGCGCTCGCGGCGAGCGTGGGGTGGCGGCGTCGTTCGAGGCGTGGCTGGGTTTCAATCCGGCGTCGCCGCACCTGCAGGTAACTCGCAACGACGGTGTGGTGCTCGCGGGCATCGTCCCAGGAGGGAACTTTGTATCGGGACAAGCCGCGGTCATTGATCTCTCGAACGGGGGCTTGGGTGACATGCTGCTGCGCGCGCCCGCCGCGTTGGTCGCGGACATGGCGAGCACGGGTGAGAATCGCGGGCAGGCACGAGGCGAGGTAATCGGGCGTATGGACGCGCTCCTGGCGGATGCGCGCAACTATCGGGCGCCGCGCAATGAAGTCGAGCGGACCGCGACACGGCCAACTGCGGCTCCTGCGCGCGATCTTCAGGCGTTAGGTCTCGTCTTGTCTCGTCGCATTCCGCTGATTCTCGAGGCGGATCGCGCCAGTGACATCGACGCCGCGATCACAATGGCTCGCAAGTACAACATTCAGCTTATTGTCACTGGGGGCGCCGAGGCGTGGAAGGTGGCCGAGCGGTTGGCGCTGGAGAAGGTGCCGGTGATCGTCGGCTCGCTAAACAACGCGCCGCAGAGCTTCAGCACGTTAGGCGCGCGTCAGGACAATGCGGCGCTGCTACGACAGGCCGGTGTTCGCGTGATCGTAGCCGGCGGCGCGGACGCGTTCAACGCGCGCAATGTGAAATATGAAGCGGGCGTCGCCGTGGCGTTCGGTATGCCGTGGGCTGATGCGTTGGAAGCGATCACACTTGCCCCGGCACGCGCGTTCGGCGTGGACAATCAGGTTGGATCACTCGAGCGCGGGAAACTCGCCACGCTTGTTGTCTGGAACGGGGATCCACTAGAGCTCTCGACGCGGCCAACGCACGTATTTGTCCGCGGGCGTAACGTCCTCGCGCCGTCAAGACAGGATGAATTGATGCGCCGGTACTTGACGCTGCCGCCTAACTACCGACCGTAAGGAACGACAAACAACAGCTTGGAGTCCGCAGTACTCTGTGCTCAGCACTGAGCTGAGCGCTAAGTACGCAGAACCGCGGACTCCAAGCTTGTTTTCGTTACGGAGCTGAGCTCGTCGCGCCGGGCTCTTTTTTCTCTTTGTCCTCGGCCTTCATTCGCGCTTCCAGCGCCGCGACTTCCAGCTCTCTCGCGTCCAGCGCGTCGTACAAACGCTGTAAGGCGGCCGGATCGATGTCCTGCCCGGCTTTCTTCGCGCGATACACAGCGTAGCCTAACGCCTCAGCCGACTTGTCGGCGAGCTGTCGCGCGCGGAAGGCTTCCAGGCGCAGCTTCCCTTCGTCCAGTGCGCCCGCTGCGGCGCGGCCGGCTCTATCCAGCTCCGTCTTGAGCTTGTTGAGAATCGACATAGGTCAGAGGTCAAAGGTCAAAGGTCAAAGCACTCATTAAAGAGTACGGGCGAGGAGCACTCGAGTGCCACTTGCTTAGCGGGCGAACTCCCGTGCCCCTGTCGTAAATGCCCAGGTCGATTCCGCTCCGCAGAGCGCACCGGTGAACCCCTCGATGCGCACGCGCGTGGCCGAGACGAGCTGAATGAGAACGTGTCTGATTGGCGATGTCGCGTTCAAGAAACTCTGGTAGCAATAGGTTAGGCCGTCAGCCGTCACGCGAGGAAAGTCCGCATTCAAACGTCCAGTCATCGCGGGCGTGAAGCCCCAAGACCTCGTCGGCAGACTTGGTACCGAGGTGCCGACCGAGATCACGCCGATGCGCGGATCGATGTTGTCGTGCGCGAGTGCGAGATGCGGATCGTCCTGCGGTGTCTCGTTGAAGAACCAGCGGCCCTGCGCCGTGTTAGGCACGTCCTGCATGACCGTGCCGCAGAGCGGCTCGATTGTCCGGCGCTTGCTGCTGCTGCCGAACTTGGCTCGCAGCCCGCTCGCGACGCTCGCGACGAAATAATCGACGGGACAAATCGTGCGATTCTGACCGAACTCCGTGCCGTAGCCATACGATCGCGCTTGGTTGACGAAGGGAAGTTGCGTCACGCGTCGATCGTAGCCGCCAAAATCGAGAACGTTTCCAAAGGTGCCCCCCATCGCTCCGATGAGCGCTCCCGCTTTCAATTTCAAATTCACGCGCTTTGAGCAGCTCTCGTACGTGTCGCCGCCAGCCACGTACTGATTGCACGTTCCGAATGGGCCAATCTCTGCGAGGAGCTCGGGCGTGAGCACGACGTGCGCGAAGTAGAGGCTCAAGTCGGCGCACGGAAAAAACGTCATCGAGTATTCAATGACACTGGGCGCACCGCTCAGGCGCGTCCGCTTGGTTACTTCACTGACGACGACGTCGCCCGGCGAGATGACTGGAACCAGCTCCGCCTCTGTCAAGTCGACGTTGGCCAAGAAATAGAGATGATCCGTCGGGAGAGTGTGTACCGGTGGATTGAGGTTACCGAGCGGTGCGAGGTCGCGGATGATGCTGATATCCACGGGAGAGACCGTGAGCATCGGCGTCCCACCGCAATTCGCGAGACCTTTGGGGGCCGCGCTCGGTCCCGTGTTGCCACCGCAAGCCGTGGCGCCTAACGCGAGAACGGCGAGTGCTAGGGCCGTAAAGCCGCGACGATTCCGACCCGAGGAAGTCATCGAAAACCTCCACCCGCAGCGCTGCGTGATACGACTGCGCGACAACAAAGCTAAAAACGAACGCGGGCGGGAAGCATCGCTGCTATACCCGCCCGCGTTGTGTTATCGGAGTGAAAGCTTACGACGCTGCTTCCAGCGGATACACGCTGACGCGATATCGCGAGCGGCTCTTGTGCTCGAACTTCACGACGCCGTCGATGAGCGAGTAGATCGTGTAGTCAGTGCCAAGACCGACGTTGCGACCCGGATGCCACTTCGTGCCGCACTGACGCAGGATGATGTTTCCCGCGCGAACGGACTCACCGCCGTACTTCTTGATACCGCGGTATTTCGGGTTGCTGTCGCGTCCGTTCCGTGAGGAGCCGACGCCTTTCTTATGAGCCATATCGTTAGCCGAGCTTGATGTCTTTGATACGAACTTCAGTGAACGCCTGACGATGCCCTTGCTTGCGCGAATAGTTCTTTCGGCGCTTGAACTTGAAGACGATGATCTTTTCGCCGCGACCGTGCTTGACGATCTCGCCGGTGACCTTGGCACCGGAGAGCAACGGCGCGCCGGTCTTCACCGACTTTCCGTCGGAGCCGAGCAAGACGTCTTTGAATTCGATTTTCGCGCCGGCGTCACCGGGCAACGTCGCAACGCGAAGCGTAGCGCCGGGCTCGACCCGATATTGTTTGCCGCCGGTGCGGATAATGGCGTAAGTCATTCAGACAACCGAAGTTCTACGAGAGCCGTGAAAAGTAGACGGGGACAGAGCGTGGGTCAACTCGCCTATTTGCTAACGCGCCAGCGTTAGAGCTCAAGCAGGGCATTAACGCAGAGGCCGCCGACGCCCAACCACCCCTCCCGCGAACGCAGCGGACAACCGACTGCTGGAATTGACAGCGTGCGTAAATGCAGTTCACAAGTCGCTTGGCAGTCCTCCGTGCTCTCGCGCGGCTCGGACGGGTTTCTGTGTCCTCTTTGTTAAGGCCGTTCAGGTCATCGCGAGCGAAAGATGAAAACCTGGTCGGTCAGGCGGATCTGATCGTCATAGCCGCCAGCGATGAGCACGTCGCCATTTGGCAGCACGGTTGCCGACGAAAAGGCGTAACTGGCCCCGAGATCGCCCGGCACGAGCTCGAACATCTGAGCCACAGGGTCGAAAAGCTCCGCCTGAGGCGCCCCGCCCGCCACGAGCACCGCACCATTCCTCAGACGCACCACAGAGTCCGGGATCTTGTAGCGCCGGTTGTGCATGCGTCCGCTCGGCGCAAAAGTGCCCGTGTGCGGATCCCAGATCTCCGCTGTGTCGTAACGTCCAAAGCCGTCGCGAGCATCCGATCCGCCAATCACCAGCACCCGGCCATCGGAGAGTGTCACAGTCGCGTGCTTGTACCTAACGATTGACATCTCACCGGCTGGCGAAAACGTGCCAGTACTCGGGTCGTACAACTCCGCCGTCGCCACCACGGAGCCGCGTGAGCGCTCGCCGCCGATGATGAGCACGCGACCATCCATGAGACGCACCGCGACGTGCACGGCACGCGCCGTCGACATCGATCCGGTGGGTGCAAAGCTCCTCGTCGCTGGATCGTACAACTCAGCGCTGGCAAGCCGCTCGCTGCCATTGTAGCCGCCAGCGATCAATACGTTGCCATCGTTCAGAAGGGTGGCGCTGGCGTCGGCGCGCGCAACGCCGAGTGGTCTGGTTGCCGTTAGGCGGTTTTGCGCTGGATCGTATAGCTCGGCCGATGTGGTCGGTTGCAGACTCCAGCCGCCGACGATGAGCACCGTTCCGTCGCGCAGCAGAGTCGCCGCGTGGCCGCCCACGCGATTGAGAGACATCTGCGGCCCGCGAGTGAATGCGCCGCTCGCTGGATCGTACACCTCAGTTGACGCGGACAGCGCGCTCACCTCGCAACTCTGCGCCGTGCATCCGCCGGTAAACAGCACGCGTCCCGAGTGCAGAAGCGTGGCTGTGTGCGCGGCACGGATCGTCGTCAGTGTTGCAGCACGCGACAGCACGCCAGGCGTGATGCTGGGCGGAACTTCGGTCGATGATTGCGCGTGGCAACCGGTCATCGCGACCACCATCGCGAAAACCGGGCAGACGATCCGATGTCGCTCGATCACGCGGCACTCCGGCGGCTCGACATGCTCATACGATGCCACCCACTTGCTCAGCGCTGCCGATCTCTTTCCGTCAGGTCGCCCGAGTCCGTCCTGCGACGAGCGGAGCAAGCGGAAGCGAGCGATATCGTTTCCCCGTTGCCTTGTACAGCGCGCTCGCCAACGCCGGCGCGAGCGGAGGCACAGACGGCTCGCCGAGTCCCGTGGGATGCACGTTCGGCCGATCGACGAAATACGCCTCGATCGCGACTGGCGCTTCATTCATTCGCAGTAGGCGATATGTATCGAAGTTCCCCTCAACGACAGCGCCGCCGTCAATCGTTATGCGCTCGTGCAGCGCCGCGGAGAGCGCCTGTGTGACTCCGCCCTCGAGTTGAGCGCGTCCGCTGTTGGGGTTGACGACAGGACCGCAGTCTGCGGCCGCGACAACGCGATGCACACGCACTTGGCCGCGCTCGACAGACGCCTCGACGACTTCAGCGCAGTAACTCAGGTGATCGATCACGCACGCGATGCCGACGCCATGACCCGCCGGGAGCGCCTTCCCCCAGCCTGCCTTCTCCGCCGCCAGTCGCAGAACGCCTTTGAGACGTTCCGGATCGAACGGATAGTTCTTGTCATCTGCCGGCTTGTCCACCGGATACTTGTCGATCAGGGCCAGCCGATACTCCAGCGGATCCTTCCCCGCACGCTCGGCGAGTTCGTCGATGAAAGACTCGACGGCGAAGGTGGTGTGCGTCGTGTGCACGGCGCGCCACCATCCGCGCGGCACGCCGGAGGCGAGCAGCGTGTACTCGAACGAGCGGTTCGGGATGCGATAGGACACGTCGCCGCCGCCGTTCGCTTCGCTGGCGCCGAAGTCACCGCGCGAGCTGAATGTCGCGTCGATCGCCGCCGTCGAGGCGCGGTGCCGCCAGGCGACCGGATACCCGTCGGCGCCTAACGTCGCCTCGAGACGATGCACCGCGCAGGGCCGGTAGAAATCGTGGCGCAGATCGTCCTCGCGCGTCCAGAGCACCTGCACGGGCGCCTGAATCTCCTTGGAAAGGAGCGCGGCCTCGACTGTAAAGTCGGGATTGATGCGCCGACCGAAGCCGCCGCCTAACAAGGTGACGTGGGTCGTGACGTTGCCTTCCGGCATGCCGAGCGCTTTCGCGGCCGCGCCGGTGGCCCAGTCGGGGAACTGCGTGGGCGACCAGATCTCGGCATGGTCTCCCTGCACGTGCACCGTGCAGTTCATCGGCTCCATCGTCGCGTGCGCGATGAAGGGAACCGAATAGTCGGCACGAATGACGTCGTTCCCGGTCAGCTTGGCGTCGGGATCGCCGATCTTGTTCACGACCTCACTGCTTGGCGCCTCGATCGCACGTTGCATCGTGGCGCTGTACTTCGCGCTCGTCTCCGCCGAGTGCTCTCCCGATTGCCACTCGACTTTGAGCTCGCGGCGTCCCTGCATCGCGGCCCACGTGCTGCGCGCGACCACCGCGACACCGGCGTGCGTTTTGGCATCGGAGTTCGCGTCGAGCTGCACGACCTTCACAACTCCGGGAACACCTAACGCGGCAGCAGAGTCGACGGACTTGACGCTCGCGCCAAATTCGCGCGTGCGTTCAATCGAGGCGAACAGCATCCCTGGAACGCGAACATCGATGCCATACTGCGCGCGGCCGTGCGTGATGTCCGCGACGTCCTTCCCGGCGTGCTCCTTGCCCATCAAGCGGTATGTAGCCGGGTCCTTGAGTGCGACGTCGCGCGCCATGGGGCGCTTCGCCGCTGCGGCGGCAAGATTGCCATACGTCTCGCGCCGGTTCGACGCCGCGTGAACGACGGAAGACGCTTCGGTCGTGCACTCGTTAGGTGAGACGCCCCAACGCTGCGCCGCTTCCGCGATCAACAGCGCGCGCATGTTGGCGCCGGCCTGGCGCAAGCGCTCCCACGTGTCCAGCACGCTCCCGCTGCCGCCGGTTCCCTGCGGACCGTACCTCGCGCCGAATGGCGCGGTCTCGACGTTCACGTGATCCCAATCGGCGTCCAGTTCCTCGGCGACCAATAGAGCGAGAGTCGTGCGAACCCCCTGCCCCATCTCCGATTTGGGAACCGTCACCGTGACCGAATTGTCCGGCGCGATGCGCACGAAGACGTTGGCATCGACGCTCTCGCCTTTGCCGGCAGCGCTGCTGCCGCAGCGGCC
>DASYRX010000182.1:0-1514 GCA_036003845.1 Gemmatimonadaceae bacterium | reverse complement strand
GGCAGCGTCGGGATCGCCGTTTCCATATCCGAGCGCGGCCTTGAGCACGGCATCATTGCTTGGCAGTCCTTCCTTCCATGCCGTCAGCGTTGCGGCGAGCGCCATGCGCTCGAATGCGGTATCGATCGGCGTCGCAGCGAGCACCGTTTGACGAATGCGCTCGAACCCCGGTCCGCGGTACTGCGGCAGCCGCATCGAATCCACGAGCGGCGACATGACTGGCAGTCGCACGATGCCGCCGGCGATGTTCAACAGGGCAGACCCACCCCCGAAACTCTGCACCTGCAACTGTCGCGTGATCGCTGACTGCTCACGTAGCGCGCGCTCCACCTCAGTCCACGCGTTGCCGTACTGCGCCCGCAGGCGCGGATTCGCATTCACGCGCGCGCGAAAGTCATTCTCGAAGGCGCGCTTCTTCGCCATGATCGCCGAATCCACCAGGCCGCGACGATATCCGGTGACCGCCTTCTTCGAGTTCTCCAGCGAGAAGATCGTGTTCTCGTACTGTCGCGCCGCCTGAGGCGAGGCCATGGACGCCTGCTTGTACGCGCGGATCAGCCGGTCGTACAGCTCCAGCTGCACCGGATACTGCACGTCGCGGAGATACTCCATCTGCGCCATCGTCAGCATGCGGCCGGTGGATCCCGGATTTCCAACGACGAACACGAGCTCGCCGTCCGCAGCGCCCCCGGCGCTCCACCGGAAGTAATCGTTGGGACGCAGCGGCTGGCCATTCTCGTACACGCGCAGGAGCGTGACGTCGAGATCGTAGCGGGGATATGTGAAGTTGTCCGGATCGCCGCCGTAGAACGCAATGTCGCCTTCAGGCGCCATCACGAGGCGAACGTCGTTGAAGCGCTTGTATCGGTATAGCGAGTACATCCCGCCCTGATAGAACGTCACGACCTGACAGAGCAGTGACGTCTGTTGCGTACACTCCTGCTCGACGCGCGCTATCTCCGCGTTCCGCTGGTCGACCTGCTGCGCCGAGCCGGTTGCCGTGATCGCCCGACGAATGCGGTCCGTCACATCGGCGATGGACTGGAGCTGGTCGGCGTACATTCCCGCGCAGCGCTTCTCATCCCCGACGTTCCGCGCCGCGAATCCCATGTCGACGTAATTCGTGTCCGGCGGCGACGCGCTCGCCGTGCACGAGCGCCCGCAGTGATGGTTCGTCAGCACGAGTCCACTCGAGCTCACGAACGACGCGGAACAGCCAGGTATGCGTACCGCCGAGAGTCGCACGTGATCGAGCCACTGTTGATCCGGCGCAAAGTTGTACGTCGTGCGCCAGTACTCGAGCGGCGGCGCATCGAACGTCCACATCGTGCCGAATTCCTTGATAAAACCAGCTTTGGGCTGAGCGCTTTGCGTTATGGGCTGCTTCGCTCGTGGGCGGCTAGGAGCGGCGACCTGGGCCTGAAGATCGGCTGCAGCAAGTACCAGCAGGGCGGCGACCGGAAAACGGATGAGTCTGCGCATGGTGTTGTGATCTCTGAACTTGGAGATGGATC
>DASYRX010000181.1:0-54875 GCA_036003845.1 Gemmatimonadaceae bacterium | reverse complement strand
GCGCCAGCGCAAGGCCGAGGACTATGAAGCGGAGCAAGCGATTCTCCAGTTGGTGTAACTAAAGCTGACAGCTACCAGTTGACGGTTGGAAGCTGACAGCAAGCGTTTTTTTTGTACGAACGCTGAGAGCTTCTAACTGATCTCTGGTGGCCGACAGCTTTAGTTGAGCAGTCACACCTTAGCCTCAAACGTGGAGAGGATCCGTCCCGCCCGCGTTGCCGCTTCGCGTAAACGATCCGGTGAAACAATGAACGACACCCGGAAAAATCCTTCGCCGCCGTCTCCAAACGCCGCGCCAGGAAGCACGATCACTCCTTCGTCCTCCATGAGACGCTCGGCGAACGGCTTGCTTGGCACGCCATCCGGCAGCGCGACCCAGAGATACATCGTCGACTTCGGCGTCTCGCACGAGAAACCTGCCGAGCGAAACGCTTCTGTCGCGGCAAGTCTGCGCTCGTCGAAGATCGCCATGTTTTTGGGAACGAATTCCTTCCAGCTCGCGATCGCGGCGACGCCCGCCGCTTGAATACCCATGTACGTCCCGGTGTCGACGAATGTCTTTACCTTCGCGAGCACCGCACTGATCTCCGGCTTGGCGACGGACCAGCCGCAGCGCCAGCCGGTCATGTTGTACGTCTTCGAGAGCGAATGGAATTCGATCGCCACGTCCCGCGCTCCTTCGAACTCGAAAATGCTGGGCGGGACGTATCCATCGAAGCCGAACTCGGAATAGGCGTTGTCGTAGACGAGCAGGATGTCGCGCTCGCGGCAGAGCCTAACGACTTTGCTGAGATAGTCGTGCGGTGCGATCGCGGATGTTGGATTGTTTGGATAATTGAGATAGAGAACCTTCGTGCGCGCCAGCGTATCGGCCGGGATCTCATCGAGATCGACCAGGAAGTTGGTCCGCGGTCGCAGCGGATAGACGTAGGGCGTCGCGCCGGATAGCAGAGTGCCGCCCAAGTACGCCTGATACGCCGGCTCCGGCACGATTGCCACGTCGCCTGCGCCCAGATACCCGAACGCGATGTGCGCGATACCTTCCTTCGATCCGATGAGGGGGACGACCTCGGTCATCGGGTCGAACTTTGCGCCGAAGCGAGACTGCATCCACGCGCTGATCGCTTCGCGGAATGGGACGTGGCCGATGCCGAATCCGTAGCGCCCCATCGCTGGGTTGTCGGCCGCTTGTTTTAGCGCGGCGACGGCAGCTGCGGGCGGAGCGAGATCGGCGTCACCCGCGCCGAGGTCGATGACATCGACACCTCGAGCGAGCAGGGCTCGCTTTTTGGCTGGGACGTGAGCGAGGGGATAATCAGGGAAGGAGGTGAGACGGGCTGCCAACCGGGGCATAGGTCTGAGGTCTGAGGTCAGAGGGTTTGCAAATCTACAAGAAACGAGGGGACCTGCTTGCGGGTTTTGATAATCGGCGTCGACAATCCGTGGCGAATGGAGGCAGCGACTCAGCGCGCTCTGGAACGCGCTGGACATCGCACCCTGCTCTTCGACGATCGCCGCTCGGCGCGCTGGTTTGGGAATAAGCTCACTCAGAAGCGTCTGCTGCGTGCCGCGCGGCGCTTTCGCCCCGACTTCGTTTTCCTGTCGAAGTGCCTGCGTCTCGAGCTCGAGACCGTTGCCGCAGTCGTCAAGGACGTGCCTAACGCGATGTGGTATCACGATCCGCAGTGGCACGGCGACCTGGATCGACCCGAGATCGCACATGTCGCCGCCGTGGGACGCATCGCGCAGACGTTCTTCATCACCGGTTTCGTGAAGGAATGGCGTGCGCACGGCCTCAATGCCGCATTCCTGCCGGCCGCGGCGCCGATCGAGATCACGCCGGTCCCTGTCGAGCCGCACTTCGTCACGACAGTGTCTTTCATCGGAACGGGTTACGATGAAACGCGCGGTGTATTCCTCCGCGAGCTGTCGCGCCGCGTGCCGACAAAAGTCTACGGCACGGGCTGGGAGCGCTGGCGCAACGAGATCAATTGGAATGGCGGCGAAGTCACGGGAACCGCCTTCGCACAAGTCTGCTCCAGCTCCGCCTTTTCGTTAGGCATCCTTCCGGCGCGGGCTAGCGGTGCGACGATTTACGCGTCGGACCGAATGTGGATGGTGATACTCGCGGGCGGGTTGTACTTGGGACCCTGGGCGCCGGGTGTAGACGAGCTGCTACGCAACGGCGAACACTGCATCTGGTACCGCGATCTGAATGATTGCATTGGGCACGTCGAGCGATTGATGCGCGCGCCGAAGGAGCGAAAGGCGATCCGGGCCACTGGAGAGGAGTTTGTGCGGACGCACCACACGTACGACGCGCGCTTGACCTTCTTACTCCACGGCAAGTCCTGGGCAAACCCGCTGTGAGCAGCAGTTATGTCTACCGCCTGAATACTTCCCTCGCCACCCCAACTGCAGTCACGGCGTTAGGCCAGCCGGCATAGAACGCGAGGTGGGGTAATCGTCTCGATCAACTCGCCCTCAGTTACACCGTTACTGCGAGCGCGCGAAGCGGGCGAGCGCCTCCATGCCGCCTTGCGTCCGGCGCTCGACGGGGTGCGCGCGGCCGTCGCGGAGGTGGGTGCGATGGGAGACGCACCTCGCGGAACGCTGCGTCTCCATTCATCGACCGCCGCGGAAACCATGTTCGGCGAGTCACTGCTTTCCGGGTTTCTCACGGCACATCCGCATATCCAGCTCGACCTCGTGGTGAGCGAGACACCAGTGGACATAGTCGCGGACGGCTACGATGCCGGCATTCAGTTAGGCGAAGTCATCGACAAGGATATGATCGCCGTTCCCGAGACGGGCGACCTGCGTCTGGTAGTTGTCGGTTCGCCGTCCTAGTTCGCTCGCCGCGGAGTTCCGCAGCATCCACGCGATCTCACTCAGCACGAGTGTCTCAATTGGCATGCGACTGCCGAGGCGCCGCCATATCGATGGGAGTTCACAGAGAATGGCCGGGACTTCTCGGTAACGGTGCCGGCACGAGTGATTTCGACAGACGCGGCGCTCAATCGTCGTCTCGTCACCGCGGGGATCGGCATCACGATGGCGTACAAAGCGCATGTGCGTGATGCACTCGCGCGGCGCCCTTGTGGCGGTGGTCGAGAAATTCTGTGCGCCATTCCCTGGCTACTATCTGTACTATCCGCAGCGTCGACACGGGTCTCGCGTCTTGCGCGCGCTGATCGATCACATACGCGTCTGGCGACGTAACACAGCGGCAGGCGGAAGATCCCAGAACCCACGTTCTTGAACGAAAGCCATCGGCCGTCAGCTACAAGCGGGGAGCTAGGAGGAGCTAGGAGCGAGGGGTCAGGTCTTGCACCAGCTAGGGGGCACCAGCTAGGGGTCAGGTCTTGCACTACGACATCTAATCGTTGTAGCCAGGTCTTTTCATTGCTACGCACAGGCGAACGCAGTGAAATGCCTCACAGTGGCGCTCAAAGGATGAGGTAATGTCGGCAGCCGCGCACAACTTCTGTGCGTGGCCCGTCCTCTTCGACTCGAGTACGCCGGCGCGGTCTATCATGTAATCGCCCGAGGTAACAATCGCTCACGCATTGTGCGTGATCAGCAAGACATCGCGAGGTTCCTAACGAATCTGGCGACCACCTGTGAACGATTTGCCTGGCGAATCTTTGCGTGGTGCATGATGCCTAACCACTATCATCTCGTTGTGGAGACTCTGCGGCCAACGTTGTCACGTGGAATGCTGCGCCAAAACAGCATGTACGCGCAGCATTTCAATCGTCGGCACGGCCGCGTTGGGCATCTCTTCCAAGCGCGATACAAGGCGTTCATCGTGCAACGGGAACGCTATCTGTTAACGCTGCTTCGTTACGTAGAACTCAATCCGTACCGCGCAGGACTTGTACAGGATCCTGTCGACTGGCCCTGGTCCAGCGTCCATGTGTCGTTAGGTCGCGCCCGTCCGCCATCTTGGTCTGGCGTGCGTCAAGTGTGGCGGCGCTTCGGCACTTCTCAGTCAGAAGCGATTACCAGCTATCGCGCCTTCCTACACGAGGCTGCCGTACAACCACCACCGGTGAGTTGCGGCGTATTCATCGGCACTGAAGCATTTGCCAAGGAAGTGCAAAAGCGCTTCGCCACGTTCGAATTGAGTCCCGAGATTCCCCGAGAACAACGCGAGAGGCGTTCTACGTTCGCGCGACTGGCTGCCGCGCACCAAGATCGAGACCGTCTGGCAAAGGCAGCGTACCTCGCCGGCTATCCTCTCAAGGATATCGCGTCCCGCCTGGGGCTACACTACTCGACCGTAAGTCGAATTGCGCAGCGCGATGTGCCTCGACTTCGTCGACGGTCGACAGATTGCACACGCCTCGTCTCGCATAGTCGCCTAACGCCGCGGTAGGCGCCTTATTTCAACCGGTTTTCAGACTGCGCGCTTTGGAGCCAGGCGCAATGTTTAGATGTTGTTTTGCAAGACCTGACCCCTTTGGAGGTGCCTAACGAGCGTCAGGATCGTATACACCGCGACAGTCTCGCCGTTCTGATTCGTTACTTCCACGTCCCAGGCGACAACGCCCTGCGGGATTCCATCCGGCGGCGTCTCCTTCGCCGTCTTCTGCTTGCACGTTAGGCGAACCTGGATCGTATCCCCCGCATACACGGGCTTCGTGAAGCGCAGGTTGTCGAGCCCGTAGTTCGCGAGCACCGGCCCCGGCGCCGGATCGACGAACAATCCTGCCGCCGCGGACAGCACGAAATAGCCGTGCGCGACGCGCCGGCCGAAGATCGATTCCTTCGCGGCCAGGTCGTCCATGTGCGCGTAGAAATGATCGCCCGAGATTCCCGCGAAGTTCACGATGTCGGCTTCGGTAACGGTGCGCCGATGTGTGATGAGCGTCTCGCCAATTTCCAGCTCGTCGAAGAACTTCCGGAACGGGTGCACTCGGTCGTGGCGCGGCGTCGCGCCGGTGTGATACTCGCTCGTGACACTCGTTAGGACCGTTGGCGATCCCTGCAGCGCCGTGCGCTGCATGTAATGCAGCACGCCGCGAACGCCCCCCATCTCCTCGCCACCGCCTGCGCGCCCAGGTCCGCCGTGTACCAGATGCGGCAGCGGCGAGCCATGACCCGTCGATTCCCGGGCCGCGTGCCGGTTCATTACCATGAAGCGCCCGTGATACGGCGCCGTGCCTAACACCACTTCTCGAGCCACACGATTGTCGGCGGTGAAGAGCGATCCGCAGAGACTCCCCTTCCCCAGCTTCGCGAGCGCGATCGCATCCGTGATGCTCTTGTACGGCATCACCGTGTTCACGGGCCCGAACGCTTCGACATCGTGCGGCTCGCGATGACCGAATGCGTCGTTCGTCGCGAGCAACGTGATCGGGAAGAAGGCGCCTTTGATCGCGTCGGCGCCGACAGGCACGATGCCGTCGCCGCCAAACACGACCTCCGCGCCATTGCGCAGACTTTCGAGACTGCTCGACACTTCGCGCACCTGCGAGCGGCCGGCGAGTGGTCCCATCTTCACGCCTTCAATCGCTGGATCGCCGACTTTGACATCGCCAAGTCGCTTCTTGAGGGCTGTGAGGACGTCTTGCATAACGGCATCAGGGACCATCGTGCGACGGATCGCCGTGCATTTCTGGCCAGCCTTCGTCGTCATCTCGCGGGCAACTTCTTTAACAAACAGGTCAAACTCCTCGGTGCCTGGAGTAGCATCGGGGCCCAGGATCGAGCAGTTGAGCGAATCAGCTTCGAGGTTGAAGCGCACGTTATTCGCCAGAATGTTCGGCGTCTCGCGCAGCATGCGTCCTGTCGCCGCGGAGCCTGTGAACGCAACGGCATCCTGTCCGCCAAGATGGGTGAGCAGGTCGCCTGCAGCGCCGCAGATGAGCTGAATCGCCCCCGGCGGAAATATCCCCGACTCGATCATCGCGCGAAAGACGCGCTCCGTGAGATAACTCGTTAGGGTCGCCGGCTTGACGATCGCCGGCACACCCGCCAAAAGTGCCGGCGCCAGCTTCTCCATCATCCCCCACACGGGGAAATTGAAGGCGTTGATGAAGACGGCCACGCCCTCCAGCGGCACGCAGATGTGCCGCCCGATGAAAGTGCCACCCTTGGAGAGCGTTTCGGTGGGACCATCCACGTAGAACGTCTCGTTAGGAAACTCGCGACGTCCTTTCGATGCGTAAACGAAGAACGTGCCGAAGCCGCCGTCGATGTCGATCCACGAGTCTGTTTTCGTCGCGCCTGTAGCGGCGGACAGCTCGTAAAATGCGTCTTTGCGTTCCGTGAGGTACTGCGCCATCGCCTTCAGCATCCGCGCGCGCTCGTGGAACGTTAGGCGTCTCAGGTTAGGTCCGCCGACGTTCCGCGCGTGCTCCACCATCGCCTTGAAATCGAGCCCTTCCGATGACGCCGTGGCCACCTCGGCGCCGGTTACGGCGTGATAAAGCGGCGCTCCATCGCCTTTGCCTTCGATCCATTCGCCGAGCGCAAAATTCTTCAGTCGCATGAGTTCGTCATCCAGTGCGTTGCTCAGTGTGCTCCGGTTCGCTTGCAATGCGAGCCGATGCACAAGAAACTAGTGCCGTTCCAGCTCTGCGAGCTTGGAAGGCCTTCCCAGCGTCACTCCGCTGGAACGGTACTAGCACCGGCAACATCGGCACGGCGCTTGGTCGCCGTGATTTGGGCGGCCTTGCGCGATGCTACACTCCAATCGCGAGGCGAAGCCTATGCTCAGCCGCCATCCTTTGCGCCAAGGTTTCCTTGCTGGACTCATCGGCGCCACGGCGATCGCTGTCTGGTTCCTGCTCGTCGACGCTATCGCCAATCGCCCGTTCTTCACGCCGACGGTCCTAGGTGCCGCCCTCTTCGACATGATCGGCGGCGCCTTCGGCGGCCGCGATCAATTCACGAACGTCGCGATGTACACGATCGTCCACTACGCCCTCTTTGCGGTGATTGGCGTGACCGCGACGTACGCGACAAACCTGTTGGAAAGGAAACCGTCGAAGCTGACCGGCCTCCTCGTTCTGTTCGTTGCTTTGGAGCTTGGAGTTCTCGCGCTCACGGCGATCCTCGTTCGCTCGCCCCTCTTCGGCACGATCGCATGGTGGCAGTTCGGCATCGCGAACCTGATCGCCGCGTGGAGCATGGGCATGTATATCTGGCGGACGCATCATCCGCTGCCGCGCTGGGACTGGCATTCCAAGAATGAGCAGAGTCACGAGGAAGTCGCCTAACGGCAGATAACAAGAGCTGTCAGCTGACGGCTGCCGCCCGCCAGCTGACGGCAAAGCGAGAGCGTTTAACAAATCTTCCTCGTGAACTGCGAGTCGGGAGGCACTCGTAGCGCTTTCGCGGCTATACGCGTATTAGAAGGCGAACATGGCCCTAGTACGCTCCATTGGAGCCCGCGCCGGTCTGTGCTCGGGCAGAGGTGGTCGCGCGCCAACTTTGCGCGCGATTTTTTGTTGTTTCGGTTCGATGCTGCTCTGGTCCGCAGCGGCTAAGGCGCAGCCGTCGGGCAAGTCAGTTACGGCAGTTCGCATCACCGGCCCGAGTCCACGGATCGATGGGCGCCTGGACGATGCCGCCTGGGGAGCAGCCCAGGTCGTGAGCGATTTCGTCCAACAGCGCCCCATCGAAGGTGCCGAGCCAACTGAGCGCACGGAAGCGCTGTTCATGTACGACGATGCCGCCCTATACGTCGGCGCGCGGATGTTCCGGCGGGATCCCCGTCTGATCGCGCGGCCAATGACCCGCCGCGACGTCACCGGCAACGCAGAGAGATTCGCGTTGGTTCTCGACACGTATCTCGATCGGCGCACCGCGGTCGCTTTTACAATTTCAGCTGCCGGAGTGAAAGGAGACCTATATCTCTCGCGCGACTCCGATTCCGATGGCGTCTCGAGTCAGTACAATCCGGTTTGGGATGCGAGGGCGACAACTGATTCGACCGGGTGGACCGCAGAACTGCGTATTCCGTTCGCGCAACTTCGATTTACGGCGGCGGAGGAGCAGGTCTGGGGGCTGATGCTCGAACGCCTGCTCCCCGATAAGATCGAGAACGAGCGCTGGATCCTGATTCCGCAGCAGCAAACCGGCTATGTCTCCCGCTTCGGCACGCTGCGCGGCATTCGTGGCATCCAGCCAAAGCGCCCCATAGAGCTCGTGCCGTACATGGCCGCCGACGCCACGCACCGAGCAAACGTCGATTCGCACAACCCGTTCAACGATCCGTTCGCTGGGCGAGTTGGTATGGACGCCAAGTTAGGCATCGGATCGAACCTAACGCTGGACCTGACCGTGAACCCGGACTTCGGTCAAGTCGAGGCAGATCCGGCCGAAGTGAACCTGTCGGCGTTCGAGACGTTCTTCGACGAGCGGCGCCCCTTCTTCATCGAAGGGAACGAGCTGATTCGCGGGCAAGGCCCGGGTTACTTCTACTCGCGGCGCATCGGCGCTGCGCCGCACGGCTCCGCTGAAGGCGATTTTGTGGACACACCTCACTCCAGCACGATTCTCGGCGCCGCAAAGCTCACGGGACGCACGCACAACCGGCTGTCGGTGGGTTCGCTGTTCGCCGTGACGCGCGAGGAACACGCGCGCGTCTTCAGCCTGGCAAGCGCCACGACGTCGCGCGTGGCTGTCGAGCCGCTCACAGCGTACGGCGTCGTTAGGCTTCAGCAGGAGCTGGGCAGTCAGGCGTCGACGATCGGCGCGACGCTCACCGGCGTGCGACGCGACCTCGGCACGGCGAATCCGCTGGCTCACCTCCTGCCGCGCGAAGCTGTGACCGGTGGCGCCGATTTCCGCTGGCGTCTAAAGGAAGGGATGTACGCCTTTACAGGCTGGTACGGCTTCAGCCACGTGGCGGGCGACTCGCTGGCGATGCTGCGCCTGCAGGAGTCGAGCGCGCGATACTACCAGCGCCCCGACGCCGATTATGTCACGTACGATCCACGTCGAAACTCGTTAGGTGGACGTACGGCCTCTCTGCGCGCCGACAAGGACGCAGGGCGTCGCATCCTCTGGGGCGCTCAGATCCAGACCAATTCACCTGGCTTCGAGCTGAACGACGCAGGGCGCTTGAATAGCGCCGACGAAATCGAGTACAACGCCGACATTCAGATTCGTGAGACGCTGCCAGGACGCTATTTGCAGAATTGGCGACTTGGATTCGACACTCGCGGCGGATGGAACTATGGCGGAGAAAAACAATCGGAAAATTGGAATCAACAGACAACGCTCACATTCAAGAACTTCTGGCAGCTGAACGTGCGTACATCGTTCACACTTCGGGCGCAGAGCGCAACGCTGACGCGCGGCGGTCCGTCCATGGGGACCGGACACGGTTGGAGCGAAGAAGTGCGGCTGAACAATTCAGGCAACAGTCGTACGGGCTGGCGCGTCAACGGCCGCGTCGGGCGTTCAGAGTTCGGCGGGCAGCGCCGCAACGCGGGCGCGCAGCTCACGTTGCGTCCGACGGACCGATGGCAGCTTTCGATCGAGCCTAACTACTCTCGCGTGACAGAGCCGCGGCAGTACGTAGGGACGTTTGAAGACTCGCTCGCGCGCTTTCTCGACAGTCGCTGGGTATTCGCGTACGTCGATCGTACCACCCTATCCACCCGCCTGCGCGCGAACTACGCGTTCTCTCCAACGCTCACACTCGAAGCGTACGCCGAGCCATTCGCCGCGGAAGGTCATTACCGGGACTTTGGCGAGCTGGAAGCACCGCGTAGTCGTGAGCTGCGCTATTACGGCACGAGCGGCACGACTATTCAACGAGAAAGCGACGGCTCGCACTCAATCACGGACGGAAGGTCGACGTTCACGGTCGAGCCCGTGGATTTCCACGTGCTGTCGCTGCGAACGAACATGGTGCTGCGATGGGAGTGGAATCCCGGAAGCACACTATTTCTCGTGTGGCAGCAGAATAAGCATGCGAGCGAACTGACTGGCCGTCCTGTCGGCATGCGCTCCATGTGGCACACGACGCGCGCAGCCGGCGACAACTTCTTCTCGATCAAAGCGACGTACTGGCTGCCGCTTTAGCCCCGCGGCTAGACCGGCGGACGAGTTGTACGTGGAGGCATTCCCGAATACTTTTGTCGGTAATGTTACGACGACTCATGCCGACCCCAAACGCCTCATCCGCAGTCTTCCGCGCCGTTCTCGGCGCTGCATTCATCGCCGCGCTTCTTCCACCGGCTTCGGCAGCTCAGTCGCCGAAGGTCGGCACGATCGTCGTCGCCCACGGCGCGGACCGCGAGTGGAACGCACCGGTCGAGGCCCTCGCGGCGTCGCTGCTGACCGCCGGTCCCGTACGTGTGGCGTTTTTGATGGGTGAGGGGGCCAAGACGCTTGGATTCGCCGAGGCGGCTCGGCAGCTGGAAGCGTTAGGCGTGCAGCAGATTGTAGTCGTTCCGCTTCTCGTCTCAAGTCACTCCGCACATTACATGCAGATCCGCTGGCTCGCGGGACTCATCGACTCGATCGACGCGCGTTTGGCGGAGCACATGCATCACATGGGTGTCGAGCCGGCGAAAGTGCGCGTGCCGATTCGCGTCGCGCCCGCGCTTGATGATGCAACGGAGCTGGGAGATGTGTTGGCCGAACGCGCCTCAGCTCTGGCGAAATCCCCGCGCGAGCAGGCGCTTTTCCTCGTGGCGCATGGGCCCAACGATGCCGAGGAGTACGCGCTTTGGATGGAAAACCTGCGCCGCGTCGCCGAGCGCGTGCGTGAGAAGGCTGGGTTTCGCGACGTGCGTGTCGACGCTGTGCGCGACGATGCGCCCGCTCCGGTGCGAGCCGAGGCGGTGCGACGCGTGCGCGAGCTGATCACGTTGCAGCAGGCCGCGACGCAGCACGACGTCGTTGTTGTCCCGATTCTGATCTCGCGAGGGAAAATGACGCGTAGCACCCTCGTGAAAGACCTCGAAGGGCTGCCGATCGAGTATTCCGGCGCCGCGCTGCTTCCGCATCCGGCATTGGCGCGGTGGGCGGAGGCCCAGGTCCGCGAGGCGCCGACGCGCGCGCCCTAGCTGCTACACCCGTTCGAGAATCATCGCGACGCCCTGCCCCACGCCGACGCACATCGTGCAGAGCGCATAACGCGCTTTGCGCTCGCGCAACTCGAGCGCGGCGGTGAGCGCCAGCCGCGCTCCGGACATGCCTAACGGATGACCCAGAGCGATGGCGCCGCCATTTGGGTTCAGGCGCGGATCGTCGTCTGGCAACCCAAGCTCGCGCGTGCAGGCCAGCACCTGTGCCGCGAAAGCTTCGTTGAGCTCGATCACAGCAATGTCGTCGAGCTTGAGACCGGCGCTTTCGAGCACTTTGCGAGTTGCGGGGACGGGACCGATCCCCATGACACGCGGTTCGACCCCGGCGCTCGCGGTGGCAACGACGCGCGCCAACGGCTCGGCACCTAACGCCTTGGCGCCTTCCTCGGAGGCGACGAGCAGCGCGGCAGCGCCATCGTTGATGCCTGACGAGTTACCCGCGGTGACTGACCCCTTACCGTCGTGACGGAAGGCCGGACGCAGTTTTCCTAGCGCTTCGACCGTTGTCTCCGGCTTGGCAAATTCATCGTGCATGAAATCGAACGACTGCGCCTTTTTCGGGCCTGGCACGCTGATCGGCACGATCTCCTGTGCCGGCCGTTTGCGGCCCACCGCGGCGGCCGCTTTTTGCTGAGAGCGCACGGCGAACGCATCCTGATCGGCGCGTGCGACACCGTAGCGCTCAGCAACATTCTCAGCCGTTTCGCCCATCGCGTCTGTGCCGTAACACTCGCGCATCTTGGGATTCACGAAGCGCCAGCCGATCGACGAATCGAAGAGTTGAGCATCGCGCGCGAACGGAGTGGAACCTTTGGACATGACATACGGCCCGCGCGTCATGCTCTCGACGCCACCGGCCACATACACATCGCCGTCGCCGAGCCTAACGCCCACGGCGGCCGTCGCCACGGCAGTCAGTCCTGAGGCGCACAGACGATTGACGGTTTGACCCGGGATCGACAGCGGCAGGTCGGCGAGCAAGAGCGCCATGCGCGCGACGTTGCGATTGTCCTCGCCGGCCTGATTCGCGCAGCCGAGAATCACGTCGGCGATCTGCTCACGAGCGAAGCCGGGATAGCGCTCCAGCAGTTTCTTGATGACGTGCGCGGCCAGATCGTCCGGGCGCACCTGCGCCAGGCTGCCGGCGAATGCGCCGATCGCTGTGCGTACGCCGTCGACGAGAAAGGCGTCTTGCGGAAGTTTGCGAGTCATGACGGACTGGGCACGGCAGATTCGTTAGGCGCCGGCGGAAAGTGTTCTTTGAGCGTACGGTACGCGGTCCCGCGAAACAAGCCGACCAGCTCGCCCCCTTGGCGCGTGACGTCTACTCGATAATAGCCTAACCGCTCCGACGCCGCTTCTTCGCGCGCCACCGCGGTGAGAACGTCGCCTTCGCGGATGGCTGCGGGATAGGTAATGGAGTTCTCGATGCTGACAGTGACGCGGCCATGCGTATTGCACGCGAAGGCGAACGCCGAATCGGCAACCGAGAACACGATCCCGCCGTGCGCCACACCGAAGCCGTTCAGCATCTCGCCGCGCACGGTCATGCTCAGGGTGCAGGTTCCCGGCCCGATGTCGATCACGTCGACGCCGAGCCAGCGGCTAAACACGTCGCGCGCGAGCATTGCCTGCTGAACGCGCTCGGCGAGCCGTTGCGCGTTAGGCGCCTGGGTGGCCGCGTCGCTCACGTTACTCACTGAACAAACTCTTGCGTTCCCGGACCATGCGCCGCAGAAGCGCGCTCGCGCGATAGCGATCTTCGTGATACTCGTCGTGCAGCCTGTCGATCTCGTCCAGCACTTTATCGAGACCGATCTCTTCTCCCCAGGCCAGCAAGCCCTTGGGATAGTTCATTCCCTTTGTCATCGCGACTTCAATATCGGCAACTGTCGTGATCCGGTGGTAGACGGCGTCGATTGCCTCGTTCACTAGCATGGCAAGGATACGATTGAAAACTCGATCACCTAACGCGCGGTCCTCCCTTGCTGCCGGCCGCTCGGCGCCATTCGCGTAGTCGTAGAACCCGCGTCCCGATTTCTTCCCGAGCAGGCCCGCCTCGAGCAGTCGCCGTTGAGTCAGCGATGGCTTGAACCGCGGATCGTAGTACAGCGCCGTCCAGACGCTTTCGGTGACGACGTAGTTCACATCGTGCCCGATGAAGTCCATCAGCTCGAATGGACCCATGCGGAAGCCACCTAACGTCGTCATCGACCAATCGATGTCGCTGATCGTGGCGAGCCCCTCGTCGAGAATGCGGAGCGCCTCGCCGTAATACGGTCGCGCCACGCGATTCACGATGAAGCCTGGTGTGTCGAGCGCGAGCACTGTCGTCTTTCCCCAGCCGTCCACGATGCCGCGCGCCGTCGCGACGACAGCAGCATCCGTGCGCACGCCGGGCACGATCTCCACCAGCGGCATCACGGTCGCGGGATTGAAGAAATGAACGCCTAACGCGCGCTGCGGCCGCTCGCACGCGGCTGCGATTGCCGCGATCGAGAGCGAAGACGTGTTGCTCGCCAGAATGCAATCGTCCTGGACCGCGGCCTCGAGCTGGCGAAAAGCAGTGCGCTTGGCGTCGAGTTGCTCCACGATCGCCTCGATCACCATATCGCAGGCGCCGAAAGCGTCATAGCCATGCGTGGAATCCAGGTGCGTCAACAGGAGCCGCTCGAGCGCCTCATCGACGTCAGCGTGCTGCAGCCGTTTCTTTTCGACTTCACGCGCGAGCGACTTGATGATGCGGTCGCGAGCCGAATCGCAGGCGCTGGATTGAGCGTCCGCGAGAACGACCGTATGGCCTCGTAGGGCGGCGATCTGCGCGATGCCGGCGCCCATCGCCCCTGCCCCCAGAACGCCGACGACCGGCTTGCGTCCAGCCATGGCCAGCCTAACGCCCCTCGAAGACCGGCGGACGTTTCGCGAGAAAGGCACGTACACCTTCTGCGAAGTCGCGCGTGCGGCCGGCCTGCCGCTGCAGCTCTTCCTCGACATCGAGCTGCGCCGCGAGATCGTTCGTGAGCGACGCGTTCAGGGCCTGCTTGGTGAGCGCAAAGGCGCGCGTCGGCTGCGTCGCAAGTTGGCGCGCGAGCTCGCGGGCGCGTTGCATCAGCTCGGCGCCATCGAAGACCTGCCAGATGAGGCCCCAATCGCGTGCCTGCTCCGCGCTCACTTTGTCGCCTAACAACGCCATTCCCGAGGCACGTGCGAAGCCGGCGAGCCGCGGGAGGAAAAACGTCCCTGAGCTGTCGGGTATGAGACCGATCTTGCAGAACGCCTGGATGAAATTGGCTTCCCGGGCCGCCACCACGATGTCGCACGCATAGGCAAGGTTCGCTCCTGCCCCGGCCGCCACACCGTTGACGGCGCAGACGACAGGCTTCTCGAGGTCGCGAAGTCGCTTGATGATCGGGTTGTACTGCGTCCTGACGATTTCTCCGATGTCGAATTCACCGAGCGACTCGTTAGGTACGCCGGCGAGATCCTGACCGGCCGAGAATGCGCGTCCCGCGCCGGTGAGGAGTACCGCCCGCACGCCGGCGTCATTCGCGGCCGCACCAAGTGCGTCGTGCAGCGCCGTCGCCATCTCGGCGTTGAACGAATTGAGGACTTCAGGTCGATTCAGCGTGATCGTCAGGACGCAGTCGGCCTGTTCGCTGAGTACTGTTGGCATCTCTTCCGTGCCTGGTGTTAGCCGTGGCGCAACGAGCGCAGCGAAATCTAGTACGCTCCCAACTTCATCGGCCGCTCGTGCCGGCCGCATGTTCGCAGAGTTGGGACGGTACCAATAGCTCAGAACCGGTGGTTGCGCTCTCAGCGAGCAGGCGCAACGACGCTCACGGAGCGCATTACAGCGCCGGCTTCGACGCGATCGACGACATCCAGCCCGTCCACGACTTCTCCGAACACCGTGTAGTCGTGATCCAGCCGGAAGTTGTCGACGAGATTGATAAAGAGTTGCGCATCGCCTGTGTCGCGGCCACGTGTGGAAATGCCGAGCGTTCCGCGAGTGTGAGAGCGCAGCCCCAGCTCGTCGCGCATGAATGGTCCGTCACCCACATACTCATTGGCGTCCGGGCTGCCGCCCTGGATCACGAAGTTCGGCACGACGCGATGCAGCGTGCGGCCATTGTAGTGCCCAGCCTCCGCCAGGCGCGCGACGCGTGCGACAGTCGTTCGCGCCTCGGACGGGTAGAGCCTAACGAGAATAACGCCGCCTCCGGATGCGGCCGAGAGCACGATGCGCAGATTAGTCGGCGCCGGGTCGGAAAGCGTTTCGGCGCGCTTCGCCTGCGGTCGCTGCGCTGCGGCAATCTGGCGACCGGTCCAGCGCGACATGATTTCGGCGGCGCGGCGCGCGATGAGCACATCGAAGTCCGCGAGGTAAGGGGCTAGCGCCGACGTATCGGCCGCCGAACCGCGCTCCGCGATGCGCTCGAGCAGCTCGCGCCGCGGGTCGCGCGAGGTTTCCTGGCCGCGTGCCGTTAGGCGATCCAGCGCCCCCTTGAGCGACTGGACGTCGATGGTTGGCACATCCTTAGCCGCGGTTGCTGCAGCGAGCACGACTTGATAGGCGCTGTCCGCGAGGCCGCTCCTGATTCCCTGCTCGCGCAGCGCTGGCCCGAGTTGCGCGAGCATCGTGATCGTTTCCTCGCGCACGTTGGAGTCGCGATCGCGCAGAAGACGCACCAGTTGCGCGGTATCGCCCGACGCTCGGGCCGCGGCGGCGAGAGCGGCGCGGACTTGCCAGACCGGATGCTGCGCGAAGCGCGGGAAGTGCGGCGTGGCGCGCGCGGGTGTCATACGTGCGAGCGCGACGAGCGCGCGCGCCGGCGCGTGCCAGCTCCCGTTGGCGACGTCCATGGTGTCCTTCGGCAGTCGCCTAACGAGAGTATCGAGCAGCGGCGCGGCGAGGACGCTGTCGCAGGCGGCAGCGGTCGCGTCAATCGCTTCCCTGCTCACGTGAGGTGCCGGGTCACGCAGAGCGCGCAGCGCGAGTCCGCAACTCTGCGGTGCACGCAGGGTCACCAGTGCGCGCACAGCGTCGATGCGAACTGTCGTCGCCGTATCGTCAATCCCGCCGCTCACGAGCGTCACAGCGGCGCGCATGAGGAGGTCGCGCGGTATTCGCATCGCGAGGCGGCGCACTCGCGGATCTGCGTCGGCGGCGGCTGTTGTCAGCGTGGCGGCGTTTGTGCGATTGGCCGACTGCAACGCGAGCATTGCGAGCTCGCGGACCCAGACCGCCGAGTCGCCGGGCGCGGGCGCAATGAATACGAGGGCGCTTAGTGCGAGGCCCGTCGCGCCACAGCCGAGCGAGCGAGCGCGTCGTGCGACGCTATAGATCCCGTGCATGGCACCAAAGAGGAGTGACGCGCTCACGCCTGCCGGCAGGGGCGCGGGCCTAACGCTGCGCTCGCAGGACGTGGCCGGCTCGCCGGCTTGCACCACGGCTTGAGCGATTCGCTCGGCGACGTCCTGCGCTAGCGCTGAAGATTCATGCGGGAGACGGCCCACGCTCCGCGCGACGACTCCGCGGTCGGCATCAGCGCTGGCCGCCGTGAGTCGGTCGAGCAACAGCGTGCGCGCACGGGCGACAGCAGCAGTGTCCGTTCCGGGTTGCACGCTCTGGGCTATCGCATTTGCGGCTTCCGCGCGAACGACGGCGTCGCCGTGCGCGAGGAATGGAGCGATCGAATCCACGAGCGCCGGCCGCTGCAGTCGTCCGACAGCCCGAATCGCCACGGCCGTAATGCTGGCTGACGTGTCGTGCAAGGAGGCGAAGATGGGAGCGAGTGCGGCTGCGTCAGTCGGCCGCTGATCTTCGGCCATCAGCACACGATCCAGGGCCGCATCTCCCGATCGGCTCGCGCACGCCGCGAGCGCTGCGACGAATAGGCAATGCGCGACATCGCGAGCGACGCGAATGGCAATGTTTCGAACTCTTGGAACCATGCAGAGAAGGGGCGGCGGGGCGGCGGAGCGGTTCGCTTGAGCGGGCGCCGGATTTGCCGGCAGGACCGATTTGTAACTGAGAAGTGCGGTATTTGGAGCCGTCAAACTGCTGCACGCGAAGCCGAATCACCACCAGCCAAGACCGCCTTTAGCTACCACCCGCAAGCAACTGCCTCCGACTCTTGCCTCTTGCCTCTGACCTCAGACCTCAGATCTAAGGTCAGTTGCCCCTCCCTTGCGCCCGGCGTCTGCGAGCGAGACTTAGATTTGCGGCAGCTTTTGGTAACCCCATTTTCATGGCATCACGCCCTCGCGCAAAGAATAGAGCGCTCGAAACACCGCAGGCCGGCCGCAGCTCCAGCGCCGATGCACGCGGTGGCCTAACCGGTCGCGCGAACGATTCAGATGGTCATGGCGCGCAGGGTCGCGGCGGCAGCACAGCCGGGGAAGCCGCCATCGATTGGCGCAAGGTCGTTTACGACGCGCTGGCGTCGCGCACGCTGGATGACATCGAGGAAGCGACGAACCGCAACCGCACTAAGGTCCCGAAGGACCACGTCGTTCTGTACCAGTTTTCGGCGCGGGGACATGAAGTCGCGCAGGCCATCCTCGGCACGCAGATCACGCACGAGCACGACGGCGTGGGCGCCTACTACCGTTCGCGCCCGCTGCTTCTTTCACTCGGCTTGTCGCTGGAGGACGCGCTTGCCAGCCCGCTCGGCCGGTCGGGTGGCTTCAGCGACGGACGCGACATCGGCGTCGTCTGCAACCTGCCTAACGCGCACGGGCCGCTCGTGTTGCCGATGTCGGGTGACGTGGGATCGCAGTTCACGCCCACTGCCGGCTGGGCGCAGGCGATCATGTACTACCGTGATGTCCTCGGCGACGATTCGTGGCGCGGGGCGATCGGCCTCGTGGCCGGCGGCGATGCGGCTGTCGCGACGAACGGCTTCTGGTCGTCGCTTACAATCGCGACGACGCTCAAGCTGCCGCTCCTCTTTTACATAGAAGACAACGGTTTGGGAATCTCGGTTCACGGCGATTTCCAGACGCCTAACGGCAACATCGCGGCGAACCTGGCGTCGTTCGGCAATCTCCTCGTGCGAGACGGCGATGGCTGCGACCCGGCAGAAGCGGCGCGTCTCTTGACCGAGGCCGTCAGTCACGTGCGCACCGGTGGCGGGCCGGCGCTCGTACACCTAACGGTCCCAAGGCTTTCGAGTCATTCTGGGCCGGACAATCAGCGCGGCTATCGCAGCGAAGCCGAGATCGCTGCCGACTGGGCACGCGATCCGCTGCCGCGTCTCAAAGCGTTCCTTGTTCCCAGCGCGATGAGCGAGCGCGAGTGGAACGACATCGAGGCCCAAGTTCGCCGCGACGTGGATGTCGCGCTCGCGGCAGCTCGCGCGCGACCAGCGCCCGATCCCGCCGCGATTCGGCGCTTTGTGTACGCCGAAGCAGCGCGCGAAGGCGACTGTGCCGTCACCGGTGGGCTCTCGGCGGCCGATCGCGCTACGTTAGGCGGCTCACAGACGGCGGACGACAAAGGACCGCGTGTTCTTTTCGCGGAAGCCGTTAGGCGCACCTTGCGCAGCGAGCTGGCGCGCAATCCAAAGGTGCTCGTTTTCGGTGAAGATGTCGGACTCAAGGGCGGCGTGCATCTCGTCAGCGAAGGGCTGCAGAAAGAGTTTGGCGCCGCTCGCGTGTTCGACACGTCACTTAGCGAGGAAGGGATCGTCGGCCGCGCGGTCGGTATGGCGATCGCGGGCTTGATGCCGGTTCCGGAGATTCAGTTTAGAAAGTACGCCGATCCGGCCCACGAACACTTGAACAATTGTGGTACGCTGCGCTGGCGTACCGCGAATCGTTTCTGCGCACCGATTGTCGTTAGGATGCCGGGAGGCTTCGGCAAAGATGTCGGCGATCCGTGGCACAGCGTGACTGGTGAGGTCACTTGGGCGCACGCGGTCGGCTGGCAGGTCGCCATCCCATCCAACGCTGCTGACGCTGTTGGACTGTTGCGCTCGGCGATGCGTGGCGAGAATCCGACGATCTTCTTCGAGCACCGCTCATTGCTCATGACGAGCGACGGGAGCGCGCCCTACCCCGGCGACGACTACGTGCTCCCCTTCGGCACAGCGCGCGTCGTGCGCGAGGGTAACTCCCTAACGATTGTTACGTGGGGCGCGATGCTGCACCGCGTGCTCGAAGCCGCGGATGACGTCGATGCCGCAGTCGACATCATCGACTTGCGCACTATCGCGCCCTGGGATCGTGAGGCGGTACTCGAGTCGGTGCGCAAGACCGGGCGTTGTCTGATTGTGCACGAGGATACGATGACGGCTGGATTCGGCGCTGAAATCGCGGCGACTGTCGCGAGCGAGGCGTTCTGGCAGCTGGATGCGCCAGTCGAGCGCATTGCGATCCCCGACGTTCCGACGCCGTATCATCCAACTCTAATGGCAGCCGTTGTACCTAACGTGGAGATGATCGCGCAGCGCATGCGCGACATGCTCGCCACCTGAGCATCCAATGATTTGCCGAGTTGCAGTTCTACTTGCGCTGAGCGCCGGAGCGCTCAACGCGCAGACGGTTTACGATCGTATCATTCTGAACGGTCGCGTCATGGATCCGGAGTCGGGGCTCGACGCTCCGCGCAACGTCGGTATCACCGGGGGGAAGGTTGCCACGATCAGCGCGTCGCCGATCGTCGGACGCGACACTATCGACGCCCGCGGTCTTGTCGTCGCACCAGGTTTCATCGATCTGCACGATCACTGGCAGGATGCTGAAGGCTACCGCTACGCCGCTCTGGATGGCGTGACCACGGCGCTCGAGTTGGAAGGTGGCGCGGGAGTCGTCCGCTCCTGGTACGCCGCACGTGAGGGGAAAGCGCTCGTCAACTTCGGCGCATCGGCTTCGCATGGTGGCGCGAGACGCGCGTCCGTGGTGACTCGCGCGGACCTCGCGCTGGCTCACACAGCCCAGGACTCGGCGGAGGCTGGCAATCCAGGGGTGTATCGCACAGCCACAGATGCTGAGATCCAAACTATCGTTAGGCACGTCACGAATAACCTGAACGACGGCGCGCTCGGCATCGGCATGGGACTCGCATACGTGCCGGGCGCTGGCCGCGACGAGATCTTCCGTGTCTTTCAGGAGGCCGCTCGCGCGGGTGTCCCGATCTTCGTACATATCCGTCACGCCAGCCTAACGGTGAATCAGGGGACGCTCGATGCAACGCAGGAAGTGATCGCCGATGCGGCGACGACTGGTGCATCTTTGCACATCGTGCACGTCACGAGCACGGGCCTGCGTCAGACAGGCGTCTCGCTGGAGATGATCGCCGGGGCCAAGGCGCGCGGTATCGACGTGACGACGGAGATGTATCCCTACGAAGCCGCGTCCACAGATATCAGAGCGGCGATCTTCGACCCCGGTTGGCAGCAGCGACTCGGCATCAGCGAGCGTGAGATCATGTGGTTCGGGACGGGCGAGCGCCTAACGCCGGAGAATTTCGCCGGCTATCGCCGAACCGGCGGACCCATCGTGGCCTTCGTGATTCCACAGGAGGCCATTGACGCGGCGTTGCGGGATTCCACAGTGCTCATCGCCTCGGACGCTGTCCCGCTCGGCGAAAACGCCGGCCACCCGCGCGGCGCGGGGACCTATGCCCGCGTGTTAGGCAAGTACGTGCGCGAGGAGCAAAAGCTTTCACTCATGCAGGCGATCAGGCGTATGACGCTCCTCCCCGCACAGCGCCTCGAGGGCTGGGTGCCGCAGATGCGTTCGAAGGGACGCCTCAACGTAGGCAGCGACGCCGATATCACTGTCTTCGATCCGGCGCGCGTGATCGATCGCGCGACGTATGAGCGACCTAAGCAGTCGCCCGAAGGGATTCCGTTCGTCCTTGTGAACGGCACGCCAGTCGTGCGCAATGGCAGCGTCGTGCCTAACGTAATGCCGGGAGCCGCGATCCGTCGCCCGACGACCCAGCCCTGACTAGGTCGGTAACAACGTCTTTCGCCCGCCTGAAATCCGACGCGCGGGCGCCGTTTGGAACGGACCTAGAACGTCTTGAATTCCTCGAAGGGCTGCTGGCAGGAACGGCAGAACTGAATCGCCTTGCAGGCCGTCGATCCGTATTGAGACCGCAGCTCGGTTTCCTGCGAACCGCAGTACGGGCATGCCACGACGGAGCGATCCGTTTTCGTCCGGCGTGACCGAATCGCCACCACGTTCGGTTCTTGCGCAACTCGGCCCGGGGGAGCGATGCCGTACGCAGTCAGCTTCTGCTTCGCCGCGTCGCTCATCCAATCCGTCGTCCAGGCCGGCGCATAAACGGTTTCCAACCGAACGCTTTCGACGCCGCGCGCACCTAACGCGCGCATGATCTCCTGCTCGATCTCGAGCATCGCCGGACAACCCGAGTACGTCGGCGTAATCGTTACCGTTACACTTCCATCGTCGATCCGTACGTCACGTACGATTCCGAGCTCGACGACGCTCAGCACTGGCACCTCGGGGTCCTTCACGTCCTCGAGCCAGGCCCACACGTCGTGTGCAGCCAGCATCACCACGTCGCCCCAGGATGTGCGCGCGCGAGACTTTGCATGTCGGACAGCATGCGCCCGAGGTGCTCGGTATGCCGTCCGATGCGCCCGCCGCTCGCCGCATGCTCGTCAGGCGGAAGCGTTAGGGTCGCTTCGCTCACGACGCGTTGCACCGTGGCCAGCCAGCGGTCGCGCAATTCCGCGGGGTGTGGGCCGATTCCACGCTCGACAATAGCACGCTCCACGTCGTCCGCGACGAACAACTCCGGCGTGTACATCCAGAGATCGTTGAGCGCACGTTGCGCCCGTTCATGACTCTCCGCGGTTCCATCGCCGAGCATTCGCAGCCACTCGGCGGAATGCCGCACGTGATAGCGCGCTTCCTTTTCGGCCTTGGCGGCGATGCCACCTAACGTCTTGTCCGAGCTGGCGGCGAGGCCTTCAAGCAAAAGAACGTCGAAAGCGTCGAACAGGAACTGCCTCATAAGCGTCATCGCGAAGTCGCCGCGCGGCAGCTCGACAAGCAGGCAGTTGCGGAACTCGACGGCATCGCGGAAGTAGGCCAGCGTGTCCTCGCTGCGCCCCTTCCCCTCGATCTCACCGGCGTGCTTGAGCAACGCCGACGCCTGTCCGACGAGATCCAGGGCGAAGTTCCCGAGCGCGATGTCCTCCTCGAGGATCGGCGCGTGGCCGCACCACTCCGAGAGACGATGCCCGAGCACGAGCCGATCGTCCGCTACGCGCAACACGTACGTGAAGTGCGGATCGCTCGCGATGCCTGACGTCGCTGTATCCGAGCGCTTCCCCGGGACCCACGTATCCGATGTCATGCGCTCATTCGACGCGAACGCCGCGCGGGACCTTGTAGAACTGCGGATGGCGATACGGCTTGTCGTTGCCTGGATCGAACAGCGGACCGGCATCCCCGGGCGTGGACGCGATGATCTGCTCGCTAGGCACGACCCAGATGCTCACCACCTTGCCACGACGCGCATACACGTCGCGCGCGTTCTGCAGCGCGTGCTCGGCGTCCACCGCATGCACGCTCCCCGCGTGCTCGTGCGGGGCGCCCTCGCCTTCTTGCGTGAAGACTTCCCAGAGTGGCCACTGCGTGTCGCTGCCGGCGCCTACGCCGTCGTCCGGAGTCATTCGTTAGGCGGCGCTCGCCGCCGACCGCTTGCGCGCATAGGCCGCCGCGGCTTCGCGCACCCAGGCGCCGTCGTCGTGCGCCGAGCGCCGCGCGGCAAGACGCTCGCGGTTACACGGCCCGTTCCCCTTGATCACCTGGTAGAATTCGTCCCAATCGATTTCGCCGAAGTCCCAGTGCTCAGTCTCGGCGTTGTATTTGAGATCTGGATCCGGCAGTGAGACGTTGATCGCCTTGGCTTGCGGGACCGTGAGATCGACAAAACGCTGCCGCAGAGTGTCGTTGCTCTCGCGTTTCACGCGCCAACGAATAAGCTCGGCACTGTTAGGCGACTCTTTGTCCGACGGGCCGAACATCATGAGCGACGGCCACCACCAACGATTCACCGCGTCCTGTACCATTTCTCGCTGTGCCAGCGTGCCGACGGCGAGCACGCTGCAGATCTCGTAGCCCTGGCGCTTGTGGAAGTTCTCTTCCTTGCAAATGCGGATCATGGCGCGCGCGTACGGCCCGTATGACGTCTTGGCCAGCATCGTCTGATTGACGATCGCGGCGCCGTCCACAAACCACCCGATCACACCGATATCGGCCCACGTGAGCGTGGGATAGTTGAAGATGCTCGAGTATTTCGCCTTGCCTGTCAGTAGCTGATCGACGAGCTCTTCGCGCCCGATGCCTAACGTTTCGGTGCCACAATAGATGTAGAGTCCGTGGCCGGCCTCGTCTTGAACCTTGGCGAGCAGCGTGATCTTGCGCCGGAGTGACGGAGCGCGCGTGATCCAATTCCCTTCCGGCAGCATCCCGACGATCTCCGAATGCGCGTGCTGCGACATCATCCGGATGAGCTGCTTGCGGTACTTCTCCGGCATCCAATCTTTGGGCTCGATCGTCTCGCCGCGGTCCAGGCGAGCCTCGAACTCCGCCATGAGTTCGGGCGGTTCGGCTGATTCTTGGGGTCGGGGCGCCGGTGCATTCATTCGATCAGTCTAACCGTTGCGAAGGCGAGAAGCGGAGATTATTCGACCACCCCCTGCGTTGCAACGGCCGTGCGCGTCGCTACGTTAACACCGCCTGCCACACGGACTTCCAGATGGCTTCCCCACTCCCACCGACGGTCGAACCTGGCAACGCCTTTGTCGACATCGCGAACGGCATTGCGCGTATCACGTTTTCGCACCCAAAGAGCAATTCGCTGCCAGGTGTGTTGCTGAATGACCTCGCCAAGGAATTCGACACGTTGGCCAAGTCCGGCGATGTCAGGGTGATCATTCTGCAGAGCCAAGGGGGGTCCACGTTTTGTGCCGGCGCCTCGTTCGCCGAGTTCAAGGCGATTACAAACTCGGCCGAGGGCAAGGAGTTTTTCAGCGGTTTCGCCCGCCTTGTGCTTGCAATGATTCGCTGTCCCCAATTCGTGCTTGGCCGCGTGCACGGAAAGGCTGCGGGTGGCGGTATCGGGATGATCGCCGCGTGCGACTATTCGTTCGCGCTGGAGACGGCGTCCGTGCGTCTGAGCGAGCTCGCGCTTGGGATCGGCCCATTCATTGTGGGGCCGGTGATCGAACGGAAAGTCGGATCAGGAGCCTTTGCCGCAATGGCGATCGACACGGAGTGGCGCGACGCGGCATGGTGCGAGCGTCATGGTCTCTTCTCGCGCGTTTTCGATACGACTCACGCGATGGACGCCGTGCTCAACGTGACGGCGACTCGGCTCGCCAACTCCAATCCCAACGCGATGGCGCGCATGAAGCGCATGTTCTGGGGCGGGACGGACCAGTGGGAAACGCTCCTGTTCGAACGTGCGGCGATGAGCGGAGAATTGGTGCTCTCGGATTACACCAAGCGAGCTATCGCGGCATTCGACGCGCGAGCCTAACGAGTAAGCCGACGACTCAGTACGCCTTGGTCCAGATTGCGATCACTGCGCAGGCGTCGTTGACGAAAACCGCCGGGATTTGCGCAGGGCCGCGATAGACCTCGATGAACTCGATGTCGGCCATGTTCACTGTCTTGAGGATCAGCGTGATCTCATCATCGCCGCCAATGCCTTTCCCGCTTCCACTGTATTGCGGGACCATCGTAACTCGAACCCCATCGACATAGACCTGAACCTTTCTCGGCGCGGATGGGTCAATCGAGACAGCACAGCTTTGGAAGGCAACGGTGTGATCTTCGGCAATTGTGCCTGGAAGTGTTGCGAGAAGGCTGTTCACTTCCGCAGCTGCCTTGATGTCTTCGCGTGTGAACAGCGTCCCCCAACCCGACGATGCGCGCTGAAGGACTTCCGCAAACTTCAGCGGAACCCGTACCATGCGGCCGCGCACTTTTACTTCCGCGAGCAATGGCGGCAAGCGCTCGAGCCATACTGTGTGAGCGCGGGCATCTGAGCCCGAGATTGCAATCGTGTCCGTCACCGGAGTGAAGCCGAGGCTACGCACCGTGACAACATGCTTCCCCTCGGCCAGCTCAGAAACTCGCAGCTCCCGTCGCGCGTTAGGCCGCACGAGGAGCGAGTCGTCCACAATTGCTTCCGCATCGCGCAGGAGCGATGAATCGCGCGCCACGAGGGCGCGGATGGTGAGCCGGGCAGTGGCCGCGGCGGGCGACGCCGTCGGCAATGATGCCGCGAGTGATGACGGCTGTGCGTTGAACGAGCCAACGAACGCCACGTCGACAGCGCGAGGAATTCGAAAGCGCGCAAGCGTCTCCGTTACACCGCCGCGATCTCTCAGCAGTACGAGCGAGGTGCCGCGCAGGAGTCCGCACGCATGCCAGCGTCCGCTCGAGTCCACAACCACATCGCTCCGACGCAGAGCGGCGTTCTCGCCAGCACGCGTCACATAGACTTTTCCTAACGCCGCGACGCCCGTCGCGGGGAGCGTGCCAATGGCCACGGGCTCGTTAGGGGACTCGGGGCACAGGCGGCGGCGCACATCGCTGACAGACGGAACGTATAACGCCAGCTGCAACGCGGTCGAATCCGGCAGCAGCGTCATGTCGACGACTTCCGGCGCGAGTCCGACGTCGCGCATGAGCGGCGTCTGCACCATGAACCGGTGGCGCCCAGGACCCATCGGGCCCATGTCGATGACGGTCGACGAACCGCTGATCCAAGAGAGCCCTTCCGTTGGTAGCGATACAGTCGTGCCGAGCAACGACTGGGCGGAGCCGTCGCGCGCTTTGATCGTTAGGCTCAGTGGCTGCTGACCGGGTGTGAGATACTGGCCGTCGCTCATCTGCACACGAGTCACGACCGCCCCGCGCTCCACAATTCGACCCAGCCTGACCACAGCATTTTCCCGTGCGCTCAAGCCTTGCGGCTGCCTGTCCGTCACAGCTTGTGGCATCCGGATGGACCAGCGAGATACGATCCACTCGCCCGTGGGAAGTCGCAGGAAATCCACGCGGCCGCCCGGCTGCGCCGCCTCAAGCAAGCGATCCATGCCCAGGTAGCTGTAATCGAATCGCTGCAGCGCACCATCGCGCGTGAGCCACAGGACGCCATCGATCGCCACGTTGCCGGCGCGAAGCTGCGATGGCGTGACGCCCAGTCCAATCCACTCCGGATGACCCGCTGGCGCCGGCTCAAGTAAGAAGCAGTAGCTCTCGGCGAATTCAGGATCAAGTAGCACGAAAGCATCGGGCGCATGGAATTCGACGGAATCGCCTAACGTGCGCACGAAGCCGCTGCGCAACAGCTCGCGAGCCGGCGGACTTCGATACGCGGCTCCCTCGCTCCGCCCGGACGACTCCGCAGTCATCCGCGTGCCGGTGTCGGGCCACACGTCCCGCTCAATAGTCCACGTCAGCGTTTCGAAGCGGACGTTCGTGACCCCCTCCGTTCGCGCCACGCCAAGTAAGGCGGCGCGCGCCTGATCCCACGTTTCGATGAGCGCGCTTCTGGCAGCGAAGGTTCCACAGGTGGCGCGCTCGCGAACCTGCACCGGTGCGAGGACGATCCGCTCGTTCGTCAGCTGCATCCTGATACGGGCCGCGTCACCCGCGGCGATTGTGACCGGATCGCTCAGTGTCGGCTTGAATCCCACGCGCAGCGCCCGAACCGCATACGTGCCAGCACTGGGGACGGCCAGTGAGAAGCTGCCTGAAGCGCTGCTTTGAGCGCGCGCGATTGTATTGCCGCCAGCATTCAGAATGAGGAGAGCAACGAAGGACGCCGGCGTCTTTCCGTCTGCTTCGACGATCGTGCCCGCTAGGCGCTGTGCCCCTGCCGACGCTGCGGCGAGCGCGATGAGGCCGGCCGCGTCTACAAACCGTCGCAACATTCGGCCACGTCTAAACAATGCAGCGTGTGCAGTGCGAGGATCCATCGAAAACGCTCGCACGTTCCGGGGTGGATACTTCCGCTTATATCAAACCATTGCTGCAGGTCGCCTCCGCCACCAAGGTACACTCTGGCGGAAGCCGCGTGCCACGACAGTCGCGTCATTGTCACATTTGCGTCGATTGGCCGAGCATCTTGTTGCGACGCGGGGCACATAGCCATCGTACATGGCGTCAGCAGAACAGTTGATCATGCCGACTTATCTCTACGAGACGATTCCCACGAACGGCGCCACCGCCGAGCGCTTCGAATTGCGACAATCAATGAGCGACGCTCCGCTGGCCGCCCATCCCGAAACCGGCGCGCCGGTGCGCCGCGTGATCGTCGGTGGCTTGGGTCACATGAGCGCTGGCGACAAATCGCTTCCCGAGCCCGGACCTGGCTGCGGCCCGTCCAACTGCACCTGTGGACGCTTTTGAACGTTCGCGACCTCTAAGCCAACTCAGCACACACGATCTGTTCCGGACAGCCGTCCGCTAACGGCGACCGATCGAAGTCGCCGTAAATCGATCGCAGGCGGAACCCGCCGCGCGCGAGCAGGTGCTCGATCTCTGCGCGCAAGAACCAGCGCATGTCGCAGGCCTGCACATAACGCTGCACCGTGCGCGAGGCATCGGTGACATAGTAGATCAGTTCGATCTCACTCACTTGCTCGATCCAGCGCACGCGCGCTACGCGAAAGGTTCGCCGCAACGTTCTCCCGTCAGTCAGAAGCTGCTCCGGCGTGTCTTCGTGTTCGGCGCTGTCGGCCGCAACGAGTCTCGCCAGGTTTGGATTGAACACATCGAAGACGAGCCTACCACCCGGCGCGAGATGCCGCGTGACAGCATCCAGGAAGCGCAGCTGATCGTCGATGCTCGTTAGGTGCTGGACAACGCGAAACGGAGCGGTAATCAGGGCGAATCGCTCCGCGAGATCAAAATCGCGTACGTCGCCGCGCGTGAGCCGGATGCGGCTTCGTACATCTTCCGGCTCGTGCGAGATTTTCGTGCGACAGCGCTCGAGCATGTGTGCAGAGCCGTCGAGTCCCGTGATTGTATGTCCCGCTCGCGCTGTGGGGATGAGAATTCGCCCGGTGCCGCAGCCAAGCTCCAATACTGGGCCGCGCGCGGCTGCCGCTTCGTCCACATAGAACTGCACGTCTCGCCGCCGTGCATAAATTGGCACGCTGTCATACAGCGCGCCGAAATCGGGGATGTCATCGTACGACCTGGAGTCAGCTGGCATGGGAGGTATCCGCGCAGGTATCGGCGGGGCAGAATCTCGGGCGTATTATTACAGGCGACGTTAGCAGTCGCTCGTCCCCACCACTTCGGATTCATGCGAATAGTCACCCTCAGCGGGCGGCGACACAATGTACGAATTGTCTCGCGTCGCACGTTAGGCGTTGCAGCATCAACGCTGGCCTGCCTCTGCGCGCCGCTCGCCGCGCGCTCCGCGCAACAACCCGCTCCTGCCATTAGCACGACTGAGGATACGCTCCGACTGTACTACCTGGGATACCCGATCGGGTGGGAGCGGTATTCGCTCAAAGCCGCACCGTCGGGAATGCAGCTGGACGCCGACTTCGACTACGTTGACCGCGGTCGACGCACCCACATACAAGGCACGCTGCAGCTCGGCGAAGGGTACACGCCTCGGTATCTGCAGGTCGTTCGCCTAACGGACACAAGTCGCACCGTGGAAACGCAGGTCGACATCTACGGACAGCGCGCGACCGTGCTGCGGGCCGGCAAGTCACTGCTAGTCGAACTACCGAAGGTCGCGTTCGCAATCTCACCGTACACACCAGTGTCGCAGCACCTTGCGATGTTGCGCTATTGGATGGCCCAAGGTTCGCCGGCGCGGATCGCCGTGGTCCCTGGAGGGCCGACCAATCTCGTTGGGATCGAACGGCGCGGCGCCGACACGCTGTCGCAGGGCGCGCAGCGACTTGTCTTGACTCGCTACGCGATCGATGGCGTGGTCTGGGGCATCGAATATGTCTGGCTGGATGATACGGGTCGCCTCGCCGCGTTCACGACCGCGGGTGGTGGTGGCCTCTCACTGGAAGCAATCCGCAAAGACCTCGATCCGCTCTATCCGAAGCTGATGGAGGTTGCCGCGCACGCCGCGATGGACGATCTGGCCGCGATCTCGCGGTCAGTGCGGCCAATCGCGGAAGGCACGGTCGCCTTGATCGGTGCCACGCTGGTTGACGGTACGGGCCGCGTTGCGGTGCCTAACGCCACAGTGGTTGTCGTCAACGGGCTCGTGGCCGCGGCGGGACCGAGCGCGGGAACGCCGGTGCCCACCGGCGCTCGCCGGATCGACGTACGCGGAAAAACGATCGTCCCCGGGCTTTGGGACATGCATACGCACCTCAATCAACTGGAATGGGCGCCGGTTTACATGGCCGCTGGCGTGACCACGGTGCGCGATATGGGGAACGAGATTTCGTTCATTCTCGCGCTCCGCGGCGCAGTCGACTCGGGCCGCGCGTTGGGTCCGCGCATGCTGCTGGCCGGGTTGGTGGATGGCGGCGGCCCGAACGCTTTTGGTGCCGTGAATGCCACCACGCCCGAGGAAGGGCGCGAGCTCGTTAGGCACTATCACAAGCTCGGCTTCCAACAGATGAAGTTGTACTCGCTGCTGCGGCCGGATGTGGTCGCAGCCATCTGTCGCGAGGCGCATGCGCTGGGAATGACGGTGACGGGCCACGTCCCAACGGCACTGACGCTGTTGGCCGCCGTCGACTCCGGGATGGACCAGATCGCACACCTCCCTGTGCGTGGTGACCCGCAGTCTGACAGCGTACGTCGCGTGATCGCCGAGCTCAAACGCCATGGCACCGTGATCGACCCGACGGCATCCTGGGGTGAGCTCCTCGGCCACTCGACCGCCGAACCGGTGACGAACCTGCAGCCCGTCCTGCATCTCCTCCCGCCAGTCCTGGCACAGCGCATCGCCGCGATGGGAGCGCCTAACGTGGATACGGCGACGGCGCACGCTCGCTTGGCACGCACGCTGGCGATCATCCGCGCACTGCACGAGGCTGGAATATCGATTGTCCCAGGGACGGACGAGGGGGTGCCCGGCTTCAGCCTGTATCGAGAACTAGAGCTTTACGTAAAGGCCGGAATGACGCCGATGGAAGCGATCCGTTCGGCGACCGCCATGTCCGCTCGCGCCATGCAGCTGGACCAACAGGTGGGGACGCTGGAGGCCGGGAAGCTTGCCGATCTGTTAGTGCTGGATGCGAACCCGCTCGAAGACATTTCGAACATCCGACGGGTTCGACTGGTGATGAAAGGGGGTTCCCTCTACGACAGCGCGGCACTCTGGCGCGCGGCGGGATTTCGACCGTAGGTGAACAGCTGCAGGAAGAACGAATCCTAACGAGCGACTAGGGACGAAAGAGCGCTGCGTGCCCGAACGCCTCTCCGGTTCTTCCGTGCGGCCACTGCTCTCGTTTGAAACTGATGCCTAACAGACCATCCGGTCCGCGCAGCGAAGTGTCCCAGCGCAACTTGCCGGTTGCCGGATCGACATGCGCCAGCAGCATGCGTTCCTCCCCGCCGTTCTCAGCACCGACAATCAGACGATCCGAACCTGGATCCTTGGCCAACCAGTGCGGACGGAAAATGCTGTCGGCGTACAGACGTGCGACTTCCTTCGGGTGCGCCGGGTCGCTGATGTCCAGCGTCACGAGGCTGTTCGCGCGACCGACAGTCATGATCCAATAATTGCCCACTACGACCGGCACGCCGCACGCTCCCTTGTTGTCGGGCGGTGTATCGATAGCATACACAGCGGTCAGCGCCGGATTCGCCGTCTCTAGTCCCGTTAGGTGGTAGAAGCCGCACCGGTACGCGTTCAGGAACACCGATCGCTTGTCCGGCAATACGCGCGGCTCGAAGGGAAGGCCGTTGCTGCCTTTGAGCACAGTGCCGTCAGGCAGCCGCGCCTCCGGGACTCGCAACGTGCGAAGCAACTTGTAATCCGAGAGTCGCCAGATCTGCACGACATCGGCGCTAAAGTCTTCCATCATTGGCGCGCTCGTCGTCACGAGACGATCGATCTCGGGCAGCAGCGCAAATGCATAGAGACGGATCGGCTCTGCGATCGTAGAGTCGGCGGCGCTCACGCTCCGGATCCAGCGGCCGTCGGCCTCAAATTCAGCCAACCCGCCGTGACCGCCCGGTCGGAGCGAATCGCCCTTGAGCGGACTGGGACCATCGCTGCGCAGGAATCCGATGAGCACGTGCCCGTTAGGCAGGCGCGCGAAGTCGTGCGGGAATCGCAGCCCCGGAGTCGCGTCGAGCGTGCGCACCAGGCGCGGATGCTCCGCGTCGCTGACGTCGAAGAGCATGATCGCTTCGTGATGATGCCCGTTCGCGAACAGCAGCTGACCCGATGGCGGCAGCACGTACTCCAGGTGATGCGGCAGTGAACCGCTCATCCCCACCGGCGTTGTGGACAGCACCTGGCCATACGTCTTGCTCGATGGGCGGACGTCGTACACGGCGACGAAGTCGGGGTCCTTCTCGTCCTTATCGCCGGCCCACACATAAAGAAAGCGCGATGCGCCATGGCTTGGCGTGGAACTGGTGTTAGGCGGAGGCGATGCGCAGGCGCACGCCGTGACGGCGAGCATCGCGAGCCCCCGTTTCCTGATCACAGCGTTAGGATGTCGGCGGATTGAACTGCGCGTGCTGTTGCTCCACCCAGCTCTGATGGTACTTGGGGTCTTCGATGCCTAACGCAGTCTTGGCGACATGCAGCGGCCGGAACGAATCCATCATGACAGCCAGCTCGTTCGTGTACTTGGCGCCGATGGAGGCCTCCGCGCGGCCCGGATGCGGACCGTGCGGCAGTCCGTCCGGATGATGCGTGATCGAGCCGTACTCGATCCCCTTGCGGCTCATGAATTCACTCGACGCGTAGAACAGCACCTCGTCTGAATCCACGTTCGAGTGGTTGTACGGCGCGGGTAGCGCGTTAGGATCGAAATCGTACGGTCGCGGACAGAACGAGCAGATCACGAAGCCGTCGCCCTGAAACGTCTGGTGCACCGGCGGCGGCTGATGGATGCGCCCGACGATCGGCTCGAAGTCGTTGATGTTGAAGATCCAGGGATAGAAGTAACCATCCCAACCGACGACATCGAATGGGTGGTGATCGAGGATGAGCTCATTGATCGCATCATACTGCTTGACGAGAATGCGAAAATCGCCCTTCTCGTCATGCGGCTTGAGCTCCATCGGACGACGGATATCCCGCTCGCTGTATGGTGCGCCCTCGAGCAGCTGCCCGAACTCGTTGCGATAGCGCTTGGGCCAGCGCACGTGCCCGCGGCTCTCGAAAACGAGCATCTTTGTGGGACCAGCGCTCGCGTCGAGGCGCCAACGGTGCGTTATGTTGCGATGAATGAGCACGTAGTCCCCAGGCCCGTACGGCAACTCACCGAAGACTGACTCCAAGGTCCCCTTCCCTTCCGCGACGTACACGACCTCGTCGGCCATGGAGTTGCGATAGAAGTGCGGATCCTGCTCGTCAGGCTCCACGAACAACATCGCGATCTCTTTATTGAACAGAATCGGCAGACGATCCAGCGTCGGCGAGCCGCCCTTGTTCGCGAGCCTCGTTAGGAAATGCCGGTGGCGCAGCGATGTGTCGTCGTCGATCTCCCACTTCACGTCACGGATCTTGCGCGCCGTCTTGACTGTCGTGGGCGGATGCGTGTGATACAGGAGCGACGACGTGCCGATGAAGCCTTCATGCCCCATCAGCTCTTCCGCGTAAAGACCGCCATCAGGCCGACGGAAGACTGTGTGTCGCTTCTTGGGGACTTGGCCTAACGAATGGTAGATGGGCATAACTAGGTCAGACCTTCGTTAGAGATTGCCACGAAGCGCTTGCTCCCTCTCTATAGCCTCGAACAACGCCTTGAAATTCCCCTTTCCAAAACTCTTCGCCCCTTTCCTCTGAATGATCTCGTAGAACAGCGTCGGCCGATCCTGTACGGGCTTTGTGAAGATCTGCAGCAGATACCCCTCGTCATCTCGATCCACAAGGATGCCCAGCTCGCGCAGCGGATCGAGATCTTCATCGATCTTCCCGACGCGCTCCAGCACCGTGTCATAGTAGTTCGACGGGATGTGCAGGAACTCCAGCCCACGACTCTTCAACTGCGAGACCGTTTCCACGATGTCGTTCGTCGCGATCGCGATGTGCTGCACGCCCGGGCCGCCGTAGAACTCGAGATACTCGTCGATCTGCGATTTCTTCTTGCCGCTCGCAGGCTCGTTGATTGGAAACTTGATGCGCCCGTTCCCGTTCGACATCACCTTCGACATCAGCGCCGAGTACTCCGTTGAGATGTCCTTGTCGTCGAACGACAGCAAATTGAAGAAGCCGAGCACGCGCGAGTAGAACCCGACCCAGTGATTCATTCTGCCTAACTCGACGTTCCCCACGCAGTGATCGACGTACTGCAGGCCGGTCGCCGTCGGAATGTACGGGGACTCGAGCCGCTGAAAGCCAGGCAGAAACAGTCCTCTGTAATTGCGCCGTTCGATTATGGAATGGATCGTGTCGCCGTAGGTCTTGATAGCAGCTTTCACGACCTCGCCCGAGTCGTCATGCAAAACGTTAGGCTCGAGTGCCGATTCAGCCCCTCGCTCGATCGCCTTGCGATAGGCGTCACGCGCATCGTCCACCCAGAACGCGATGTCCTTGACGCCATCACCGTGCTTGCGAACATGCTCGGCGATCGGGCCGTCGACGAGCGGCGTCGTGAACACGAAACGCAGCTTGTTTTGCGTCAGCAGATAGCTGGCGCGGTCGCGCACACCGGTTTCCGGACCGCTGTACGCTTCGAGCGCGAAGCCGAACACCGTGCGGTAGAAGTGTGAAGCCTGCTTGGCATTTCCGACGTAGAACTCGATGAAATCGGTTCCGTTGATCGGAAACGTGTCGTGCGCGGCGTCCGCGCGCGGAGCAGTGGAAGTCGCCATGGTATGCCCCTCAGCTGGCGCGAACGGCACGCGATGTTGCGCACCGGACGCACCTGGTCTCTTGGTAAGTCAATGTAATGAGTACTTTTGAGTCGTGACTACGCCGACGGCCGAGTTCCAGAGCCTGGCGGCCGCGCTGACCGGCCAGTACCAGCTGCAGCGCGAAGTCGGGCGCGGCGGCATGGGCATCGTGTACGTCGCGAACGATCCGCGATTGGAGCGCCTCGTTGCGATCAAGACACTTCCGCCGCATCTGGCGAACGACGCCTTGGTACGGGATCGCTTCCTGCGCGAAGCGCGAACGGCGGCAGCGCTGTCACATCCGAACATCGTCCCAGTCTACCGCGCCGACGAGATCGCCGGCGTCGTCTTCTTTGTGATGGGCTACGTGGACGGTGAATCACTCGCGCATCGCATCCAGCTGAGCGGGCCGATATCGCCGCGCGAGCTGCTGCCGATTTTGCGCGACGTGTCCGACGCGCTTGGATACGCGCACACACGTGGCGTGATCCATCGCGACGTGAAAGCCGAGAACATTTTGATCGAGGGCGCTTCGCACCGCGCGATGGTGACGGACTTCGGGATCGCTCGCGTCGCGGCGACGGCCCCGATGACCGCGACTGGAACCGTGTTAGGCACGGTGTCGTACATGAGCCCGGAGCAGGTGTCGGGCGATCAAGTGGACGGCCGCAGCGACATCTATTCGTTAGGTGTGCTCGCGTTCTACGCGTTGTCCGGTCACTTCCCGTTCGAAAGCAATACGCCGTCTGCCGTTCTTGTCGCGCACGTGATGACGGCGCCGCCGCCGCTGCGCGACGTTGCGCCGCACATCCCGGAATCTGTCGCCGACATCGTCGACCGTTGTTTGCTCAAAGATCCGGCGCAACGGTACGAATACGCCGAAGAGCTCGAAGAAGCGCTGATTGCCGCCGAGCAGGAGGTCGCGTCAAGCACTGCCCCCGAAATCCTGTCGTCCACGGAAGCGCACTCCGTGTGGGAGCGCGCGGCGTATCTGCAGGAGATGACTGGACTCGACGTACAGCCTCCCGAGCTGCCGAAGCGCCCAGCAGAACGCAACAATCGGCCGCCGGCGACGCTGACGTCGGGCTATCAGATGGCTGACGTTCGCGATGCCGCGAAGGCCGTGGGTATCAAAGACAAGTACGTGGATCGCGCGCTCGCCGAGCGACGCGCGCAGGACACACTCGCGAGCGGTGTCGCGGCGTCGGGCGCCATGAAGAAGAACCCGTTCCTGGGCGACGTGACGACGATCGCATACGAGAGCATTATCGACGGCGAAATGCGCGACCGCGATTTCGATCTCATGATCGACATCATCCGTCGCACGTTAGGCGAAGCGGGCAACGTGAGTGCAGTGGGCCGCTCGCTGTCATGGACGTCGACCGGCCAGCGCAAGGTGCAAGTGTCGGTGCTAGTACGCGACGGCCGTACCGCGATCCACGTGAGCGAGAGGCTCCGGGACCTCGCCGGTGGCTTGTTCGGTGGGATCATGGGTGGCGGCGGCGGCGGCTCCATGGGTCCGATACTGGGCGTGGGGATCGGCGCCCTGCACTCACCCTTTGCCGCCGTCGGCCTGGCGCTGGGCATGTTCGGCGTGTTTTACACAACAGCGCGGACGATCTACACGCGCATCGTGCGCAAACGGCGCGAGACGCTGGAGCAACTCACGAAGTTGCTGGCTGATCAGGCGCGGAAGTCACTGGCACCACTGCCAATTCCGAGCGGGAGAGAAGCGAGGAGACTTCCGCGATAGCCGGCTTCCTCAAAATCGCATGACTACGTGCGCAACTCGGGCAAGTCCCGGAACAGTTCGAGCGCCTGAGGATTTGCCAGCGCATCCGTGTTCTTCACTTCTCTTCCGTGCACGACGTTGCGCACTGCGAGCTCGGTGATCTTCCCGCTGATCGTGCGCGGGATGTCCGCCACTTGCACAACAACTTTGGGAACATGATGTGGCGTCGCGTTCTCGCGAATGTGTCGCTTGATCCGCTCACGCAGCGCGTCATCGAGCGTATTTCCTTCTCGCAGCCGAACGAATAGAACGACGCGCACATCGCTCTCTCCGTTCGGCGTCTTTATGTCCTGACCGATGACGAGACTCTCGAGGATCTCGGGGAGCTGCTCGACCTGGCGATAGATCTCGGCAGTCCCGATGCGCACGCCGCCCGGATTCAGCGTCGCGTCGCTGCGCCCAGTGATCACGAGTCCGCCGTGCTCAGTCAGCTCGGCCCAGTCGCCATGTCGCCAGACGTTCGGGAAATGGTCGAAGTACGCCTCGCGGTACTTGGCTCCGGTTGGATCGTTCCAAAACGCCACGGGCATCGATGGGAATGGTTTGGTACATACCAATTCGCCCGGGCCCTCCCCAGCGCGCTGCGCGTGTCCGTTGTGATCGAATATTTCCACCGCCATGCCGAGTCCGCGGCACTGCAGCTCGCCGCGCCAGACCGGCGCGGTCGGATTGCCTAACGCAAAACACGAGATGATGTCCGTGCCACCTGATACGCTCGCCAGCTGCACGTCGGCCTTTACGCTGCGATAGACGTAGTCGAATCCAGACGGCGCCAATGGGCTGCCCGTGGAAATGACGGTGCGCAGCGCGGATAAGTCGTGAGTCTCTCGAGGCACGAGACCCTCCTTCTCAGCGAGCGCAAGATACTTGGCGCTCACACCGAACACCGTTAGGCGCTCCCGCTCCGCGAGATCCCACAGGATGCTCGTGCGCGGAGCCAGCGGCGCTCCGTCGTACAGCACGACAGTAGCTCCGACGGCCAGCGAGCTGACGAGCCAGTTCCACATCATCCAGCCACACGTCGTGAAGAAGAAGATGCGGTCACGCGAGCTCAGATCGGTGTGCAGCACATGTTCCTTCTGATGCTGCAATAATGTGCCGCCGGCACCGTGTACCATGCACTTGGGCAACCCCGTGGTGCCTGACGAGTACATGATGAACAGCGGATGGTCGAATGGCAGTCGAGCGAACTCAAGTGGCGACGCGCCATTACCATGACCTGCGGCCGCCGTCCATTGGGTCCAGAGGACTGCAGACGATGGGCGCGTTAGGTTTATCGTCTCCATTGCGTCCGCGACTTCATCTTCCGATCGCAGAAAAGGCACGAGCACCAGGCGCTCCAGTCGCGGCAGTGCTGCCGCGACCGAACGGACTCGCTCCAAGGTGTCGATGAGCTTACCGGCGTATCGGTAACCATCGGCGGCGATGAGTACTTTCGGTTCGATCTGACCGAAGCGATCGAGCACGCCGTTGACTCCGAAGTCCGGCGAGCACGACGACCACACCGCGCCCATACTCGCCGTGGCGAGCATAGCAACCACAGCCTCGGGAATATTCGGAAGGAACCCGGCCACGCGATCCCCTTGTTTCACGCCAGCGGCTTTCAGCGCCACTGTTACACGCGCCACAGCCTGATGCAGCTCTCTAAACGTTAGTGAGGCGCGCTGCCCATTTTCCCCCCAGCTCACGAGCGCTTCGCGCTCTTCACGGAAGCGTAAAAGGTTCTCGGCGAAGTTGAGACGCGCGTCGCGGAACCAGCGCGGGCCTAACGAGGGATCCGGCGGCGCCACGCGGTCATCGCCGATGAGCACCTCGTCCCAGGCCGGCTGCTCCGGCCGCGGGTCCGCGACAACACCGCAGAAATGCCACACCTCTGTCCAAAACGCGCGAGGGTGTCCGATTGACCAGGCGTGCAATGTCTCGTAGTCCAGCGTGCCGTCGGGCTTGAGCGCATCGACGTTGCGTGAATTCCTGACGCGGCGCGCGAACGCGTAAAGCTGACTGCCTACGACGCGTTCCGGGGAAGGCGTCCAGACAGGAGAGGTCTGAGGTTTGAGGTCAGAGGTCGGAGGCACCGCTGCCCATCCCCCGTTAGGCGATCAGATCGCGCGTGATCTCGGAGACGTTCCGGCAGCCGCACAAGCACATCGCCAGATCGATTTCATCACGCAACAGCGAAAGGACGTCGATAACTCCCTGCTCTCCATTCACCGCCAGGCCCCACAGAATGGGCCGCCCGAGCAATACAGCGCGTGCGCCTAACGCAATAGCCTTGACGACGTCGGTTCCGCGGCGGACACCCCCGTCCACGTACACCTCGCCGTGATCGCTCACTGCCTCAACGACCTCTGGCAGTGCGCGGATGCCTGCAATCGCCGTATCCAACTGCCGGCCGCCATGGTTCGATACGACGATGGCCGCCGCTCCCTGATCCAGCGCGCGCTTGGCATCGTCGCCACGCACGATGCCTTTGACGATGACAGGTAGACCTGTGAGCTCGCGCATCCAGGCGATGTCCTTCGGCGTCAGCGCGGCGTCGTGGGTGCGCGCCAGATGCTGCGCCAGCGACGAATCACCGCTCGTCTCGGGCAGCTCTCCTTCACCCGCCAGTTCTGCGTTAGGCAGCCTCAGGCCAACGGGGAGGTGAAACGCGTGACGCACGTCGCGCTCGCGCCGGCCGAGCATCGGAGCGTCGACAGTCAGCACGATCGCCTGGTAGCCGACGTCGCGCGCCCGCTCCAGCAGCGTCCCGGTCACGCCACGATCGCGATAGATGTAACTCTGAAACCACATGGGAGACTTGGTCGCGGCGCGCACGTCCGCTAACCCCACCGTAGCCGTCGTCGAGACGACCATGATCGTCTCGAGCCGGCTCGCCGCCCGCGCGGTTGCGCACTCGCCTTCCGGATGCGCGAGCCGCTGCATCGCAGTCGGCGCGATGAGCACCGGCCACGCGATCCGCGTCCCCAACACGGACGTGCTCAAGTCACGCGTCGAGACGTCGATCATCGTGCGGTAGCGAATCGTGATCGTGTCGAACGCCTCACGATTCGCGCGCAGCGTCACTTCGTCGTTGGCGCCGCCCGTGAGGTAGCCTAACGCGGGCTCAGAAAGACACTCCGCGGCTGCGCGCTCGTAATCGAAAAGGTTGAGAAGCACTACCTCGAGTACCGGCTCGCGTCTCGCAGCGGCGGAGTGCACGCCGGCCACCCCGACGGTGGCTGAAACTGCCCCGGACCGCCCGTGGCAACGGGTCGCGGGCCTCGGTCGAACGAACGACGATCACGCGCGACGGTCTCGGGATCCTCGCTCGCGAGGTATGCCAGCATCGCCGTTAGGGTCGCGTTGTTCCTCAGATCGTCGAAGACGATCTTATCGAAGGTGTCGCGCTGCGTATGCCACGTGTACGTGCCGTAATTCCAGTTCAACGCACCGAGCCCAAAGCCCGGCGCACCGTAGCAGGCGAACGACGCGTTGTCCGAGCCGCCGCCGGCAGGCCCGCCTGGAAAGCCTAACGTGATTCCGCGTGTCAGGTCCTCGGGAATCTGCGCGACCCAGCGCGCCAGATTGCCGGCCGCCTTCGGCAGACCGGCCGAAGACAGGTTCACGACTCGGCCGGTGCCGTTGTCCTGATTGAACAGTGCCTGCAATCCGCTCACGACTTCCTTGTGGTCCTCGGCCCAGGCGCGCGACCCGTTCAACCCCTGCTCTTCGCCGCTCCAGTGCCCGACGATGATCGTCCGCTTCGGGGTCGGGTACGCGAGCTTCAGGATGCGCATCGCCTCCAGCATTGTGATGGTGCCGGTGCCGTTGTCCGTCGTCCCGGAGCCGCCGTCCCACGAGTCGAAGTGCGCCGACAGCACGACGTATTCGTTAGGCTTCGCGCTCCCTTTGATTTCCGCGATCGTATTGAAGACCGGAACATCCCCCAGGAACTGCGACTCGCTGCGCACGCGCAGCACCGGCGCCTGAGCGTTCTCGGCGAGCCGGTACACGAGGCCGTAATCCTCGCAGCTGATGTCGATCGCCGGCACGCGCTCCTGGTAGAGGCTTCCGAAGACCTTCTGCACGCCCCATCCGTTGGACCAGCGCGACGCGATGACCCCCGCAGCCCCGGCTTGCTCCAAGCGCCTGCCTAACGTGCCTGTTCCCAGCCCCACCGTGTACCCCGTGTTGGCCACGCGGCGATTCCACGCGAGCTGCGCCTTGTTGCGCTCGTCTTTGAGCTTGTCGAAGGACTCCTTCGTGGCGAACTGCTCCCAGTCCGCATCCGGACGGCAGGTCGGCTGCAGCATCGAGATGAGCACGAACTTGCCCTTGACCTCGGGGAGCCACCTAACGAACGCGTTGCTGTCGGCGAGCTCCGGCAGAATGACGGCGGCGCCTGTCACGTCTTTGCCGCCCGTTCCCGGGCTCCATGCGAGCATCATCCCTTCCAAAGTGCGCACGCGCGGCGAGATGAGGTCAATGTGGCTGGTTCCCCGCTGCCAGCCCTTCCACGTGCCATACTGCTCGTTGCGCGCGGGGATGCCCCACGTGGTGTAGCGGCTCACAAGCCAATCATTACCGCGCTTGATGCCCGGTGTCCCCGTTAGGCGCGGACCGACGGAGTCGGACAGGACCTGCGCGAGCGAGTAGACCTGCGAGCTGTCCATCCCGAGCGCCCACATGCGCCGCAGCACCGGGTCCGGGGACGGAAAGCTTTGCGCTCGGCCGACAGCGGGCACAGCCGTGACGAGGAAAGAGATAGAGAGAGCTAAACGACGCATGGCGAGATCGAAGACAAGTATGTCGGAGTAGGAGATCGAACCGCCGGCCAATTTACCCTGCCGATTCAGGCGGCACACGGGCCGAGGCCGTCGGTCCGCGTGGTCGCCGCTTTCTGCCATTCACGCCGCGGGCCATATTCGACGCTCGCTGCGCTATGCCAAAGCAGCCCCAGGAGCCCACCATGAAAGTCGTGTCCGTTATTCGCGCGCTACTCATTTGCTCGAGCAGCGCACTTGCCGCGCAACAAACAACGACACCTCCACAGCCACCCCCGGTCGCGAAGCTCGTCGCCGAGCCGGCGCGCATAACCGTCAAAGCCGGTGAATCGGCGCCGCTCAAGGTGACGGCGTACGACGCGCAAGGGAATGCCATCCCGAACGCGCGCGTGTTCGTAAACGGACCGCTCATGGCGCTTTCGGTTGGCGAGGGAACGATCAAAGGACTGAAGGCTGGGTCGTTCACGGCCGTTGCAGTCGCTCAGGGGGCGCCGAATGCGCCGCCTGTAACGCTCGAGATCCCGGTGCTGATCACGTGGCCGGCGCTATCGAAGCTGGAGATCGTCCCGGAGCCGGGTCGGCTGTACGTCGGCGTCATGCTCGCGCATACAGCGCGTGGCTCCCATGCAGACGGCAGCCCTCGACCGAGCCTAACGGTGACGTGGCGCTCGTCGGATCCATCAGTGGCGACGGTCGATCGCTTCGGCAACGTGACGGCGCTCAAGCCCGGTGCGACGACCGTATCCGCTGAGGCGGAAGGGGTCAGCGCGCAGCAGCGCTATACAATCGCGCCGAATCCTGTGACGAGCGTGGAGTTGAGCATCAAGGAAACGACCGTTCGCACCGGCGACGTCGTAAGACTCTCCGCGACGGCAAAGCGATCCAACGGTGCGGCTGTCGACGACGCGAAGATCGCGTGGAGCTTCATCTATACGCCTGACGACACGACGGCTGCTCCTGGTGGCCCGGCGATCATCGATCATGTGATCGATCGCGACGTCTTCACGGCGAACGCACCTGGACGTTTCACGTTGATCGCGCAGTCAGGGACCGTTACGGCCCGCACCGTGATCGACGCCAAGCCGCGAGACGTTAGGCGTCGCATCACAGTCACGGGGCGCGGCAGCATCAATCGCACGCATACGTCAGACCTTTGGCCGTGGACCGGCAAGGACGGTCGCGACTATGCCCTGGTGGGGACGTGGGGCGGCGACGGCTACGGCATGATCTTCGACATCACCGATCTCAATAACCCGGTGAAGACAGACTCTATCCAGGTCGATGCGCGCACGATCAACGACGTGACCGTGTCGCCCGATGGGCGCTACGGCGTGATGACGAAGGAAGGCGCCGCGAATCGCGTCAACGGCGTCGTCATTCTCGACCTCGCGACACCGGCACACCCGAAGATCGCATCGGTCTTCAGCGAAGATCTAACGGGCGGCGTGCATAACGTCTTTGCGACGAACGATTATCTGTTTGCGATCTCAGGCGGCCAGAAGTACATCATCATCGACGTCAAGGACATCACGAAGCCGCGCAAAGTCGGCGAGTACAAGCACCCTAACGCGTACATCCACGATCTCTGGGTGCGTGACGGCATCGCCTATTCGGCGCAGTACGGCGCCGGCACCGTGGTCGTCGACGTCGGCAATGGGAAGTACGGCGGATCCGTCGAGAAGCCCAAGCTCATCACCGTGTTCCCGATCAACAGCGGTCACGAGATCTATCCCTACTATCAGAAGGCGACCGGCAAGACATACCTGTTCATCGGCGACGAGGAGATGAATCGACAGGGGCGCGTGTGGGAGGGAACGAACTACTGGAACACGATCTATGAAGGCGGCGGACTGCCGCAGACATCAGGCGGTTACACGCACATCGTGGACTTCACCGACCCGATGCATCCGAAGAAGGTCGGCCGCTATCATCTCGAGGACTACGGCTCGCACGACATCATTGTCGAAGACGACGTGCTGTATCAGGCGTACTATGATGGCGGCGTCCGTGTCGTCGACGTCTCCGGCGAGTTGTTAGGCAATCTCGCCGAGCAGCGCCGGGAGATCGCCGTGTACAAGCCGTACGACCCCAAGGGGTTCACGGCGAACGCCCCGTTCGTCATGAACGCGATGCCGTGGAAGGGGCACGTGCTCTTCACTGACTTCAATTCGGGTCTCTGGGCGGCAAAGCTGGAGCCGAAGACGGTGACACCGTAGCTCTGACGTCGGAGGTCTGAGGTCTGAGGCAGCGCCGCTGATGCGGCTACTCGGCCTGGTTGGCTCCACCTCAGACCTCTGGCCTCAGACCTCCTAATTCCGTGCCTTGCTCCGGAGCGGCTTGTCCTTTATACTGCAAAGTACTTCATGCGGAGACGTGGTGACAGCACTGAAGCGAATTTTCTTCCGGCCGCCGGCGGCGATTCCAGAGAGCGCCGGCGCAGTCATTGATTGGTGGGAGTCGCGGCGGCCCATCTACAACGTCGCGGTCGGTGCGACAGGCGTTGTGACCCTGGGCGTCATGAACCTGATGCTGGCGCTACCGCCGTCGCCACAGCCGCTGCCTGCAACACTCAACGTCATCGGGCCGCTCGCCTTCGGCCTCGCGGCCAACTTCTGCTATTCGGGCGGCTGGGCCACCGAGCTGCTGTTGCGCCGCTGGCTCGGGGACGACTCAGTGCCGATTGGCGCGGCGCTCTTCCGCTATGGCTTCGCCTTCTCGATCGGCCTCACGCTCTTTCCTGCAGGCCTAACGACTCTCCATTGGCTCGCCCGCGTCGTCGACGCAGTCCTCTAGGAACTAGCTAAAGCTGTCAGACACCAGCTAATGGTTCGAAGCTGACAGCGAGCGTCCCCCACGGTCATCGCGCAGCGAGCCCCGGCCTGTGACGAAAGCAAAACGCCAGCTGACAACTTCTAACTGTCAGCTGGCGTCTGAAGACTTTTGTTAGGCAGTTCGACTTTGGAGCCCAGTTAGTTGTTATTCGCCCTGACTTGCGGCTTCCCGTTCTTCCCCATCGCCGCACCGTAGTAGATCCCGTTGAAGAGGAACTTGAACGTCCCGTGCGGCTGCGCGCGGTTCGTGATCTCAGGACCAAACAGGAATAGCATCCCGTTCCCCACTTTCGCTTCGACTGCCGCGACGCCGTCTTTCAAATAGCCCTGGCCCCACGCCCAACCGCTGCGCAATGGCTTGTCCGAGTCGAACCACGCCACGGGCTTCACACCCTTGAGCAAAGCGTCCGGCTCGAGGCGGAAGACAGGACTGTTGTCAAAGAAGACATCGACCTTCTGTGGAATCCCGTGTGCGAGCGGACTCGTGTTGTCGACGGTCGCCTGCAACACCGATCCCGGAATGAACAACTTCTCGCGCGGGAGCTCGCGCTCCGTTCCATTCTGCAATCGTTCAACGAGATGATTGCCAACTGGCAGCTTGAGGTGATGCGCCAACGACGTCGAGCCGCCGATTGTGATGACCGTGCCGCCGTTATCCATGAACTCCTTGAGCTGCGGCACCGTCTTGGCAATTGTCACTCGCCCTAACCTGTTGCGGTACTCGGCCGGAATCGACTCCGCGCTGGGCGGCGCACCGCCGAAGCCCTCGCCACCGCCACCGGCTCGATCGGATTCTGGAATGCCGCCGTCCACGAAGATTATCACGTCGTACTTCGCGTTGAGATTCCCAGCATCGAGCTCCGCAGGATAGATCGCGTTGAAGTCGAAACCGTACTGCTCGAAGAGCCAGCGCGTCCAGCCGGAGGGAATCGATCCACCATAGTTGTCCCAGAGTCCGATGCGCGTCGGATAGAGACGCATCGTTTCCACGTTAGGCTTGTTCGCCCCTTCGAATGAGAGTCCTTCGGTTTCCGCCAGCTTCTGCAGCGCGGCGCGGTTCACCCCGCGGCCTGTCACATAGAACGTCCCAGCCGGATACGTCTTGCCGTTCGCGGTGAACGCGGACTTGGCCCAGTACACCTCACCGCCGTTCTTGAGAACCTGATTCACGGCGTAATACGCGTCGGTCTGCTGATGACTCAGGAGATAGCCGCTGCCGCTCCCTGCCACCGTCCCGTTAGGCGGTTCTGCCAATCCCTGGATCTTCTGGCAGGGACAATCGAAGCCGTCGAGGATGCGATCGAACTGCACGCCCATCTGGTACGCGAGCGTGTAGCCGGCGTTGTCGTACGGCGCCTTCGGCGGACCACCAGGATACTGCAGATCGTTCGGATAATCCTGCGGCTCGAACATGTCCATCACATGCGCGCGGAATGCCTGCGCCGTCTTTACGACGTACGAACCAGCGGGATACGACTTTCCACCAACATTGAACGCTTGCGTCGCGCGCAACACGTCGATGCCATTCTTTTGCAGCGCCTGAACGAAGTGCGTTGCCGCCAGGAAGTCCGGCTGCGTCGTCGGCATGATGAAGCCGCGCGGATCGCGCAGCTCGGGTTTGCGCAGCTCAGCGAAATACTTGCTGGGCTGTACGCCGGAGAAGCCGCCCATCGCAGCAAGCCGCGCGTTGCCTTCGCTTTGCTGCGCGCGATCCTTCTGGATCTGTTCCATCACCGCCGCGATGCGCCGAGGATAATCGGTCCACGTGTCGCGACTTCCCTTGTCGATCGCGTTGCGGCCCATCTTATAGATGTTGTACAGGAACTGCTCACGATGCCGTGAGGCGACGTCGAGCACCGCGCGATTTGCCGTCACCGAATAGTCGATCGACTGACGGAAGTGCCAAGTCTGCGGCGTGATTGGGTAAACGTAGTTCTCCTGCGGGATCAGCTTCTCGGGCGTGAAGGGGATCTCGATCGGCGTCGGATTCCCAATCGACTCCGTCAAGAGACCGATCATGTTGTGGAAGTACACGGTCGTGCGGAGGCCGCCGTTCCACCATGTCTGGTAGCCGGCCTGATCGCGCCTAACGGCTCCCGGCTTTCCTTCAAGCGCGAAGCGCGTGTGCATCGCCGTGCCCACGAGATCGATTCCGTAGACGACCAGTGGATCGAAGTGGTGGTTCTGCGGGGCCCGGAACGGCGGCGCGAAGAGCACTGCCCCGGCCGGCCCAGTCTGGTGGTGGTTATACACGATTTGCGGATACCACTCCTGGTATTGGATCTTCAGAATGTTCTGCGTCTCGGCCTGCGCGCCCATGTAGAAGTCTCGGTTGTTGTCGTGGCCGATGTACTTCTGATAGAGCCGCGGAATGCCACCGGTGCTGCGCTTCTTCTCGTCAGGCTCGCGCATGTACCAGCTGGAGACGAGCTCCATGCCGTCCGGATTCGCGTGCACAAAGAGGATGATGACGTCATTGAGGAATCGCATCGTCTCCGGATCGGTGCGACTCACCATCTGATACGACGTCTCGATGAGCTGCGCGGCGCCTAACACTTCGGTCGCGTGCAGCCCGCCATCGATCCACACTATGGCCTTTCCCTCCCCCGCCAAGCTGATCGCTTCTTCGTTGCTGATCTCCGCTCTGGCTAGCTTGGTCGCGATGTCCTTGTACTTCGCCAGATTGCGATGGTTTTCGGGTGACGTCACGATCGCCATCAGCTGCGGACGCCCTTCTGCCGACTTGCCGATTTCCTGGACGATCATGCGGTCGCTTTCAGCGTCGATTTTCTTCCAGTAGTCGACGAACTGCGTGTACGTCGCCAGTCGATAGTCGTCGCCGATGTTGAAACCGAAGAATTCCTTCGGCGACGTGATGCGAGCCTGCGCGAGCAGTGCGGGTGCAAGTGCGGCAGCGACAGCCGCAACCGCCACCAGCCTACGCGCGTGCCGTCGCAGCGGACGGTTCAACTGCATAACGAACCTCGTGGTGTTGGGAGACGAGTGGGTCATGTATGAGCGTCGGGAAACGGGCGCAGGGCTAGCATAGGGCCGGGGCGTCTGGGAGTCTACTGCGCCACGACGAGACTACGCCGGAGTGAAGCAAGGCGTTGTCCGGGTTTACTTTTGTCCCATGCCGACCCCGCGGCGCCCAAGCCGCAGCCCACGTCCCGTCGTACACAAGTTTGGTGGCGCATCGCTCGCCAACGGCGCAGCGATGTCGCACGCAACTCGAGTCATCGCCAGCCAGCCGCGCGGCCCCCGCGTGGTTGTCGTTTCGGCGATGGCAGGCGTGACCGACGCCCTTATCGCAGCGGCCGAGAGCGCCGCCGCCGGCGATCTGGTGAAGGTGCGTGAGATCACGCATCGATTGCAGACGGCACACCTGGCGGCGGCCAGGAGCCTTCGCGTCCCTGCCAGCGCGCGCAAGTCGCTGGAATCTCTCGTGCGCGAAACGTTTCGCGGATTGCGCGAAATCGCGGTCGGCATCGCCGCAGTGCGTGAAGTGACGCCGCGAATGCTCGCGCTGATCGTCTCGAGCGGTGAACGCTTGAGCGCGCAGCTAATGTCGGCTGCCTTACGTGGCGCCTCGCTGCGCTGTGAGATGGTCGACGCGTCTGAAATCATCTTCACGCACGACAGCGCGCCCAACGCAACTCCGAACCTGCGCGCGACATCGCTCGCTGCGCGACGCCGGCTACAGCCGCTCCTGGCACGCGGCATCATTCCGATCGTCCCAGGTTACTTCGGCACGTCTCCGGCTGGCGACGTTGTGACGCTCGGCCGTGGTGGCTCGGACCTCACCGCCACGTTGCTAGCCCGCGCGCTCAGCGCCCCTGACGTCTTATTGTGGAAGGACGTGTCCGGGCTCATGACCGCGGACCCACGCACGGTGCCTAACGCGCGCGTCCTGCCGCACGTGACGCCGCGCGAGGCCGCCGAGCTGGCGTATTACGGCGCGAAGGTGCTGCATCCGCGGGCGCTCATTCCGTTACAAGACCGCGCTACGCGCATTGGCATTCGTCCCTTCGCAGATCCATCGGTCTCGGGGACAGTTATCTCACCGCGACGCGCGACAGCCGCGTATCCCGTCACTGCCGTTTCCGCGATTCCCGCCCTGGCGCTCGTCACTGTCGAAGGGAATGGCATGCTGGGCGTTCCCGGGATCGCGGCGCGCACGTTCGCCACGCTGCATCGCGAAGGGGTGTCGGTGTCGCTCATCTCGCAGGCATCGTCCGAACATTCGATCTGCCTGACGGTGCCTGACGAGTCGGCTGACACCGCGCGCCAGGCGCTGCGTTCGGCATTCGCTGATGACGTCGCCCAGGGCAACATCGACGGGATTCAGGTGCGCCGCGACGTCGGTGCGCTCGCTCTCGTCGGTCGTGGAATGTCCGGAACCCCCGGCATCGCAGCGCGGGCCTTCGAGGCGCTGGCTTCGGCTGACATCAACGTCGTGGCCATCGCCCAGGGCGCATCGGAGCTCAACATCTCGATCGTCGTCGAGCGGCGAAACCTGGAGGCGGCGATCCGCCGAGTGCACGCCGCGTTTCAACTCGATCGGATCGGTGGCGGAACTGTCGCGCGTGACGCGCGCTGCGACGTCGTGTTGCTTGGATTCGGCGTCGTGGCCCGCGCCCTCGCCGACCTGTGGCCGCGTCGGGCGCGCGGCGGTGTGCGAGTACGGATCGTCGCGGCGATCGACCGAAGCGGCTACATCTTCGACGCCGAAGGCCTAACGCGGAACCGCCTCGTTCGCCTCGCCCGCGAGAAAGACGCCGGTGCCGCTCTCGCCAAATTGCCCGGCGGGAAAGCTGCGGCGCCGCGCGCTGCTGTCGCCGCGATCGCGTCCCACGCACTCTCGCATCCCGTGCTCGTCGATCTCACCGCGGACGACACGGCGCCCGTGCTGCGCGAGGGGATCTCCTCGGGAATGGAGCTCGTGCTGGCCAACAAGCGCCCGCTCGCCGGTCCCGTCGAAGAGATGCGCGAGTTGATGGATACCGCGCGGGAACACGGCCGGCGCATCCGGCACGAGACGACGGTCGGCGCCGGCCTGCCGGTGATCGACACGTTCCACAAACTCGTGGAGGCGGGCGACCGCATCGCGCGCATCGAAGGCGCCACCTCCGGCACGTTAGGCTTCCTCATGACGGAGCTGGAGCGCGGCCGGCCATTTTCCGAAGCGCTCGCCCGCGCCATGTCGTTAGGTTACACGGAACCAGATCCGCGCGACGACCTGTCCGGAATGGACGTGGGGAGGAAGGCGCTCATCCTTGGGAGGCTGATGGGTTTTTCCGGCGAGCTGCGCGACGTCGACGTCGAATCGCTCCTCCCCGAATGGACACGGGCGCTCTCTCGCGACGCCTTCCTCCGTCGCGTCAGCGAGCTCGATCCGGACTGGCAGGCGCGTGTCGAACGCGCGAAGAGCCGCGGCCGAGTGCTTCGCTACTTGTCCACCGTGACAGCGCGCCGCGTTCACGTCGGCCTGCGCGAAGTCGAAGAAGGATCGGCCTTCGCCACGCTGCGCGGAACGGACAACCAGCTCGTCTTCACCACCGCGCGCTATCGCAGCAACCCGCTGGTCATCAAGGGGCCGGGAGCCGGCCCGAGCGTCACCGCAGCGGGTGTGCTGAACGACATCCTGCATCTGGCCGGCGCGCGGTGAGCACGCCTAACGCGGTCACTGTGCAGGCTCCAGGCTCCATCGGCAACCTCGGCCCAGGGCTCGACGTGCTCGGCTGCGCCCTTACCGGCGCCGCTGATACTGTCACCGTTCGCTTGACGGACTTTCATGGCATAACGATCGCCGACGCGGGCGCTCCCGAATTGCCCACTGATCCCGATCGTCACGCCGCCGCGCTGGCCGCGGCCGCCGTCCTCCGTCGCGCGTCCGCCCGGCGCGGTCTCACGATCTCCTGCCGCAAGGGACTTCCGCTGGCCGGTGGCCAGGGAGGAAGCGCGGCCTCCGCGGTGGCAGGCGCTGTAGCCACTAACCAGTTGTTAGGCGAGCCACTGGCCGCGCGAGAGCTGCTCGGCTGCTGTCTTGAAGCCGAGGCGGCTGTCGCGGGCCGGCACCTGGACAACATCGCACCGTGTTTGTTAGGCGGGATTATTCTGGTGCGCTCCATCGAGCCTATCGACGTATATGCGCTGCCCGTCCCGGCGGAGCTTCGTATCGTCCTCGCGCTACCGCACCAGCGCCTTTCTACCGCAGAGGCACGCGCCGCGCTTCCGCGGTCTGTGAGTCGCGAGACGGCCGTACACCAGTTGGCACACGTCGCGACGATGGTGCACGCGCTCCACGCTGGCGATCTCGCGCTGCTGGGAGCCGCCATCGTCGATCGCATCGCCGAGCCGGCGCGCGCGCCCTTGATCCGCGGCTTCACTCAGGTGAAGCGCGCCGCGCTCGAGGCGGGTGCGCTCGGAGCGTCGATCTCGGGAGGCGGTCCCACGGTTTTCGCGCTCTGCGGCGACGACATCTCGGCCCGCCGAGTTGCCGCGGCCATGCAGAATGCATTCGAAAGCGACGGCGTCCGATGCAATACGCGTGTGGCGAGGATCGACCAGGTCGGCGCGCGCGTCGTTCCCATGGAGCACGCGTGAAAAGGCCTGCGTCGAGTGTACTGCGCTGCGAAGTCTGCGGCGCGCAGTACGCGGAGATCGACCCGCGCACATCGTGCGAGTGTGGCGGGTTACTCGGCGTGCGGCACGCTGCGCCCTCGGAGACCGGTCCTGCATTGCGCGCGCGCTTCGCGCTTCGCCGCGGAAGCGTAAGCCGGCATGCAAGCGACAGCTCGGGCGTTTGGCGCTTTCAGGAGCTCGTCATGCCGAGCGCGCGGCAGATGATCTCTCACCCGGAGGGAAACACGCCGCTTCTGACGGCCCCGCGGGTGGCGACGTACGTGGGCGTTAGGCAGCTCTCTCTCAAGCACGAGGGGCACAATCCGACGGGCTCCTTCAAGGACCGCGGAATGACGGTGGCCATCACTCAGGCCGTGCGCGTCGGCGCCCGCGCCGTCGGCTGCGCGTCAACCGGAAATACGTCGGCATCGCTGGCCGCCTACGCGGCAATCGGCGGCCTCAAAGCGTTGGTGCTCGTGCCTGAAGGGTACGTCGCGTTAGGCAAACTGGCGCAGACAATCGCGCACGGCGCACGCACGCTCGCTGTCCGAGGCGACTTCGACGCCTGCTTGCGGCTCATGCGCGAGGCCCAGAGTGCGCTCGGCGTGTATCTCGTCAACTCGGTCAACCCTTGGCGCATCGAAGGCCAAAAGACCATCGTGACTGAGCTGCTGGAGCAGCTGGCCTGGGATCCACCGGACTGGATCGTGCTGCCTGCTGGCAACCTCGGCAATACGGCAGCGTTCGGTAAGGCACTCGTCGAAATGCGGGACCTGCAGTTGATCGATCGGTTACCGCGATTGGCGGCAGTGCAAGCGGAGGGCGCGGCGCCATTCGCCGCGAGCTTCGCTGAAGGTTTTGCGCGGCGGCAGCGCGTCGAACCGAACACCGTTGCGTCGGCTATTCGCATTGGAGATCCGGCCTCATTCGACCGTGCTGTCGCGGCAATTCGAAGCACTGACGGCGTGGTGATCTCGGTGCCTGACGAGGCGCTGCTCGACGCCAAGGCTATAGTTGACGCATCAGGCATTGGCTGCGAGCCAGCTAGTGCCGCGAGCGTCGCCGGCACACGTCAACTTGTCAGGCAAGGCATTGTCAGACCGGAACAACGCGTCGTCGCGGTTCTCACCGGTCACCTGCTCAAAGATCCCGAAGTGGTGCTGGGATACCACCGCGCGGGCGAAGGCGCAGCGAAACTCGCCAATCCTCCAGTGACAATCGATCCAACGCTGCGTGCACTCGAGCAAGTCGTCTTCGCTCAGTAACAGACCCGAGACACTCGTCGCATGTTCATTGTCCGCAACGGGGGTTTGTGGTTGAGACCGGTCACGCATAGTTTTTGCCCACAGCTGTAGCGTTGACCGACTTGGCCTAAAGCCGCCTCACAGAGGATCGCGTGCGGCGCCTGGACTCGCATTCCTAACGGGGGCTTCATGAAACTCCACCGAATACTCGGTGTCGCTGCACTGGCGGTGGTATCCGCCGCACCAATGGCGCGAGCCCAAAACCCAGGCACGTTGGAGCTAGGTGCCTTTGGGCAGTACACGATCTTCGATAAAGAGCTGAATTTCGACAACGCGTTCGGCGTCGGGGCTCGGGCCGGTTTCTTCATCATCAAGTGGCTCTCCGTGGAAGGAGACATCTCCATCCAGCAGACCAGCTCCGACGTTCAGGGGGAAGACATCACGTATCGCCCGATGCGATTCATGGTCGTCACCCACTGGCCGATCGCTGAAAAAGCGCGGCTGCATTTGGGCGGCGGCTACGTCCAGTCCGTGTACGATGGACGCCTGACGCCTAACGTCTACGAGGACGGCATCACCGCCATTGCCGGCGTTCGCGTCTGTACCGGGCAAAGATGGGGGCTGCGATTGGACGCCGTTCCCACGTACCATCCATCGCCTAACCAGCAGCCGCTAAGCGGTACGTCGTTGCACTGGAGCGTACGCGGCGGCTTCTCGTTCTACACGCGCGGCGGTTGCCTCGGTGAGAAATTCGATTGGTCGATGACGCTGGCGCCGTCAACCGTCACGCTGCGCCGCGGCGCGTCGCAGAACCTCTCGATCACCGGCACAGACATGAAGGGGCGCAGCGTTCTGTCATCGCGCTTCCGCAATCAGACGTGCACGTCGAGCGACCCCGCCGTCGCGACTGTTGACAACGCCGGTCGCGTGACAGCAGTTCGCGCTGGCACAGCGACGATCACGTGCAGCGTCATGGTAAGTGGCATCACCAAGAGCGGAACGTCGACCGTCACGGTACCCTTCCCGACATGGACAATCTCGGTGAGTCCGGCGACAGCCACGCGCGACACCGGTCAGACGGTGCAGCTCGCGGTCACAGCGCGCGACGAAGACAATGTGGACGTTTCGGCAGGCGCCACGTGGAGCTCCTCCAACCCAGGCGTCGCATCGGTCAGCGCGACTGGCCTCGTTAGGTGCGTCAGCGGCGGATCGGCGACGATCACTGCTACGAAGACGCAGTACAACGAAACCAAGAGCGCGACCGCGCAGATCACATGTAATCAGCCGCCGCCGCCACCGCCGCCGGCGGATCGCATGATCATCTCACTCGACACGATCTTCTTCGAGTTCGACAAGTCTGACATCAGGCGTGAGGGTCGTGCAGTGCTCGACAACGTGATCAAGCTGCTCACGGACAGCGCGAGCTGGCGCATTTCGATCGAAGGACACACAGACAACTATGGCACCGACGCATACAACCAGCGCCTGTCGGATCGCCGCGCGCAAACAGTCCTGCGTTACTTGACCGTTCGCCCGGGTCGTATCGACGCGAGCCGAGTGATGTGGAAAGGCTATGGCGAGCGCTGTCTGATCGTGCCGGAAGGCGATAAGCAGCAACAGGCAATCAACCGGCGCGTGGAGATCTGGCAGCTCATCGTGCTGAATGCGCCACCGGAACAATGTAGACCGAGAAGGCAGTAGCGATCGATAGAATCGAACCCCCGGCTTCGGCCGGGGGTTTTTCTTTAGGGCAAAAGGAACCACGGATTGACACAGGTCTGCGCGGATCAGGCTCGAGAAAAGAAAGTATCCGCCTTAGCCGGCGTGAATCCGCGGTTAATAGCTCTTGAACGGCCTAACTAGTTGAGTCTCGCTGGGCGCGCACCCACGCGTGGATTTGCTGGTCCAGTACAGTGAGCGGTACAGGACCGTTTGCGAGTACAGCATCATGAAAGGCGCGCACGTCAAAACGAGCGCCTAACGCCTGCTCCGCCTCACCACGCAGCCGACGGATCGTCAGCTCGCCCATCTTGTACGCGAGCGCCTGCCCGGGCCACGAGATGTAACGGTCGGTTTCGGTGCGAACCTCGTGCAGCGAGAGTGCCGTGCGGTCGGCCAGATACTTCATCGCCTGTTCGCGCGACCAGCGTTGCCAGTGGAGCCCGGTGTCGACAACGAGCCGGCAGGCCCGCCACATCTCGTATGTCAACCGGCCGAAGTCGGCGTACGGATCGGTGTACATCCCAGCCTCGATGCCTAACCGCTCTGAGTAGAGGCCCCACCCCTCGCCGTACGCATTGATGTACGTGTACCGGCGGAAATCGGGGAGCCCTTGGAGTTCCTGCGTTAGCGCGCCCTGCAAGTGGTGCCCCGGAACCGCCTCGTGAAGCGTGAGCGACGGCAATACGTAAAGCGGTCGGCTCGGGAGGTTGTACGTGTTGACCCAGTAGCGGCCCGGCTCCGGACCCTGAATCGGAGAGCCGACGTAGCGTCCGCCCGTGTACTTCGGCGCCAGATGATCCGGGACCTTCTCGACAGTGTACGGTTGGCGCGGCAGGCGGCCGAAGAGCGAAGGGAGCTTGCCGTCCATGCGCTTGGCAATCCAGGACGCGTACTGCAACAACTCGTCAGGCGTCTTCGCGTAGAAGCGCGGATTCGTGCGCAACATCGTGATGAAGGCCTGGAGGTTGCCTCGGAAGCCGACCTTCTGCATGACCTGCTGCATTTCGACTTCGATGCGCGCCACCTCGGCGAGGCCTAACGCGTGCACGGAGTCCGGCGAGATGTCCAGCGTCGTGAAGAAACGCACCTTGCGTCGGTACAGCGAATCGCCGCCCGGTAGATCACGCGCTGCAGTTGTTAGGCGTGCCGCTGGTCGATACTCGTCGTCCATGAATTTCAGGAACGACTGATACGCGCTGACGACTGAGTCGCGGATCACCTGGCGCGCCGCGTTGCGCAGACGCTCCTTCGCCGTGTCCGGCATCGCCGCCGGAAGCAGCGTCAACGGCCGATAGAATACGCTCGCCGTGGGATCGTCCACGATGTGCGTGGCGATCGTCACATCGTATCCCTCGAGCACCACGCGTGGCATCGTGTAATGCGATTGAATGCCGCGTCGCATCAACGCTGTGTACTCGCGGAAGTAGCGCGGCACCTGCCGCAACCGCGCGAGATAGTGCTCGACGTCGTCAACAGTCGCGCGCGGTGCGTACGTCGGCAGCTGCGCGAGATCGATGTGGAAGCCGTCGTCCGCGAGGATGGGGATGCGATCTTCTTCTGCGGTGAGACCGGCGAGCCAGTTTGCCAGGCGATCGCGCAGCATCGCGCGGTTGATGCGATCACTCACGGAGAGACGCGCGCTGTCCACGCCGTCGAGACGCCGTAAGTAGGCGCGCAACGAATCCTCGCGCCTTGCGAGATTCGTCGGCGTCATGCTCGGCAGCTCCGCGTCGTAGCGGTGATCGTCCGTCGTGGTCGCGAAGAGCGGGTTCTCGCGCTTTTCAAACTCCCACGCGTCGTTGATGACCGATGTCAGCGGCGACTGG
>DASYRX010000180.1:0-4277 GCA_036003845.1 Gemmatimonadaceae bacterium | reverse complement strand
GCCAGCAATTTCTGTGTCGCAGGCAGCTCAGCCATTTCGCGCTTGAGCGAATCCCGTAGCTCTCCCGACACGCCAGTGAGGTCCTCACGTTGGTCAGCTCCCTGGCAATTGCGTTTACATCGAAGCCGCTCGTCCCATCCGGGAGCGGCATGGGGTGTTTCTCAGCAAGAGGCTTCACCCAATCTTCGACCATGCGCGATCGCTCGCGGACGAAGCCGACGATGACCTGAAAACCCTCGTCGCGGTCCAGCAGCTTGGTGCGCACCATTTGCTCACACGTTGAGTGCAGGAAATCCAGCGCGGAAATGTCGAGCCGCGGCGATGCCCAGCCTGAGTCGAGCGTCGGCTTAATCACGAGCATTAGCAACGGTTCCCTTTCAACCTCCGCGACAAAGTCGTGCATCAGCGTAGCAACAATCCGGTGGAACCGGAACAGCGTGAACAGCGCGCGGTCGATCGCGGCCGCTTGATCTCGACGCCGATTCTCCTCCCGTTTCCTTCGCTCGCCCCTAAACGCCGCCGCGCCGCCTGCCCATGCGCCAGCGGCGGTCGCCAACAAGGTCAGCAGGAGCCCGCCGAAATCAAGCGAACCTGCGACCGGCCCAATCGTCATCGCGAGCGCCGGCGCGAGTGCGACCACGAGCAAGACGGCTCCGATAATCAGCGCCCACGCAGCGAGCGTGTCCCACAGCCAACTAGACTTCCAGCTCCATTTCGTGACTGTTGTTGCTGAGGACAGGATCCCGAGCGATGTGTCGCGACGCCGTACTGCTCGATCCTTAGCGGCGAACCAGCTCCGGACGACGCAGGCGAGGGAAACGACGAAAGCAGTCGCCGAGGCCAGCCAGAGGTTGTGCGAAGTCGCCTGACTGAGCGCGTAGGCAGCGCCGATTCCCGCAGTTGCCAGCGCCGTTAAGAGCGCCCGCAACGCATCGGCGATCTTCTGCGACCGCTCCTCGTATTTGGCCCAAGACTTCATGGTGCAGCGAGCTTACGCCCAAGCTCCACCCCACGCCACGGCCCCGCGCGATAGCTTAGAATTTGCGCAATGAAACCTCGCCCGCTGTCCCGCCTGTTCAATTCGCCGCGCCAGCTATTGGACAAGGCGCGACGTGACCTGGTGCGCCTCGAAAAAGCGACGTTCGCACAGGACGAGAACGGTCGCCGCGATGCGATGATGGACGCGTGCGTCTCCGTCTTTCACGTCAAGGATTGGATCGGCGCGATGTGCTCGGGTTACAAAGCAGACGCAGAGAAACACGCCCGCACGTCCAAGTGGATTTCTCTCTGCCGCGTTATCTGCCACGCAAGCAAGCACGTCGGGCTTGACCTTGACCGCCCGCCATACAGCATCGCACCCCCGGCCGCCGAGAAGATTGACCACACAATCTCTGCGCCTGTCGCAACTAGCGTACGCGTGCCGGCGTTGAAGGTATTCAGCGCGCGGTACGGCGACCACCTCGCGACCGAAGTAATCCGCAACGCGATCGCAGAATGGGACAGCTTTCTAGCGGGTAAGAACATTCCTTAACTGCGCGCCGAGTCCGAGCTTTGTTTGCTGGAAGCCCCGCAAATTGAGCGAGAGGTCAGGACTTGCCGGTACATTGAACCAAGAGCGCGAGCAACGCTGCCACGAGAGACGCGCCAGATATCCAGTACGCCTTCTTCGCGGTCGCCGATGCTTCTCTGGCAATAGCATTCGCTTCACCAGCAAGCACATTGGCGTCTACGGCGATGCGGTTACCCTCTTCCGCGACCTCAATGTGTTTCTCTTGATGTTGTCGCTCGGCTTCCTCGTCGAGAACGGCAAGTCGTGTCTTCAGATACGCGTAGCTGTCGCCTTGGAATCGAGACCGATTCGCGCGGTTGATCTCGTTGACGAGGTCCTCCCGAGGCATGGCATCGACAAGCCTCTTGGTTTCATCTGAGACCATGGCAAGTGCTTAACCGGCGAGGTGTCCGAGTTGAGCGAAAGCCTCGGCACCATACCCGCTCGCAGGAATTACGCCGGCCCGTTCCAGAAGACGCGTCAAACAGATGGTTGAACGCCTTGCGTCGGAAGCGAGGAAATTGTGGCCGTCATCTGTTTCATGTGCAGAACTTAGATAACCGAAGCCTACCGCCGCCACGAAACAACGGGCGAGATCGAGCAGCGAGTCCATTTCAGCAAATGTGGTGCTCGGAATGCTCTCACTGATGAGAACTTCGGAATGGGCAATGACCTTGTCTCGTGCAGTCTTTAGTCTGGTCAACGCGCACGCATTCGCGGCACCCTCGGGGGTGCTAGACGAGAGGCGGTTCTCGAAAAAGTCTACGACGAAATCGCTAAGCTCGATATCAGAAAGATGCGATACCTCATCGCGCGCGACTCCGCGGCGTACTAAAGTGGAAACCAATCCATGCCTTTGCTCGATTGCGAGGGTATCCCGATTATCGCGCAGCAGACGCAAGGCCGCCGGCACGCTACGCACTTGGTATTTTGAAGTGGGTCTGTCGAAAAGCCGAACAGTTGAAAGAATTAAATAGCGCCCGAGCATCAGCTGGATGCTTCCGAAGAACGCGCCGAACGTAGCGCGATCAATTTGATGGGCGCTTTCACCGATACGACTGTAAAGCGCATTCGCCTCATCGGCGTAATACAAGTCGACGGCGAGACCGTCACAGACTATTGCGTTTAGCCTTTCGCGTGCGTTGACCATGGTGGATGTTGTCGAACGTTAGCAGTCGCCGGCACCCGGCGCTGTTGCGCACGCGGCCGCGTGCACTGCGGGGTTAGGTGTCGAATCGGTGCGATATGCACGGTTGAACCAATCGAGGAAGTGGTCGACATATGCTCGTTCGTGCGCTTGCTGAATTGGACGACGATCAGCCACTGGGTCGCACCTAACTAGAATTGGCGTCGCCGTGACGCCTGACAAAAAGCGCTATTCTTGATGACATTGCCCAGAGGCGCAAGCGGCGTCAGTCCCCGACCCAAGAGGCGTCAGGATGAGAGAACGACATCGCGCCATCAACAACTAGCGCTGTTACGCAAGCACGCGTGAAAGGAGATGGCCCGCCGCGCTAGCACCCGTAGCCGCGGGCACTCAAGCGAAAGGAAAACTCCCGAGCTGCGCCAGCGGGATCGAAGGAGAATGAAGCTTCCCGCTGGCGATTGCAGGTTGATGAATCAGCGCGCACCCAACGCAACGAACGGCGAGACGGTGTTCGTGCCGTCGCGCAATTTCGTCGCGCTCGACGCCAATGCTTGACCGTCCAGCCGCAGGCGCATCCGAGAGCCGATCTCGTCTGTCGTGAAATAGACGTCGCGCGAGCGCTCCATCGTGATATCGCGACGACTTCGCCGTCATCCTCCTGGGCTCGCGCCTGCGCGATCGCCTCCTCGGCATCGGCTGTGGCTTAGATTCCGTCGGCGATTTCGTCGACGCGGGTCGGATTCGGTACGGTAGTCTGGCTCATGATGCACGTCCTCGTTGAGCTGCGGTTGCTCGCTGCTTGCGAGCGTTCCCAGGCTTCTTGCGCATCACCCGATTCAGAGCGACGGCCTCCGGCGACAGCGCCGCGCGCAGGATGAACCTCAGGACGAATCCGGGCGGGAAAGCGCCGAGCTCGACGCCTGGGCGCGCGACGTCGTGGATCTGTTCCTGAATGGTTGCCGGAGCGGCATGCGCGCGAACAAGTGAAGGGCGGCTATCGAACAACCAGCATTGCCCGGGCCCGGGTATACCATCGGCTCCATGCGCGCGCTGCGCTTCCATAGCTACGGTCCGCCGGACGTGCTCCGCATCGAGGACCTGCCGGAGCCGTCGCCGGCCGCGGGCCAGGTCAAGGTGCGCGTGCAGGCGGTCGGCCTCAATCCGCTCGACTCGAAGATTCGCGCCGGCCACCTGCGCTTCATTCCACTCTTCCGGTCGCCGCCACGCGGAGTGGGCACCGATTTCGCGGGCGAGATCGTGGGCATCGGCGGAGGCGCGAGTACGCGGCGGGTCGGCGAGCGCGTGTTCGGCTCGCTCTCACCGTTCGGACGCGAGGGTGCGCTCGCCGACACCATCGTCGTGCCCGACGATGGCGTGCTGCCGATTCCGCAGAACCTCGACACCGCGCAGGCGGCTTGTCTGCCGGTCGCGGGTGGCACCGCGCTGCAGGCGCTCACCGACGAGTCGCACGTCCTCCCGGACCAGCGGGTGCTCATCACCGGCGCGGCCGGCGGCGTGGGTCACTTCGCCGTGCAGATCGCCAAGTCCTTTCGCGCGTACGTCGTCGCGGTGTGCAGCGCG
>DASYRX010000179.1:0-9522 GCA_036003845.1 Gemmatimonadaceae bacterium | reverse complement strand
CTCGTTAGGTCCTTCGTCCAGAGGTTGTAATCCTTGATGTAGACGGCCCACTTGCCGTCCGGCGACACGCTCGAATTCGGCGGCGGCGTACCGCGCGCGGCGACAGCCGTTGTGTCCGCCGTGCACGCGTAACGCTGAAGGTCGCAATTCCAGCGCCGCGTCTGTACGCTGACGTTGAGCTTCCGGTTGTCCTTGGAAATCTCGAACGATTGAATCGGCAGCTGATTGCCGTCGACCTTCGTGCCGGACGCCGTCGCCAGCGCCGCGGCGAGCCGCGTCTGATCGAACGCGGAGACGCGTGTCCCACGCACCGGATCGACGAGAACGAACGACGTGCCGTTAGGCACTGTCGTGCGATACCAGAAGCGTCCGTCCGCCAGCCACGTCGGCCGCACGTTCGTGCCGCTGACGAGCGGTGCCGTGTTGCTCCCGAGATATCGTTCTGCGCGTGCGTAGTCGTCGGCGGTTAGCTGGCGCGACTGCGCCGCGAGCGGCGAGGCGAAAAGAACGAGTGAAACGGCGGAGCGAAATTGAACGCGCATACGGTTCAGATGCTGGCGTGAGAGGTCCGACAAATTACGCCACGCGGCGCAACCACGGAAACAACTCCTACACCAGTCTGACGCTCCCCGCTCCGTCCTCAGACCCGTGCCCCTGGCTCTGACCTCTGACCTCTGACCTCTGACCTACCTCACTTTCATCGTCACCGTAAACCGGTGCGTCGACACCCGTCCTCCCTCGAATCGCAACGCCTCTGTGGGTGACGCAATGACGCCCCCGCCTCCGCCGCCCGGCGCCGGCGGTGAGGCCACCGACACATCGTCACCACCGCATACGATAAAGCACGACGGCGCGCACGAGCCCCCTGCGCCACACGTTAGGGTGAACGTATACCCGGCATCGAAACCCTTGCCGCGATACTTGAAGCCAAACGTCGGCGACCACTCCATCCAATGCTCATTCTGCGTACGCGACGTTTCGGCGATGCGATCGGCCTGCTTGAGTCGATAGCTGATCGATTGCACGCCGAAGCCGACCTGAAAACCGAAGTGCTCGCTCGAGTCTTTGCCGATCGGCAGTTCGTGTCCCAGGCCAAATCGCAGGATCGCATTGGAGAAACGTGTGCGGTTGTCCATGGAGTGCGCCCCGCGCTTGAGCGTCGCTCCACTAGTCGTGAGCGTGTCGCCTAACGCTTCGGCCCATGTCGTGCTGAATATAGGCTCGAGGATGACATCCATGCCGAAGCTCGAGTAGCGCGTCAGCTTCGCCAGACCGAAGCCGAGGTTATACGCCATCGTGTGGCCCGGATCGCGCGGCACGGTGATCACTTCGCGGATGCGATAGTCTGGAATCTTCGGATGCGACAGGCGATTCGCCGTCGCGAGCCAGCCGACGCGCCAACCTTCCGTTCCAATCGCCTGCGAGTACTCGCTGTGCGCGCCCCACGTCGTGGTGTGATCGCGGTTGTGCTCCTGACGCTCCGGCTCGACGATCTGCTGCTGTCCATTCGGAGGAAGCCAGCGCGTAACGGCGGGATAATGAACGTCGTGCGTCATGTCGAACTGGCTGCGCACGATGAGCGCCTCGAAGGAACGATGACCGCCCCAGTCCTTTGTCATGCCGACGCGGACATCGGCCGCGCGTCCCGCCTGCTGAATGCGATCGCTTCCGGAGTACAGGAGGTCGATCCCTTCCTCGGCGCCGAGATCGGCAAAGTAGGCGGACGCGCCTAACGAGATGTCGCCGACGCGGCGCGAAAGAATCCCCATCACGTACTGGTTCGCCGCGGTGCGCTCGCTCAGCGGCTGGTCGAAGCCGATCACCATGCGATCGAGCTGTTGCAGCGCGAAGAGTCCCGCGCCGCTCCACGAGCTCTGCCCGAAGCGCCCGGCTCCACTCACAGGGAAGGTCCGTCCACCACCGTCGGTGCTCGACGAGTTGTAGAAGAACGGCGCGATCGAGAAGAATGCGCTGCGCACGCGCGACGCTTTGGCTGGATTCACGAACGGGTCGATCAGCGTGTCGTCGAGCGCGATCGTGACGCCGGCCATGCCGGCGCGGTCGGACGGGAGGATGTCGAACTGCTGCCCGATGAGCACCGGAACCGTGCGCGGGGCAATGACTTGCGTAGCTGCGACGTTAGGCGCCGCCCCGCAGGTCAGAATGACGAAAAACGTGCGAAGAGTCGTGACCCTGCGTGACATGACACCCTCCAGTGATACGGTCCCTTGGAGGGTAGACCTCGGCGTCATCACGGTTGGTCACATTCCGCCGCTCGAATTGACAAAGCCGGCCCGTGACTGGGGCCGGCTTTGCGCGCGCCCGAGCCCTGCCTAACGCGGCTTGCGCGACGTGGGCGCTGTTGCCTTTGTCTCAGCTGCGCTGTCGATCGTGAACGAAAACTTGCCGGCAACAGCGTGACCGTCACGCGACAGCGTACGCCAGCTGACGTCGTACTTACCCAACGCGAGCGGAGCCGCTATGGCGGCACTCACCCGTTTCCCCGAGGTGTCTGCGAGAACGGTGCTCTTCAGCTTGAGCGTATCGTGCTTTGCGTTTGTGAGCACGATGCGCGTGAGCTTGAGATTGGGCTTTTGCGAAAACCAGAGCTGGATTGCCTTCGGTGCGTTCGCGAGTTTGGCCGCGTTCGCTGGATCGGACTTCACTAGCGCCAAGTGTCGGCTACCCGCATGGGCTCGGCTCCCCGCGGCGGTCATGACCAACGGGGCTAGGGCTGCAAGAGCGATATGTCTGACGCGAATGGACTTGGAAAACATGATATGGCTGAGGTAGCGAGGAACGTTACTTCATACCCCACGCCGCTCTCAATTGCCCTACTCCCCACAGGCCAGCGGAAGGCGCACAATCCGAGGGGCAGACGCGCCGTCCGCACGCTTCAGGCCAGCTATGGAGCGACCGCGACGTTGCCGAACAAGAATGGGAACGTGCGCGCATCTTCCGCCGGCCAGGGCCGCCCGGCGCAATACTCGATCGACCTGATGAATCCCGCCGATCCCTCGAAACCGAGCACCGTCGTTCGATCTGCAGCGAGCGGTTCGCTGCCCGCATACTCGACAACGCGGAACCAGAGGTCCTTCCCAACCTGGTGAATGGCAGTTTGCGCCGCGGAGTCAGTGGAGAAGTTCTTCGTGATACAGCGCCTAACCATGCATCCTTGTTTACCGCTTGCGATCGACTCCTTCGTGTTTGGCATGCGGATCTCGGCGGCTCGCCTAACAATGGCACGCGCCCATCGCCAAGATCGCCGCCCAAGCCGGCTACTGTGAGCAGAGCCATCTCACCCGCGAGGTCCGTCGCACGTTAGGCGTTGGCCCGGCTGAGTATCGCCGTGGCATGGCGACGCGAATCGTTCGGGAAGTGTTGTAGCGCCCCAGGTCGCTCGCGCGAGCAGTCAGCAGGCCTTATTCTAGACCGCACCCTGCGAAACGAGCGAGTTTGTGAACTCCAAAGCGATGAGACTCCGTGCGTGCGGTCCCGCCAGTTGGTTATTTCTGGGATCGCTCGTGAGCGCGATTGTTGGCGCGCCAAGCGCGCGTGCGCAAAAAAACGCTGGCTGGGATAGCGTAGCGGCCATTCTCAAAGCGCCTGCCGCACCCACGAGCGGGTACGTGCGCTTCGGTTTCCCGCGCCGCGACATCACGCTCACGATGGGCGACGTCAGCGTCGCGACGTCGATGGCGCTGGGGAGCTGGGCGGGCTTCAGCGGCGAGCCCGTGAGCGCCACGATGATGGGCGATCTCGTCCTAACGAGCGCAGAGCTCAAGCCGGTGCTCGCCGAGTTCGTGCGCCAGAACGTCGAAGTCAGCGCGGTGCATAACCACCTCGCCGGCGCGACGCCCGAAGTCATCTATGTGCACTTTCACGCCCGCGGCCCCGCGCTGGACCTGGCTCAGCGGCTCGATCGTGTGCTTGGCGTGACGGCGACGCCGAGGCCCGTCTCGGCGGCGCAACCGGCGCAGCTCGCGATCGACAGCGCGCTCGTCTTCTCCACGTTAGGCATCCGCGGCAGAGCTCAAGGGAACGTCGCGCAAGTCTCCACAGTCCTCGTGCCCGGCAACGTCAAGCTGCACGGTCGCTGGGTGAATGCGGCGATGGCGTACGGGACGCCAATCAACGTCCAGATGCTCGATGCCGGCCGCGCGGTCGCCACCGGCGACTACACAGTGCTCGCTCCTAAGGTGGACGCCGTGGTGCGCGCTCTCACCAATGCCGGCATCACCGTGACGGCCGTGCACTCACACCTCGTCGGCGAACAGCCGCAGCTGCGCTACATCCACTTCTGGGCGGACGGCCCGCTCGAGTCCGTGCTCAAGGGACTGCGCTCCGCCATCGACGCCGCCAAATGACCGCTCGTGACGCCGATCGTTGGTAACCGGAAGTTGCCCAACTAAGTTGCCTCGCATGCGTGCACGATCTGTCGTCGGAGCGCTGCTCATCGCGCTCACGGGCCACCTGTGGCTCAGACAGGCTGCGTCTTCGTGCCCGACGCATTCGCGTATGGAAGCTGTCGACGATGACGCCAGTCACTCTTCCGCCAACGGCGACGCTCAGTCAGCGCACCATCAGAGCGAGGCTGGCAATGGCCATCGGCACCACGCCGGCGCGCGGACGAGCTTTCAGTGCTGTCTCGCGCTCGCATCATGCGGACTGAGCCTGGGCCTTGCACCTGCTACGTCGGTAACCACGCTCGAACCGGATCACCTAACGAGCCTGCTGAGCGTGGCGTTCTTGCCGGCGTCACGGGTCGCCGCACCCGATCCGCCTCCGCCAAGAGTGTAGAGCCGTAACATCAACGCGCCCTGACGCCGACTAGTCGTTAGGTGCGCCGCGCCCACGGTACCTCACCCTGGGCAGGCTCTCACTCTGCAAACGATGACCGTTCAGGTTTCAGTACGCCGCGCGCAGCGGCTGCTTATTGCGCTCCTAACCGTATCAACTCCTTCAGCGCTTTCTGGTCAGCAGGCCGCACGCGACACGGCGTCACGCGAACATCCGCCCATCGTTTCTGAGCCAATGCAGATGGCTGGTGTCCTCGCCATCCCAATGGACCGCATGGGCTCGGGCACGACGTGGATTCCGGATGCCGTATCGCTACCGGCTCATCACTTCAAGCTCAGTGACTGGACCGCCATGCTGCACGGTTTTGTGTTCGGACAGTACGATCACCAAAGCGGCCCGCGCGGCGACGATCAGTGGGGATCGCTCAACTGGGGGATGTTGATGGTGAGCCGTGAGCTCGGCGGTGGTCACTTCCAAGCTCGCACGATGCTGAGCTTGGACCCCTTCACGGTCACGAAGCGCGGTTACCCGCTTCTCGCCCAAACCGGCGAAACGTTCGACGGGCAACCGCTACACGACCGGCAACATCCGCATGATTTCTGGATGGAGCTCGGTGCCATCTACGAGAGGCCGATCTCCTCGAAGCTTGCGCTGTCACTCTACGCCGCACCATCAGGTGAGCCAGCGTTGGGGCCGGTAGCGTTCATGCACCGGCCGTCGGCGATGGATGATCCCGTCGCTCCGCTGGGACATCATTGGCAGGACGCGACGCACATCAGCTTCGGTGTCCTTACACTGGGTCTATTCACGTCGCGCTGGAAAGTGGAAGGATCGATCTTCAACGGCCGCGAGCCTAACGAAGAGCGCTGGGACTTCGACCGCCTCAAACTGGACTCGTACTCGGGTCGCTTGACCGTGAATCCCGATTCTCAGTGGAGTTTCGCACTCGGCTACGGATTCCTGAAGAGTCCTGAGTCGCTCGAGCCTGACGAGTCGCTGCATCGTACGACCGCTTCGATTCTCCACGGCCGGCGACTGGGTGCGGACGGGCAGTGGGCGACGTCAGTCGTGTGGGGGGCAAATGCCGACGGAAGACAACGCGTAACGCATGCTCTGCTGGTCGAAACCGAAGCGATCCTCGATCGCCAAAATACGCTTTTCGCGCGCGCGGATCGCACGGAGAAGAGCGCCGGCGAGCTCGTGCTACTGAGCGGACCCGGCGGCGTTGCCTCCGATCGCCTCTTCAAAGTGTCCGCGTTCTCGTTAGGCTATATCCGCGAGTTGGCGCGTCCGGGGCCGACGACGCTCGGCCTGGGAATACGCGGCACGCTGAATGTCCTGCCGCAAGCGCTCGAGCCGTACTATGGCTCGCGTACGCCCACGGGTCTCGTTGTCTTCCTGCGGTTGCGACCGGTGCACAATCGTGCTATGCACGCGATGCCCGGGATGAAAATGGAGCACCACGCCGGAGCGTCGCCGTGATCCTGCAGCCGATCGACTTCGTTGTGTATGCGTGGCTCGTGATCGCGCTTCTCTCTGCTGCGTACGTCGCCTTCGATCAGTGGCGCAACAACCCCGAAGCAGCCGTGATGAAGTGGGGATTCGTCCTCGTCACGTTGTACATGGGTCCGATAGGACTCCTGCTGTACGTGATGGCGGACAAGGAGCCGGCGCCGGGATCGCACGAGGAGTTCGTTAGCCCGCTATGGAAGCAAGGCGTTGGGTCGACGGTACACTGCATCGCGGGCGATGCGACCGGAATCATCGTTGCGGCCGTGGTCACGGCGATGCTCGGATTTCCTATGTGGGTCGACGTGATCGTCGAATATGTGGTCGGCTTTCTTTTCGGGCTCCTCGTTTTCCAAGCGCTCTTCATGCGTGGGATCATGGGCGGCAGCTACGGCGAGAATGTCCGGCGCACGTTCGTTCCGGAGCTCTTGTCCATGAACCTGATGATGGCAGGCATGGCACCCGTCATGATCTTCTTGATGATGGGACGCGATATGCGAGCGATGTGGCCATCGGAACCGCTCTTCTGGTTCGTGATGTCGTTAGGCGTCGTTGTCGGCTTCTTCGTGGCTTACCCGGTCAACGTGTGGCTCGTTGCCAAAGGGATGAAGCACGGCCTGATGACCGTCCGACAAGAGAAGTCCCATGCACATCATGCCCATGACGAGCACGCCGGTCACGCCGGCCACGGCCACTCCGGCGGCGCGAAGAAGCCGCATTCCGATGCTCACACAAATCCGGCGCGACAGGTGACGAGACCGCAACTCGTGGCGCTGACTGGCTTCACAACCCTAACACTGCTCGCAGGAATGTTCGTGCCTGCCGCTTATGTGAACATGCGCGTGAGCGCAGAAGAAGTGCGCGGCACCATTATGCCACCAGGAATGATCATGACGCCGAGCACTCCGGCGGATGCCATGCGCGACATGGCAGCGGCCGATCCGCGCCGGGCAACGTTCACGGCCGAGCCGTCAGCACGCGGCGACAACGTTCTCGAGCCGCGCATCGACAATGGCATCAAGGTCTTCGATCTCGACGCGTCGATCATCAGGTGGAGTATCCTTCCTCGGGTCCAGACCACGGCCTACGCGATCAACCGTCAGGTTCCCGCGCCACGTCTCGAATTCAGCGAGGGTGATCGCGTGCGCATCAACTTCACCAATCACCTGCCCGAGCCGGCGACAATGCACTGGCACGGCCTGGTCGTGCCTAACGCGATGGATGGAGCGGGCGGAATAACACAGGCGCCGGTGCCCCCAGGCGGCCGCTACGTGTACGAGTACGTCGCGCAGCAGTCAGGAACCTACTTCTACCACTCGCACACGCGTCCCGATCGCCAGCAAACGCTCGGGCTCTACGGGGCGCTCATCATTCACCCAAAGGACCGCGCCTCGGAGCCTGTCGCCGATCATGAATACGTGGTCCAGTTGCAGGAGTGGCTCTATCGCGACGGCCTAACGTATCCGGCCATGTTGATGGAAGGCGGACTGCCTAACTACTTCACGATCAACGGCAAAGCCTATCCAGCGACCGATACGCTCAGGATGCGCCTTGGGCAGACGATGAAGTTTCGATTCATCGGAACGAACAACAACTTCATTCACCCGATGCACATGCACGGTGGTCCGTTCACTGTCATCGCGCGCGATGGCGTGCAGCTGGCTCCCGCAGCTCGCTTCGACGCAGATGTCATTAACGTCGGGCCTGGGCAGCGCTACGACGTGATCTGGATAGCACGCGAGCCTGGCAAATGGATTCTGCACTGCCACATCCCGCACCACACGCTCAACAACAATGTCGAAGAGCAGGGCGCCGGTGGCCTCACCGTACTTGTCGTGGTGAGCCCCTAACGAGTCCCTTCATCAACTTCGCACCAGACTTCCAATGTTCATGATCAGAGTTGCCGCGATCGTTGCGACCACCCTCGCTGTGTCGATCCTGTCCGCTTCCAGCTTGCCGTCGCGCCCGGGTAACCTCGCGTTAGGGCAAGGGCCGCCGCTCGGCAATGGCTTGCACATTCACCCAATTGACTGGACGCCCCGCGGCGCCGTCGCCAGCAAAGAATCGGATGAACCCGGTGCCAGGCGGACCGCCGAAGGTCTTGATCCACGAGGCAGCATTCCCCTGCTCGTCGTACGCCAACACAGTTGTCACATCCTCCGGCACCGCGCCCCAGGCGTCGATGTACCACTCCGGCAACCCGAGTTGCCTGCCTAACGCCGTCGGCTTGACGCCGAGCGGATCGAAGTTGCCGCGGGTGTAGCGTACGCCGATCAGCTTCGGAGCCGCGTCACGCACAAGGCCGAGCAAGTTCTGCATGCTGAGCGGCGCGATGAGCGGCGGCGGCCCAAACATGACGGCACTCCCCCCGGCATTGAGATATCGGCGGAAAAGCACTGTGTCAGCCGCGACTGGCGCGACCGTCGCGGGGATGTGATCTATCGCGAACACGACGACGCTTGGCGTGCGGTCGCTCGCTCGCTGCGCCATGAACGAGGCCAGCGCATTGGCGTCGAGCAACTCGTAACCGCGGCTCACGAGATACGCGCGAAGACGGTCATTGGCGGTCGACAGCGGCGCACGCGTCAACGCCGTGTCGAAGAAGACAGCTCGTTTCAACGCCGCGTTAGGCGACGCGGCGGCGTTGATTGCGTAGACGCTGCCATCGTCGCTTCCGAAGATCAGCCGGCCGTCGTGCACGATCGCTGACGAGAGAATCCGCGCGCCGGCGCGGTAGCGCCACGCTTCTTTCCCTGTCTTCTTGTCCAGCGCGTACATCGTCCCGTCGCCTTCACCGATGTACACGCGCGCGTCGTCTACGGCCGGCGACGCCCACACGATGCCAGTCGTGGGAGTGCGCCAGCGCTCGTCGCCGCTCGCCGCGTCAACGGCCTGCACGAAGTGCGCGTCGGAGCTTCCGACGTAGACGAGACCGTCGCTGACAGCTGGCGACGTGTTGATCCACGAGACTTTGTGGTCCACGCGCCAGCGTTCTTTTCCAGTCGCGATGTCGACAGCGTACCACCATCCATCACGCGCGCCGAAGTAGACGACGCCGTTCGCAACCGCGGGCGACGACTGAATAGTCGTGCGATCGAACCCGAAGTTCTTCGATTCGAGCTTCGTCCCTTCAGTCGCGAAGCGCCATTTCGCTTTGCCTGAAGTGATATCGATCGCGTGCAACACGCCGTCCTGACTTCCAACGACGACGAC
>DASYRX010000178.1:0-3117 GCA_036003845.1 Gemmatimonadaceae bacterium | reverse complement strand
GGTGCTGCGCGATCGGCGTCACGAACCGGCGCGGCGCGATGCGTGGCTCCGCGATCAGTATCAGCATCCCGAAGAACACTGCCACACGGTCGCGGAGATCAAGCGGTGGTTGTCAGAGACCAACGTCGAATATCTCAGGACGTTCCCAAGCACGGTGCTCGAAGACGAATCCGGAGACCTCTTCGCACGCGACGTGGATGACTGGACCGTCGAGCGCTGGATCGCTCAGCTTGGGTGGATGTGGACGCTCGGCGGCGAAGGCGGCCTGTTCCTGACGATTGGCCGGCGGCGATAATCGGGGTGGCCGCACGTTCAAAGACGACCTCGCTTCTTGGCATCACCTTCCTGTTTCCGTCGCGCCAACGGCCGCTTCACGCGGCGGGAACGCCGTTACCTGAGTCGGCCCAGCAACAACTCTACGCGGGCAATCGTCGCTTCCATTTTGGGTCCGGAATGTCCGCGACGTCCTCCGGGACGCCCTGTGTCCTGCGCCAATCGTGTTCGAAGATCGACCGGAGCTCCCGGACGACTCTGGCGTCGCTCACGATGACGCCGAGTTCGCGGCGATCGTCGAGCTCCACTCTTCCGAGGCTCTGACTGCCGACAAATGCTTGACGTCCATCTCGAACGATCGCTCGGACGTGAAGGCGGCGTCCCGGGTATTTCTCGACCTTGAGCGTGGACTCGAGGCGCGGGGTCTTGCCGATGATTCGTACGTCGATACCAGCGCTCGCACGTTCCGTGAGCAGCTGATGGATCGCCTCGTCGCTCAATCGCGGATCGTAAATGAGGAGCTCACGGCGAGCGCCGCGGATGAAGGCCGACAACCGTTCTCGCGAGTTCTCCGGGCTGACCACGAAGTCCCTGCTCCCCGACCTGTAGGCGCGTCGCGTCCCGTCGGCAACAAACAGCTTCAGCGCCTCCCTCACCAGAGTGCGGTTGGTGGTGAGAATGCCGAAGCTGCGGCTCTTGTAATCGAGCCGCGTGTAATTGAAGCCGTACACGTGGAGTAATCGCCGATCGACAATCATCATTTTCGCGTGATAGCGCTGGAGATCGTGGGCCGTTCGCGATACGACGGCTCCGGCATCCAGTAGGCGTAGCTCGAGTTTGCGCAGGTCGCGCGTGCCTCCGCGGTGTTTGCTCGCAATGATGACGCGGACGACGACGCCACGGGCGACCGCGGTCTCGAGACTGCGTGTCACCGAGCGACAATCCAGACGAACAATCAGAATCTCGATCGTCTTTCTGGCATGCTTGATCGCGTTCAGAATCGGCGCGATGCCGCCCTCGGGTTCAACCAGCAGCTTCATGGTCTTGAGAAATCATCGCGCGCTCGAACCTGTCGGGAGTGTACGATTGCAGCGACCAGGCAAGTGAGCAGCGTCAGCCCGGATCGTCTGAGCATAAAAACGACAGCATCCCGCACGACCACACGCGGCGAGGGCGACTCTTCGCGGTCTTCCCGAGCGTACGTGATGCGGACGGCGCGACGCTGTTTGATTCTCGTCCTCACCGCGGCCGCGTGCGCAGGACTTCTCGCGGAGACGGTGGCGCTGCCCAATCGGCCGGATTCTGTGAAGTTTGCGGCAATTGGCGACAACGGCACCGGCGACCGGCCTCAGTACGAGGTCGCGCAGCGGATGACGGGCGTGCACTCGAGGTTTCCATTCGACCTCGTGATCATGTTGGGCGACAACATGTACGGCGGGCAGAAACCCAGCGACTTCGTCAGGAAGTTCGAGCAGCCGTACGCGGCGCTGCTCGCTGCCAACGTGAAATTCCAGGCGTCGCTCGGCAACCACGATCGGCCGGAGAACGTGTCATACCCCCCTTACAACATGAACGGCCAGCGCTACTACACATACGTCCGGAAAAACGTTCGGTTCGTCGCGCTCGACAGCACACTCATGGATCGCAAACAGCTCGATTGGCTCGATGCGACGCTGAGAGACTCGCGCGAGGACTGGAAGGTCTGCTACTTTCACCATCCGCTGTACTCGAACGCGAGCCGGCACGGATCCTCGATCGACCTGCGTCTCCTGTTGGAGCCGATCTTTCTCAAGAACGGCGTGAACGTGGTTTTTTCGGGCCACGATCACGTGTACGAACGGCTCAAACCGCAGAAAGGCATTTACTACTTCGTGTCGGGTGCCGCAGGCCAGCTGCGCAGAGGCAATATGGAGGCATCGGACCAGACGGCGGCGTCGTTCGATCAGGACCAGAGCTTCATGCTGGTGGAGGTTGCTGGCCTGGACATGTTCTTCCAGTCCATATCGCGCACGGGTCAGGTCGTCGATTCGGGCGTGATCCACCGGCAGCAAAGGTCGGCGAGTTAACGTGCCGCGCCGAGTCGGCAACCTGCGCGCGAGGATTCCACGGCTGTGGGAATTTGCGCTGGAGCACTTGCTGCTCTTGCCCGCGGGCGCAGCGATCGCGCTCGTCTGGGCGAACCTTCTTCCGGAGAGCTACTACCGCTTCAGCTACGCGATCGCCTTCGCGGTGAACGACGTCGCCATGGCGTTCTTCTTTGCGCTGATGACCAAGGAAGTAGTCGAAGCGACAGCGCCCGGCGGCGTGCTCCATCCATGGCGGCGTGCGCTGCTCCCGGTCATCGCGGCAATTGCCGCCACGACCCTCTCGGCACTGATCCACGTGCAGGCGGTCGAGGTGCTCGATGAGCCGGCGCTGACCGTCGCCTGGCCCGTGACGTTCGCGACCGACCTTGCGTTCAGCTATTTCGTCGCGCGAATCATCTGCGGCCGGCATCCGGTCATCCCGTTCGTAGTCCTACTCGCTATCGCGTCCGACGCACTCGGAGGCGTGGCGATCGCGGTGTTCCATCCCACAGAGGTTCATCACTTCACCAAGGCCGGCGCGGTGCTCGCCGTAGCCCTCGGCCTGGCCATGGCGCTGCGGCGAGCGCGCGCGAGGAGCTTCTGGCCGTACTTACTGATTGCGGGCAGCACGTCGTGGTTCGCGTTCTGGTGGAGCGGTTTGCCGCCAGCGCTCGCGCTGGTGCCGATCATGCCGTTTCTGCCTCACGCGGTTCGCGATCCTGGATTCTTCGTCGACGCGAGTCCCGACGCGAAGGACACGCTGAGCCGATTCGAGGTC
>DASYRX010000177.1:0-4013 GCA_036003845.1 Gemmatimonadaceae bacterium | reverse complement strand
ACGCGCCATAGATCTTGGCCTGTGCCTGAAGTGAAGCGCGTCCTGTCACTTGCTGATCCGTCCATGCGGCGAGCTTCTTGCTCGTCTCTTCGGATTGGAAGCGCGCGGTGTGCAGCGTTAGGTTCGATCCGAAGTTTCCTTCGCACGTGCCTATCGAGTAATCGTTCTCGTCGGCCGTGATCGTGCGCTCGCCCCAGTTGGCCAGAGGCACGTTGGAATTGGACGTCTCGTACTCATCCGAGTGCACCGACGATCCCGACATATAGTTACTGTAGGCGCACTCGAAGTCGCCGATCACGCTGCGGACGAGCACAGCGGCGAGTGCGGGATCGACGATCTGTTCCGTCGGAATCTGGCCGGGGAATTCGACCTCGAGAAGCTTGTCGGTATTGCAGGCGGCAAAGGAGAACGCCGTCAGCACCGCAACAACCCGACGCGCCGAGCCATTCATGGCAATGGTCATTGGAGTCTCCGTTTCGTCGGGTTAGAAGGTGAACCGCACCGTTGTGCGGAAGCGCATGAGCTGCGGCCACGATTCCTGCGTATAGCCGAAGTTACCTGTTACATCCGTTGCCCGGTTAGGCAGCAACTCAGGATCGACCCACTTAGCGCCGTAGGCTGCTTCCTGTGCGCGCCATAGGAAGAGCAGATTCTCTCCCGCAAACGTGACCGATCCGCGCGTAGCACTCATCGTCCTCGTTATGCTGTTAGGCAGATCATACGTGAGCGACACCGTTCGCAGCCGCGCGAACCCGGCGTCGAACAGACCGGCAACGCCGGGGCCGTTTGGATCGTTGCGGTACCCCTGAACGACCGGATCATCGCCGGCAATCGACGAGCGCGAGTTGCGGAAGAACGTGTGCTGTGCCCCAACGTCGCCCACGATCGCATGATGACCACCGACATAATCTACGAGCGCCAACAGGCGCGTGCGTGAGCCGAACCGAAGCGTGCCACTGAGCGATCCGTTGTACGACGGCGTCGGACGGCCCGCGTATAATCGAGGCGCCGTAGCGCACGGCACGACGCTGCCGTCGCCGCGACCGAGATCCGTGCCGCCTTCGCACATCACGTTCGTGGCACGCGGCAGGATGAATAAGACCGTTCCACCGGACCGTGTTGTGTCGGGGACGAGCGTCGCGCTCACGACCTTCTTATAGAAGAACGCGGATGGCGCGAACTTCTCGACATTGAACTGCTGGATGTAGCTGGATCCAACAAACGTTGAAGGAACACCGCCGAGACTGACGATTTTGCTGTCATTCGTGGCGATGGTTCCGCGAAGGTCCAGTCCCCACCTGGGGGTGCTCAGTACCGATCCATCCAGCGCCAACTCAATGCCACGGTTACGCGTCTTCCCGATGTTGAGGAACTGGACACCTGGGAAGCCACGTGACGGTCTTAGCGGCGCCGATATGATGGCGTCGTTGATGTCCTTGTTATAGAACGTGAACTCAATGCCCAGCCGCTGATCGAACAAGCCTGCGTCAAACCCAAACTCCGATTCCTCACCAATCTCCGGTTTGAGGTCGGCGTTGCCGAAGTTGCGTGGCGTTACGCCGCCAAGTCCCTGAGACCCGACCGCAGCACCATAGGTCTGGATGGCGGAGAAGACGTCGGGCTGCAAACCTGCGCGACCCCAGGCGCCGCGCAGTTTGAGCTGCGACAGAATCTTGGAGTTGGCGAGGAACGGCTCCTCAGAGATCACCCACGACGCGCTAAACTTCGGATAGTAGGCCGCGTCGAAATTCGCGCCGAAGGCGCTGTTGCCATCGGCTCGAATGGCGGCAGTAACGAAAAGGCGGTTCTTCCAGGCGAGTTGCTCCTGCCCGTAGACGCCAAACGTCTTGTTCTCCTGGAACGACTCCGATGCGTCGCGCCGTGCACCGCTGCCGACGTCACCTGGCCCCGGAACCGGGAATTCATTTCCTGTTGAGACCTGCTGGTCGAACTGTTTGTAGTAATACTGCGCACCCGCTGACGTCGTCGCGACGAAGCCCGGCGTGACGTTCCAGTCAGCATTGGCGCCATAGTCTGCGGTAAAGAAAGTGCTCCGCAACGCCATCGCCTGCTTTTGGCCGAGGCTAGCCGCGAAGAACGGGTTGTAACCTGTCGGATCGCGAAAGACGAGCTGCGATGACTTGTTATTGGTGATGTCCGGGCCAACCGTTAGGCGATGTCGCAACCAGGTGAATGGACGGTGATTCAGTTGAAGACTGAACGTCGCGCGATCGACGATGTCGAATCCTTCGACGCTGTAATAGTCCTCAGGTCGATAGAACTGGAAACCGTGCCCAGGACCATTCCATCCGGTTTTAGTGGTGTCTGGCCCGGTCGGCTCGCACCAGGGGAAATTGCAAGCCCATAAGATCGAGGTCGTAATCGGCTGCGTGCCCGACGCGCCACGCGTGCGCGCACGGATGGCGCCCAGACTCAGGTCGGCCGTGAACTTCGCGTCGTTGGAAGCGTAGCTGACGTTCGCGCGACTGGAAAACTTATTTTGCCAGTTATAGTCGACCGCCCCTTCTTCGCGCTTGTAGTCGCCGCCGAAGAAGTAACGCAGCTGATCGGTTCCACCGCTTACGCTGCCGCCTCCTCCCCATGGCGTGCCAGTGCTGAAGATTTCGGGGAAGCCTCGCTGCGCCAGGAACTTCTGAACGTTGAACTCCTTGATGTCGGCCGGATTTCGATAGTCACCGCCTCGGCGCAAGTAGAAGTTCGCCGGATAGCGGTTCACCGGATCGTAGAGAAAAGCAACTCCGGCATCTGCATGCGCTTCAATTGTGGGGCGGCCGGAGCGCCCGCGCTTTGTAATGATCTGAATGACGCCGTTCGACGCCTCTGTCCCGTAGATCGTGGCGGCCGAGGGACCTTTCAAGACCTCGATTGACTCGATGTCTTCAGGATTGAGGTCGTTCAGTCGGCTCGGGCTTTCCTGGCCGTTGAAGCCGAAGCTGCGCACCGCCGCCTGATTGTTCGAGCGCACGCCGTCGATATAAATGAGCGGTTCGTTCGACAGACTGAGGCTTCCAGAACCGCGGATGCGTGTCGTGCCGCCGGTTCCCACGCCGCCGCTCGCGCGCATGATGCGCACACCCGGCACGCTCGAGGAGAGCACATCTTGAAGCTTTGTGGGACGTCCGACGAGCGCCACCGAGTTTGTCACCTCAACGCGACCGACGGCGTTGCCTAACGTGCGCTTCTGAACCTCACCGGCAGTGCCGGTCACGACGACGGCGTCGAGCTTGACCGCCAGCTCTATCATCTCGATGCGTACAGCGGGGCCACCGACGCGCGCGTCGAGCTGCGATTGCTGATAGCCAATGCGCGTCGCGCGCAGCCGCGCCGTCGCTCCGGGCACAGTCGTGAGCCGGAACTCGCCGCGCGTGCCGGATCTGGCCCCGAGCTGCGTCCCCACAACAGCGACAGTGACGTCCGGGAGCGGAAGGCCGCTTTTGGCGTCGATTACGGTCCCGGAGACCGTTCCCGCTTGCGCGCGAACGAGTGATGCAGCGCCGAGGCTCGTTAGGAAAAGAAAGGTGCTGATCGTACGCCGACTACTGAACAACCGGGCTTTCGTCATACCTCCTCCGATGAGTGAGGTTGCGAACCAACAGTGAGGGCCGGGCGGGAGCGCGGGTGGGGGACTCGCGAATTGCATACAATTTTGCCCACAGAGTTATGCGCTTTTCTCGCCGTCTATGCAAGCACTCTTTGTCAGGCTTTGGTGTCGCGTTTCCCCTAGGAATTCAAGGGAAGGAACGCACGCACCGCGTCGACGCTGTCCGCGTCAGACGCCTTCTTGTCGGGACGGTACCCCTTCACGCGCGCAAAGCGCAGCGCCATTCCACCGGGGTAGTGCGGACTGCGCTGCACATCGTTGAACGCAATCTCGACGACCAGCTCGGGGCGCACGTACACCACGTGCCCATCGCGATGCGTCTCGCGCGCAAGCAGCTCCTTCGTCTGCCACTCCAGCATCTCGTCGGTCATCCCCTTGAACGTCTTCCCCA
>DASYRX010000176.1:0-6849 GCA_036003845.1 Gemmatimonadaceae bacterium | reverse complement strand
GATGCGGCGGACAAAAGGAAGACAGCCCCTAACAGCTGCGCATTGTGCCACAGCGGAACGTTGGTTCCGACGAGAAGAACGCCGGTGTAGCCGCCGAAGAAGAGCGCGAAGAACATCCCGAGCAGCGACCAGGCGAGTTTGATCGTGTGCGGTCGTGCGCGGCCCCAGGCGACAAGACGCATGGCACGCTCACTCGTTAGGCGACCGCTGTCGACGAGCGCGCCGAAGAAGGCCACGCCGCTGAAGATCGCGACAATGGCGAGCACCCAGGAGCCGAGCGACATCGGTGCCCAGTATTTGAGCATCGGGAGCGGGATGCGCTCGGATTGAACCAGCATGTGCCAAAAGCGCAGCGGCTTGCCGAGATCGATTGTCAAGAGAAAGCCGCACGCGAGGACGAGCGGGAATGTGGCCAGATGGCAAAAGCGGGTGACCGGACCGTCGCGCGGGTCGCCGTTCAGGCGCGCGAGCGTGCCGATGAAGTACAGGCCAGAGGCGAGCCCGCCGATGAAGAAATACAGGATGATGAACCAGCCCCAATGCGGCGCGTTAGGCATCCGAGGACTCGTTCGCTGGCGGAGCTGGCGCTGCCGACTCGGCGGCCGCGATTTCGTCCATGCGATGCTTGCGCAAGGCGGCGATACCGGTGACTGCCACTGCTGCCGCGGCTACCGTGGTGACCGCAAAGCCTTCTGCAACGTTCGCCGAGGCCATCTGGGGATTCTCGGGAAGGCCGTAGACGTTAGGCTTGTCCACGAGCACATAGAATGAATTGAGTCCGCCGAGTATGTCTTCTTTACCGTAGACGTAGGCGTCGATGCCTTGTGCGCGGAGGTTGGCAACGCGCTGATCGGCGTACGTCATGAGCTCAGCGACGTCGCCGAAGCGAATCGAATCGGTGGGACAGGCCTGCGCGCAGGCGGGCTCTTGTCCGTGCTGCAGTCGGTCGTAGCACAGCGTGCACTTGTGCGCCTTTCCATCGGGCCCTGTGTCGACGACGCCGAAGGGGCACGCGCTGACGCACGCGCGGCAACCATTGCAGACGTCCTGCTGGATGAAGACTGAGTCGAACTCCGTGCGAATGATCGCGCCGGTTGGGCAGACTTCGAGACATGGCGCCTGCACGCAGTGCTTGCAGACGTCCGACATCATCAACCAGCGGGAGCCTTTGAGGAAACCATCCTGCTGGCGATCGTCGGAGAACTGCTCGATGAATTTGACGTGGCGCCAGTTGAGAGCGGACAGACGACCCGTGTTGTCGTACGAATCACCCGTTAGGTCTCGCTTCCCGCCACCCTCAGCGGGGATGTTGTTCCATTGATGGCAGGCGACTTGGCACGCCTTACAACCGATACAAACGGTTGTGTCCGTGTAAAACCCCTTAGCCATAGGTCAGAGGTCTGAGGTCAGAGGTCAGAGCAAACAGGCCAGAGAAGGTTCGCTCTGACCTTTGACCTCTGACCTCTGACCTGTAGTTAGGCATGATACACCCCATCCGGTTGATCCAGCGGGGCATACATGATCTGCTCTATCGATTCCGCGCGCATTGCTAAGTCAATTCCCGCATCTATCTGCGCTTCGGCGGCCTGGCGCTCACGACGCCCAACGTGCGGCAGCGGAGTGGGAGCATCCGTCAGACGCTGCCTAACGGCGATCGAACGGCGTCCGGAATCCACCTGGCACATGAAGGCCTTGGCCTCGTGGATCGAGACGTTGGGGTCTCCGACCAGGGCGGACAGCGTGTTCACGACTTCACCAGTCACGATCCCGCGGTAGCCCCAGTGCCACGGCATGCCGACCTGGTGGACGACACGCCCCTGGATATCGAATGGACGCATTCGCTTTGTCACGAGCGCTTTACATTCTATTGCACCGCGGGGTGTGGAGACCGTCACCCACGCTGCGTTCTGTATGCCTCGCTCCCTCGCAAGTTCAGGCGAGATTTCGACGAAGAGCTCGGGCTGCAGCTCGGCGAGCCACGGCACCCAGCGGCTCATCACTCCCGTTAGGTGATGCTCCGTTAGGCGGTACGTCGAGATCACGATCGGGAAGTCGGGGTTGCCGGGATCGATGTATTTGTTGCCGACGACGTTGAACGTCTTCGCGACCGGGTTTTTGCGCTGGGGATACAGCGGATTATCGATCGGACCTTCCCACGGCTCGTAATGCGTCGGGAGCGGGCCGTCCGTGAGGCCACTCGGCGCGAAGAGCCACGCTTTGCCGTCCGGCTTCATGATGAACGCGGCGTCGCCATCGTGCGCGTCGACGCCGCCCTTGGACCACACGCCACGCGCGTTAGGCGGCTTCGTCACCGGGAAATCGGGGACGTCGTAGCCGACCCATTTGCGTTGGGCTTCATCCCACCAGACGTATTTCTTGCGCTCGGACCAGGGGTGGCCGGCGGGATCAGCGCTGGCGCGGTTATAGAGGATGTGGCGATTGGCCGGCCAGGCGAAGCCCCAGCCTTGCGAGACCCAGTCGTCGCCGACTCGGGCGGCGGCTTTGTTGACGCCCTCCTGGGGATACACGCCGGTGTAGATCCAGGCGCCGGAGGCCGTCGAGCCGTCGTCTTTGAGATCGGCGAAGGATTTCACCGGGACGCTATCGGCGACTGTGTATCCGTTGATCTCTTTGAGGATCGAAACGGCGCGGGCTTCGCCGTGCTCGTCCTCGTCGAAGGTCCAGCTGAGGGAGAAGAATGGATCGGTGGGGGGCGCAACGGATTGGTTAGGTGCCGCGGTGGAATCGGCATTATCTCCCCGGCGGGGGGGCCCCCCCGCGACTGGAGCCCCGTACAACGCTTTCAATCGCTTCGCCAACTGATGCGTGAACCAGATGTCGCTGCGACAATCCTCCTGCGGCATCACTCCGCGCTCGTGCCACTGCACCAGCCGCTGCGTGTTTGTAAACGATCCGTCCATCTCCGGCACCGTCGCAGCCGGCAAAAAGAAGACCTCCGTCTTGATCTCGTTAGGCGTGCTCACATCCGGCGCGTGCCAAAACTCAGCCGTCTCCGTCAAGAAGATGTCGCGCACCACGAGCCAATCGAGCTTGGCGAGCCCGGCTCGCTGATACACGGCGTTCTGCCCGCCCACGGCTGGATTCTGGCCTAACGCCATGAATCCCTTGATCACACCCTCGTGCATCGCCGTGAACATGGGCATGTGCGAGTGATCGCCGACGCTCTTGGGCAATAGCTGATAGCCCCATTCATTGTCCGGCGTCGCGGCATCGCCGTACCATGCTTTAAGGAATGACACCGTGTACTTGCGACCGTTGGCCCACCATCCTGTTGTCGGCATCTCGCGCGCGAGATACCCATCCAGCGTGTCATGCTCGCGCAACTGACCACTCGGCGCCGGTAAGTATCCCGGGAGCAGGTTGTAAAGCGTCGCGATGTCGGTCGACCCTTGAATCGTCGCATGACCGCGCAGCGCCATGATACCGCCGCCGGGCCGTCCGATGTTGCCTAACAACGCTTGTACGATGCCGGCCGTGCGGATGTATTGAACGCCAACCGTATGCTGCGTCCAACCCACGGCGTAGGCGAACGCCGATGTCCGCTCGCGACCGGAATTCTCGACGAGGGCTCGTGCGACGGCGAGGAAGTGATCGCGCGTACAGCCGCAGATCTGTGAGACCATCTCCGGTGTGTAGCGCGCGTAGTGACGCTTCAGGATCTGGAAAACGCAGCGCGGGTGCTGCAGCGTCGGATCCGTACGCGGCGGCGTTAGGCGAAGGTCGACGCCCGGTTGTCCTTCCTTGCCATGTGGCTCGTTCGCGCCTTTGGCCGGGACGCGCTGCTCGCCGCTGCGGGAGGTCCCCGCATACGCCCAACTCGCCGTCTCGTACTTTCGCGTTTCCGTATTGAGTCCGGAAAACACACCCGCCAAGTCTTCGGTATCCTTGAAGTCCTCACTGATGATCGTCGCGGCGTTCGTGTAGGCGACGACATACTCCTTGAACCACGCGTCGTTCTCGATGATGTAGTTGACCAGCCCACCCAAGAACGCGATGTCGGAGCCGGAGCGGATCGCGACGTGGAGATCCGCCATCGCGCTCGTGCGCGTGAAGCGCGGATCGATGTGTATGATCTTGGCGCCGCGATCCTTCGCCTTCATCACCCAGCGAAAACCGACCGGGTGACATTCAGCGAAGTTCGAGCCCATGATTACGATGCAGTCCGAGTTCTGCAGATCTTGCTGAAACGTCGTCGCACCGCCTCGTCCAAACGTGACCCCCAGACCGGGGACCGTGGACGAGTGTCATATCCGCGCCTGGTTCTCGATGAAGACTCCGCCAAGTCCGCGCCAGAGTTTGGCCTGGACGTAATTCCACTCGTTGTCCATCGTGGCGCCGCCTAACGAGGCGATGCCGAGCGTGTGGTTTACGAGAACTTCGCGGTCGCCGATCGTCATTGTCCGGCGGAATGTCGCGTCGCGCGTTGCCTTGACTCGCTGCGCGATTAGCTCCATCGCTCGCTCGAGGTCTATAGCCTCCCAGGTCGTCGCGCCGGGGCCGCGGTATAGCGCCTTTTTTTGTCGCTCGGGATTTACTGTGAGTTGGAAGCTCGCCGCGCCCTTGGGGCAGAGGTTGCCGCGGTTGATCGGCGAGTCAGGATTGCCTTCGACATTCACGAGCTCGCCGTCGCGCACGTGCAGAAGCAGCCCACAGCCGACCGCGCAATACGGACAGACAGACGGAACGACTTTCGTCTCGCGAATCTTCCAGGCCTGCGGCACAGTCGCCGCGCGCACAGTATCCTGATCGGCGCCGAAGGCGGCCAGCGCGCTCAGCGCCGAGCCGCTCCCTGCCAAGCCGGATCGATTGAAGAACTCACGACGCGTAATAGTCATGGTCGAGTTCGATCGGCCAGAGCAGTTCGCGGGGACCCTTTACTACGCTGCGCACCGATGCTCGCTCGCGCAAGCGATTTCTGTGCTCAGTTGCCTACGATCGCCTCCGCTTCCATTTCAACAAGAAACTCGTCGCCCACGAGTCCGGCTTGAACGAGTGTGTTCGCCGGCATGATGTCCGCAAACCGCTCACCGTGCACGCGCGCGACTGCTTCCCAGTGAGTCGGGTCGCGAACAAAGAGCCGAGTGCGGACGACATCGTCCAGCCGCGCACCGAGCGACCGGAGTGCACCGGCGATCTTGTCGATAACGAAATGAGTTTGCGCGACGGGATCAGCCGGCGAAATCGCGGTTCCGCGATGAGCGGCTGTCGTGCCCGAAACGACGATGCGATTGCCGACGCGAACCGCGCGGCCGAATCCAGCGAGAGTCTCCCATGGAGTCCCGCTTACGGCGACTAGGCGCCCATCGGCGCCGGTCAGTACATCGAACGGCGCAGCAAACTCGGTCACGTGGTGGCTCAAGTCTCCCGATGCAGTGAGGTAAGGCGGCCTCCGGTACTCATCCCCGCAGTCTCCCGGAATGGCGGTAAGCGCGCTGACCGCTTCATCGATCGTAGCGCGATCGCTGGCATCGAGCCTGAGCCGGAAGACGCGCAGATTATCGCTGACGTGTTCGCTCTCGCCGAGGCGTGCGCCCACGATGATTCCGGCCACGGCAGTCTGATCGAGCACATAACGACAGGCGACGTTAGGTATGGAAGCGTCGTGCCGCGCGGCGACAACATGCAGCGCGCGGAGCATCCCCTGAAAAGCCCGCCACCCTCCAGCGGCGCGAATGAAGCGGCCGTATTTCATGGCCGACCACGTTGGGAGCGCGTCCCAGTCGGGCTCGGGTTCATCCAGCCAGCGCTGCGACAGGAATCCGCCGGCCAAGGTGCCGTAGGCGAGCAGCGAGATGTTGTGCGACGCGCAGAACTCGCTCATCCGTCCCCGCGCCCGGTGGTCAATTACGGAAAAACAGACCTGGTTCGACACGATCTCGATGCCGCTCGTAACGGCGATGCGCAGATGGGCAGTATCGAAATTCGTTAGGCCGATGTGGCGAATGCGTCCTTCGCGCTTGAGCTCCTGCAGCGCCCAGAGGTGCTCGAGCCAGCGCGGGTCATCGAAGCGCCAGGCGTGGTACTGTAGCAGGTCGATGCGGTCGCTGTGCAAGCGATCGAGCGACCGCTGGACCGCGGCGCGCACGTCATCGCCCGAAACCGGAGCGCTGTCACGAAACGGGGCGGGGACCCATTTCGTGAGGAGTTGCGCGTCGTTGGAGCGCCGCAACTCGAGCTGACGCCAACGGCCCGCGATGTCTTCGGCCGAGCCGTAATGGTCGGCCATGTCGAATGTCGTTAGGCCGGCTTCGTGGTAGGCCTGCATGGCGGCGGCGCAGGCCTCGAGGTCCACCGGGCCGGTTTGCCGCTCCATGTCGGCGACCTGCCACAGGCCTGTGACAATACGCGAGATCTCGAGGTCACGCGCAATGTGGTGGCGTTCCACCGGCGGCGGCACGAGGATGCGGGACCTATTCCGGCGGGAGCCTGCGAAAGAGCGCGGCAACGTCGACGCCGCGACGTCTCAACGCGCGCCGTTCGCGCGCGAAGATCAGCGTCCCGACGAACATGACGAACAACCAAAGCCATGTCGCTCGGACGTACCAGGCGTTGACGGGCTGTGTGAGGTCGCGCCACGTATGTGTGAAAAGAAACACGGCGAGTAACATAACGCCTAACGCACCGAGCATGATCTGCGATGGCCGATGTGGCAGGACGCGCACCGCTCGCGCGAGGTCAGCGTTGCGGCTGGGGAGCGTGAGCACTGTGACGCACATGATGAGGAAGTTCACCAGCATGGCGGTGACCAAAATGTCAACACCGAGGAAAAACGTCCCAGCGAAATGCGAGCCGAGGATACCTAACGATGCCATGCAACCGCTAAGCACG
>DASYRX010000175.1:0-5600 GCA_036003845.1 Gemmatimonadaceae bacterium | reverse complement strand
GGGCATCAGATCAGCGGCATCGCTGCTCAGGGGTATTCGCATCGGCACGGCCTCCAGCCGAGCGCTTCGTCGGGTCCTTACACGCGAATAGGACACGCCGTTTGCGCTTCCGCGGGGTGCTCTGGTGCGATTGGGCTTCACTAGTTGCCTACGGCTGACCGAAAGTTCGAGACCAAAAGCTGGTGCGCCTTGCCTTGTCAGCATCGCGAGCAACCTTTGAGCCATCGGCATTTTTTTCGTTATTTTCCGCAGAGTTACCAATTTGCGCTGGGCAACCTCGATCCCCATGTGTAAGGAATGTCGTCAGTGGCTATTTTGTAGCGTTCACTCGGCCGCCCAAAGAATAGCCCCGACCGAAGCGGGGCTTTGAACGGAGCGCGCGACCCTTCAGTTGCCCCGACTGCTCTCTACTGCGTCAGCCATGGCGAACGCTGTCCACACAGCCGCGACTTGCTCCGAAGTTATTTCTGGACGACGAGCTGGAGCAGGAGGACGCCCTGGCGATACGGCGGAGGCTTATCATTGCGTCGCAAGCGTAGCGACTCGAGCAGTAGTCAACCTTTATTCCATGGGAGATAACACGCCATGCGAAACGCCAAGACGGTTCTTCCTGCGATTGCCATGGCCGTCGCGACACTCGGTGCAGCCGCACCGGGCTACACTCAGAAACTGCTCGCGAGCTATCCGACGCTCACCACCGACGCGGCACTGCGCGCAGCGCAAGCTGCGCTCGCCCAGTGCCAGAAACAGGGTTACACCGTGGCCGTTGCGGTGACCGATCGGGGCGGCCAGCCACTCGCCCTGCTGCGTGACAATCTCGCGGGTGCGCACACCTCGCTGACCGCGATCAACAAGGCCTATACGGCCGTCAGCTTCCGCACCGACACAAGCGAACTTGCGGCGACGACGCAAGCCGGCAAGCCGGCGAGCGGCATCCGCCAATTGCCGCAGGTCGTTGCGGTCGGCGGGGGATTGATGGTCCGGGCGAAGGGTTCGCTCGTCGGCGCGATCGCGGTCTCGGGTGCGCCTAACGGCGACGCCGACGACGCGTGCGCGAAAGCCGGGGTCGCGGCGATCAACGACGCGATCGAGCTCGAGTAGCGAGCGCCGCTGTCGCGGTCGGGATTACACTAGCGGTTGTGTCCGCGTAGTGCGACGATGCGCACGCTTCGAAAGCAGCGGCAACACTAAATAAGGGGGTCCAGCATGCGCGTCCATCGCTCGCTCGGTGTCGCCATCCTGCTACTGTGCCTGGCAGCCTGTGGCTCGCGTCTGAATCAGGAAAATTTCGACAAGATCCGCGATGGCATGTCGCAAAAGGAAGTGCGAGAGATTTTGGGCGAGCCGGTGGATGCCTCTGGCGCGAGCTTCCTCGGGCTCTCGAGCGGCGAAGCCGTCTGGAAGAACGACAAGACCACCATCACCGTGCATTTCTTGAACGACAAGGTGGTAAGCAAGCACATGTCGCCGACTGGGAAAAAGGGTTCTTCACGGAAGGGAGAGGATTGAAACCAACCTGAGAACCCAGGCCGTGGATGTGATCGATGACCTCGCCACTAAGATCAGATCTTTCCCGGATTCCGTCATCGCGATGACGGCGATGCGACGATGCAGCCGATCTATTTCGACTTCGCGGGAGGGACGTCTGGGAGCTTCGACTTCTCCTTCAGCCAGTAGGCGAGGCGCTCGTCCGGGCGCTCGACGATATCCTTGCAGGACCGCATGTACCTGGCTGCGATGAGCGAGAAGTTCCCCCAGTCGTTTTTCATTTCCCGTTCCATCGTCTGCCGAGCAAGCTCCATACGCGCTGCGGCGACGTCGGCGGAGCTCAGTTGCGCCGCCATGCCAATCGCAATCTCGCTCGCTTGCTTCGCTTGCGCGACGCCCTTGTTGCGGTTCGGGCCTGGAAAGTCGCTGGCTTCTATCTTGGCCGCCACCAGCACGTAGTATGCGGCGCACTGCGAGAGCTCTGCGGCGACATTGTCTCTAGCGCCTTGGGTCGCATCCCCGGGTTCCTGCCCACTGCCAATTCCCGGCAGACATAGTAACGCGGCCGCCACCACCACGATTGCAGTCGGTTTCATAGTGATGCCATGGTACACGCCTGCGAAGGCGGTTGTCGCGCGCAGCCGCTTCGAACGCAGAGGTCCGCATGGAGTATTGTTGCCCGCTCATGCGCGCTCAACTCTGGCCGCGTAGCAGCCGCGCCGGGCATTGTGCATTTGCAGGTAGCTGGTTTTTGGGTTGACGAGGAATCGCTCGAACATCTCGGCAGCCTGAGCGCCTTCACAGACTTCGGCATCGATCATCATGTGCTGCGCATCGAAGGCGCGGACAGCCAGGAGCCGCGACGCAAGCACCTCCGGGACGGTGTCAGCCTGCTCGACGACGCGCTGCGGAACTGTGGGACGCGCCCGTGCACACGGCGGCGCTGCGCTGGGGGACCTAACCCGTACAGAGGACCGGCGTCGTTCGGTCGCGTAGGCAACAACCAGTGACACTTTGCGCATGGATCTCGGAGCGGAGCGCTGACGGCCTTCTGCGGGCGATAACTGAGAGGTGACGTATCCACAGTCAGTATCGCTTGAGTCGGCGTATGTAGTCACGACATACCGCCGCGATCGATGTACGCTACGGATGTTGTGAACAACAACTCATCCCGCTCTTCAGTCTGACGATACCATCTGTCTGTCTCGATTGACCGCGATCGCGATTGCGATCACTATCCTGACCAGTCGCGGCACATTGCGACGAAAAGCAGCAATCGGCAAAACTGTCGCAAGGCAGTGACGCAAAGCTTCCGGCCCATGAACTAGCAGCAGGGTAGCGGGGTTGCCGGCGGGAAACTCCGCCGTACAGCAGGAACGGGAAGCGGTTTCCAGTACCGTCCTCCTTCCAGTCACTGCCTCTAGACGCATCGAGCAGAGGCATCATGGACTGGATTGTGCCGTTCCGCTGGGCCAGGTCGCGGCAACCCCGAAATCACGAGCCCCTACGGTTCGCTGCCGGCGCGTGCCCATGCGCACTGCCGCACCGCGCGCGGCTGGTATCGATTCTGGCCGCCCGACCCGCAGGTTCTCCCACGTTCGCCGTCTACGGTTTCACTTTGATCGAGCTGCTCACCGTTATTGCGATCGTGGCGATTCTGGCAGCGATCGCGTTACCGAGCTATCAGGCGCAGATCAGGAAGGGCAATCGCGCCGCGGCGCAATCGTACCTGATGGACCTGGCGCAGCGCGAAGCACAGCATCTGCTCGATGCTCGCGCGTATGCGTCCGCAGAGGCGGCGCTTGGCTACACGGCGACACCTGCAGACGTCGCGTCGCATTACACCATCGGTATCGCAGCGCCCGTCGTGGCGCCGCCCGCTTTCACGATTACGGCGACGGCAATCGGTGCACAGGTTGCGGATGGCAACCTGACGATCGATAACCAGGGCACGAAAACGCCTTCGGGCAAGTGGTAACCGATGTCAGCTCATCGCCTTCCGCTTCGGAACATCGCCAATGCATTACCGCACAACGCCCGTGCCCGCGGCTTTACGCTTGTCGAGCTGCTTACCGTGGTCGTCGTCCTGGTGACGCTCACCCTCATTGCGGTGCCTTCGTTCAACGAGCTCACCAGGAGCCAGCGCGTGCAGATGGCGGCGATGGACCTGTTCACGTCGCTGTTGCGTGCGCGCAGCGAAGCCATCAAGCAAAACGCCGACGTGACGCTGTCGCCCGCTGGCGCGTGGGTCGCCGGCTGGGCGGTCGCCGTCGGTGGGGCGAATATCGATACGCATGCGGCGACGGGCAACATCTCCATCACCAATCCGGGAGTGGTGACGTATCGAAGCTCCGGCCGGATCGCTGGCACCACGCAGCCCAAGTTCTCGGTTTCCGCGACACAGACCGCCACGAAGCGTTGCGTGCAGGTCAACTTAAGTGGCGAGCCGGTCGTCACCAAAGGCGCATGCTCATGAATGCCCGTTCGCTCCCCAAAGTGAATCTGAATTGCGAGCGCGGCGTAAGCCTCCTCGAGGCGCTCATCACGATCGTCATTCTCGGGTTCGGCATTCTGGGGCTCGCGGGTCTGCAGGCCAAGCTGCAGACGGTCGAAGTGGAATCGTACGCACGCTCGCAGGCGCTCGTTCTTCTGGACGACATGGCGGCGCGCTTGAGCGCGCACCGCGGTGTCGCCGCGACGTACGTCGCCACGAGCCCAGTAGGAACAGGCGACACGCAACCAACCGACTGTTCGGGCGCCGCGCTGGGCGTCGAGCGCGACATATGCGAGTGGAGCAACGCTCTCAAGGGGAATACGGAGCTCTCGGGCGGCTCAGCCATTGGCGCGATGATCGGCGGGCGCGGTTGTATCGAGCAGCTTGCAGGAGTCGACCCGCCAAGCTATCGCGTCACCGTCACCTGGCAGGGCCTGAGCCCGACCGTCGCGCCCGGCATCGATTGCGCCCAGTCGCTCTACGGCACCAACGACGCGCTTCGCCGCACGGTGGCCAAGGTTGTTTCCGTCGCCGCTCTCGGTCCATGACGCATACGCCAACAATTCGTCGCTCGTCCCTGCGCCGGTCGCGCGGATTCACGTTGATCGAGCTGATGGTCGGCATCACGCTCGGGCTGCTCGTGCTCGCGGTCGTGACCACGGTATTCGTCAACGTCAGCAGCAATCGGCGCGACATGGAGCGAACCGGGCGGCAGATCGAAAATGGCCGCTTCGCCATCCAGTTGCTTGCAGATGACATCATCAACGCCGGCTACTTCGGCGAGTTCGATCCGCGCGACGTTGGGCCACCCGCGACCAAACCCGACCCTTGCTCAACCAGCGTGGCCGACATGAAGAACATGGTGATGATGCACATCCAAGGCTATGCCGCGGGCGCTGTCAAGCCATCCTGCATCAGCGACGTGCGTTCGGGAACCGCGGTGGTGGCGGTTCGACGGGCCGCCACTTGCATCGCCGGTGATACCAACTGCGACGCGGCTGCTACGGGCCAGATCTACCTTCAGTCAGCGCTATGCAATGACGAGCTCGCGAATCTGCCGGTCTTGACGCACTACATTGTCGCGGCGAAGCCGGCGTCAGGGTCGGCGTTTCCGCTGCACAAGCACGACTGCACGACAGTGGCGAGCTTGCGGGCTTATGTAATGCACATCTACTTCATTGCCAACAACAACAATCCAGGCGACGGGGTTCCCACGCTCAAGCGCGCGGAGCTTGGCGCGAACGGTGAGTTCTTGGTCGTTGCGCTGGTCGAGGGTATCGAGAGCCTGCAGCTCGAATATGGTCTCGATACCAACGGCGACAGCATGCCGGACGCCGTCAGTGCCGACCCCGGAACGTACGGCGGCTGCGCCGCGGATCCTTGCTATATCACCAACTGGCTCAACGCGGTGACGGCGAAGGTCCATCTGCTTTCGCGGTCGACCGAAGCAAGTCCGGGCTATAGGGACACGAAAACGTATCCGCTCGGTCTGCAGGCGGACGGGACGCAGCTAACGGTCGGTCCGTACAACGACGGCTTCAAGCGGCACGCCTACACCGAGACGATACGCATGAACAACCCTGCCGGGCGGAGAGAATCATGATCCAGTGCAGTCACA
>DASYRX010000174.1:0-11558 GCA_036003845.1 Gemmatimonadaceae bacterium | reverse complement strand
ACCCCGTCGAGGACCGCCTGGCGGAATGGGCCGCCGTGATGAAACTTGGATCCCTCGAATGTCCCGCCGGTATCGCAATGCGCGTCGATATGAACCATGCCAACCGGCTGATCTCTACCCAGCGCTTTGAGTATCGGATAGGTGATCGAATGGTCACCCCCAACCGCGAGCGGGATCACGCCGGCCGCGCGAACTGTTTCGAAGAATGCCTCGATATCGGCATGGCACTCCTCGAGACTGAAGCGACTTTTCATCGGCACATCGCCAACGTCCGCAGCATGCACATGCAACAACGGTGCGATGTCCAACGCGTGTTCATATGGGCCGATCCTCTCTACTGCCCGCACCGCACGTGGGCCGAGCCGCGCTCCGGCGCGGTTGGTGACGCCGAGATCCATCGGCACACCGACCAGCGCCACATCCAAGCCACCGAAATCCGGCGCCGCGGCCCACTCCGGCCGGTAAGGCAGGCCGAGAAAGGTTGCCGCGCCCGCAAACGGCCATTTTCGCTGATCGGCTTTGGAAAACACCTGAGCCGCGACTGCCGCAAAAGGTGGGTGGAAAATGTCTCCGCCCTGGGCACCAGCGTATTTCTGTTTGAGAGCTTCGAGTTTATTGGCGTCCATTACAGTTCCTGCGTCATGTTCTTTTGATCGCCTTGGCGGTCAGCAATCGCAAATGCGTTCGGGTCGTCAGTTCCATCGGTGTTGGCGCGGTCCGAGGCTGTGCTGCAATCTCGCGGAGATACGCCACTCTAGCCATGTTACGCAGATGTAATTCCGTGCTCGCGCTCGCTACTCACGCCATCACAGATAAATGCTGCTGAGGAGTAAGGTATCCATGGTCGAACCGCCCCGTAATGATATCGTGCCGTTGCTGCGGGCTTGCATGACGCCGGACCGGCTCGGTCGGGGGTTAGCGAAGTCCTCCTCGCGACCAGCAACGGCTCCGAACCCCTGCTTTCGCACCGGATGATGACGGCCAATCTCGAAGCACGAATCACCGCGCTGCCATGCTGGCGCGGCCAGGTGAAGCTCGAACCGCTGCACGGAGGGCTTTCCAACACGGCATTCATCGTCGATGACGGGACAGAGCGCTATGTCGCGCGTTGCGGCGAGGATATTCCAGCCCACCACGTCTTCCGCGATCGCGAGCGGGCGGCGAGCATCGCTGCGCATGCGGCGGGTTTGTCGCCCGAGTTGGTCTATGCGGAGCCGGGGGTCATGGTCATTCGGTATATCGAGGGCAGGACCTTCCTGGAAGCTGAAGTACGGGCGAACATCGCGCGCATCGTCCCGCTCCTTGCGACATGTCACCGCGAGCTCGCGCGCCACCTCGCGGGTCCGGCGAACACGTTCTGGGTTTTTCACGTCATCCGCGATTACGCGCGGACGCTGCAGGCCGACGGCGGCGGAAGCGACGACGAGCTGTCGCGTTATGTAGCGCTTGCCGACGCGCTCGAGGCACAGCAGATTCCGCTGCCTATCGTCTTCGGCCACCACGACCTGCTCCCGGGCAACTTCATCGACGACGGCAAGCGTCTCTGGCTGATCGACTGGGAATACGGCGGCTTCGGTACCGCGATGTTCGACCTCGCAAACCTCGCCGCCAATGCCAGCTTCTCGTCCACCGATGACCAGAGGCTGCTTGAAGCCTATTTCCGGCAACCCGTGAGCGACGCGGTCCAGCGCTCGTTCGACGCGATGAAGGTGGCCAGCGCGCTGCGCGAGGCGATGTGGGCGATGGTCTCCGGGATGCACCTCGCCGTGCCCGGCGCGAACTATGGTGCGCACGCCACCGATTACTTTGCGCGCACCGAAGCGGCGCTGGCGCACTATGCTGAAAAGCACGGAAATCTCGCCTCGTCCTGAGAGAATCCACGTCCAAATCAACGGGGGTCTAAATGAAGAGAGGACGGGATTGTGTCCTGCGCAAAGCTCGCGCCGCTGGTCGAACCAGCGAGTTCTCACCCACCTCTCTTGCCACAGAAAAACGGGCGCGCGGCCCGTTTTTCTGTGGCGGAGAGGGCGGGATTCGAACCCGCGTTAGGGTATTAGCCTAAACACGCTTTCCAGGCGTGCGACTTAAACCGCTCATCCACCTCTCCGTTTTGCAACGAATTCCAACACGCTTTTGGCTTCGGCCGCTCGGCGTTCGCCTCGCTTAACGCGCTCACCTCTCTGCAGCCCGGCAATTTTACGCGAGAACCAAGGACCGGTCTGCTAGGCCGCCTTGACCGACCTTTTTTTCTCCCCGCTCCAGTCCTCGATCAGCGCGTAGCCGATCGCGAGCAATGTTGGCCCGAGGAACACGCCGATAAAACCGAACGCGATGACGCCGCCGAGGACACCGAGCAGCACGAGAATGAACGGCAGGTTGGTGCCGTGGCTGATGATGAGCGGCTTGATCACGTTGTCGACGCTGCTCACCACCGCGACGCCCCAGATCAGCATGAATATGGCCCAGCCGGTCTGGCCCTGACTGAAGAGCCAGAACGCGGCCGGCGCCCAGACGAGCGGCGGACCGATCGGGACGGGCGACAGGAAGAAGGTGAGGAGCCCCAGCAGCGGCGCGGCGGGAACGCCGGCAAGCCAGAAGCCGAACGCGGCTGCCACGCCCTGCGCGATGGCGGTGCCGAGGAGGCCGTAGACCACGCTGCGCATCGTCGCCACCGCGATGCCGATCAAATGCCGGCCACGCTCGGGGGCGATGCGGTCGACGGCCGAGATGAGGCGCTGCGAGATCGCGTCGCCGTCGCGATACAGAAAGAACGCGATGAGAATCGATAGCGTGAGCTGCAATAAGCCTTGCGCCAGCGCCGCACCGCTGGACAGCGCAAAGGTTCGCAGCGGCTGGATGTATTGCCTGAGGTCGGCGACGAGGCTCGCGCTATCGTGCGCGATGCTCGCCCAATAGGCCTGTACCCGTTCGCCGATCAGCGGAATCTGGCTCACCCACGCAGGCGGGTAAGGTGGCCCGTCGTCCATGAGCCGCTTGCCCTGCTCGAGCAGCTGGTTCGCGTTCTCGGCGAGCGATATGCCGACGATCACGAACGGGGCGAGCACGACCAGTGCGATGACGAGGGTCACGATCAGCGCCGCCGGCGTCACGCGGCCACGCGTGAAGCGTTGCAGATGGACAAACACGGGCCAGGTCGTGCAGCAGAGGATGATCGCCCATAGCACCGCGCTCAGGAACGGTTGCAGCACGAGGTAGCAACCGGCGATCAGCACGACAAGGACCGCGAGCGCGATCCACTGCTCGATCCGGGCAGCCTGCGACGACTTCTGCGGCGGGTGTGACGGAGACTGGCTCAAGGTCGGCGTCGGTGATCTTGGTTGTAGGTGCGAATTCATTCGCACGCTTGGTAACGCCGCGGCCGAATGAATTCGGCCCTACCAAGCAAATTCTAGCACGCGACAATCGCACCGCGCGGCGACGCCGCCCCGGGATTCGCGGCGCTCACCCCGGGCTACGGTGCTACGGCGCGATGTATGCCGTCTTGACAATGGTGAAAAACTCGGCCGCGTAGCGTCCCTGCTCGCGCGGGCCGTAGCTCGAGCCCTTTCGCCCGCCGAACGGAACGTGATAATCGACCCCCGCCGTCGGCACGTTGACCATCACCATCCCCGCCTGCATGTGACGCTTGAAGTGCGACGCGTGCTTGAGCGACGTCGTGACGATGCCTGCGGAGAGCCCGAACTCGGTATCGTTGGCGAGCGCAAGCGCTTCGTCGTAGTCCTTGGCGCGGATCACGGAAGCGACCGGGCCGAAGATTTCCTCGCGCGAAATGCGCATCTGGTTGCTGGCCTCGGTGAACAACGCTGGAGCGAGGTAATACCCTTCGTTCTGGCGCTTGAGACGCTCGCCGCCGAGCACGAGCTTCGCGCCTTCCTTGCGGCCGATATCGAGATACGAGAGATCCTGGTCGAGCTGGCTCTGATCAACGACCGGTCCGATATCGGTGCCGGCCGCGAGCGCGTCGTCGACCTTGAGCGTCTTGAGCTTGTCGGCCACCGCCGCGACGAACCGATCGTGAATGCCTTCGGTGACGATCAGCCGCGACGACGCCGTGCAACGCTGGCCGGTCGAGTAGTACGCGCCCTGGACCGCGACGTTGACCGCAGTCGGGAGGTCGGCATCGTCGAGCACGATCAGCGGGTTCTTGCCGCCCATCTCCAGCTGGAGCTTGGCCATGCGCGCGATCGCCTTGGCGGCGATGGCGCGGCCGGTGTTGACCGAGCCGGTAAAGCTGATGGCGGTAATCGCGGGATGATTGACCATCGTCTCGCCGACGACCGAGCCGCGGCCCATCACCAGGTTGAAGACTCCCGGCGGAATCCCCGAGCGGGAGATGATGTCGGAGAGCGCCCACGCGCAACCCGGGACGAAGTCGGCAGGCTTGAACACGACCGTGTTGCCGTAGGCGAGCGCAGGCGCGATTTTCCACGCCGGAATCGCGATGGGGAAATTCCACGGTGTGATGATGCCGATGACCCCGATCGGCTCCCGGGTCACCTCGACTTCGACTCCGGGACGCACCGAGGGCAGCTTCTCGCCAGCCATGCGCACGACCTCGCCGGCGAAAAAGCGGAAGATCTGCCCCGCGCGCGCGGCCTCGCCGACCCCCTCGGGGAGCGTTTTGCCCTCCTCGCGCGAGAGCAGACGGCCGAGCTCGTCCTTGCGGGCCAGGATTTCGCTGCCGATCTTGTCGAGGCTGTTCGCGCGCTCCTGGATGGAGCCTGTCGCCCAGCCAGGGAACGCACGCGCGGCGGCGGCGATCGCCCGTTCTGCTTGCTCGGCGTCGGCCTGCGCATATTCGCCGATGACGTCGGCGAGGTTCGACGGATTGCGGTTGGGCGTCGTCGCCGGACCGGCGATCCATTCGCCGGCGATGTAGTTGTTGTACGTTTGCATGGCCTTAGACCCGTGAGGCGTTAGAGAAGAATGCCCCTTTGGGGCATTCTGGAATGTGGCGGAGAGAGAGGGATTCGAACCCCCGTTAGGTTGCCCTAAACCTGATTTCGAGTCAGGCGCCTTCGACCACTCGGCCATCTCTCCGGAATCGGGAAGTATATCGTTTGACGAGAGAGGGATTGTGCTCCGCCACGGCGTCGTGCGCGGTCACCGCGCTGCTTTGACCGCTTGTCAAACCCCGTTAGGTTGCCCTAAGCCTGATTTCGAGTCAGGCGCCTTCGACCACTCGGCCATCTCTCCGTAAGTCGCGATTATAGCGCAGCGAAAGTGTCCACTCACAGTGTCAAAATTCGTAGGCAGTGCACTTGGCGGGCATGCAGCAGAGCGCGCCGGAATTTCTGATCGCGTCGGACCCGCCCTCAGCGAACTGCAGCGCGGCGCCGTCCGACACGACGGCTTGGCATCGCCTCGCCCACGGCACGCTTCCAGGCGGACCCGCGCATCCACACCGCTAGCTCGCTCGCCTCGAGTGGGTGGCTCAGCAGGAACCCTTGGACCACGTCACAGCCAAGCGCGCATAAGCGCTCGAGCGTCGCTTCGTCCTCGACGCCTTCGGCCGCGACGGACAGGCCCAGTTTGTGCGCGAGATCGATCGTCGAGCGCACGATGAGCGCGTCACTTGTGTCACCCATCATTCCCATGACGAACGACTTGTCGAGCTTGAGCTCGCGCACCGGCAGGTGCCGCAGGTAGGCGAGCGAGGAGTACCCGGTGCCGTAGTCGTCGATCGCAAGCCTGCAGCCCAGCGCACTCAGGCGCTCCAGGTTCTTAATGCCGTGGCCGGGATCGTCGAGGATTGCGCTTTCGGTGATTTCAAGCGTTATCCATTCTGCGGCACAGCCGTGGCGCTCGAGCAGCCCCACAAAGCGGTCGGGCAGCTCGGCGTCCATCAAGTCGTGTGCCGAGATGTTGATCGAGATGTTCATCGGCAGGCCGTCTCTGCGCCACTGCGCGCACTGTGCGATAGCATGGGCAAGCACCCATTGCGTGATCGCCCAGATATAACCGGTCTCTTCAGCGAAGGGGATGAAATCGTTCGGCGAGACGAGCCCGCGGGCGGGATGCCGCCAGCGCACGAGCGCCTCTGCGTTGAGTTCGCCGATTCGATTGAGTGAGACTTTCGGCTGGTAGAGGAGCGTGAGTTCGTCCTGATCGACCGCGCGGCGCAGGTCGTTCATCAGCACCAGGCGCTCGCGGCTGTACACGTCATAGTCGTCGTTCCACAAGACGTACCCGAGCTTGTTGCGCTTCGCTGCGTACATTGCCACGTCGGCGCGCCGCAGCAGAATCGACCGTTCGTGCCCATGCTCGGGGTAGACTGCGATGCCGATGCTCGCCCGCACGTCCAGGGTGTGTCCCTCTGGTCTCATCGGCATCTCGAGCGAATGCAGAATCGCCTTGGCGACGCTCCGCGCGGCGACGGCGTCATCGCCCGGCAGGACGATCGCGAACTCGTCGCCGCCAAGGCGCGCGATGGTATCGGTGGGCCTCTCGAGCAATCCTTCCAGACGCGACGTGACCGCGCGCAGTATCAGGTCGCCCGTGGCATGCCCGAGCGTGTCGTTCACGTATTTGAAGTGGTCGAGGTCCATCAGCAGAACCGCGACCTGCGTATGATTGCGCTCGGCAGACGCAATCGCCTCATCGAGACGCTCGTCGCACAAAACACGGTTGGGCAATTGCGTCAGGGCATCGCAGTAAGCAAGGTTCATGATCCGCGATTCGCGAATGGCAATGCCGTCCTGCATGGTGCGGAACGCCGCGGTCAGGTCGCCGATCTCGGCCACGCCGGACGGGGGCGGCGTCGTGGAATAGTCGCCCGCGGCAATGCTGCGCGCTACGCTGGCGAGCTCGCGCACCGGACGCGCGACCCCGCGCGCGATCGCGACGCTCGCCAGGATGGACACGAGGACGCCGGCGAGCGTGATGAACGTGAGCCGGAGCTGCAAGCGCCGAAAAGGTTCGAGCGCCGAGGACAGAGGCTCCTGCAGCACGACGACGACGCGGCCGCCGCCGCGCGCGGGCACCATGACGCGCGTGACTGCCTCGTCGCTGTACTCTGCGTTGCCGTCTGCGTCGCGCTTCGCGAAACGCTCCGCAGCGACATTGGACAGCAGCGCCCTGCGATCCTTGTCGGAGAGCGTGCTGGCCTGCAGCTGCCAGCTATCGCGCGCCTCGCGGCTGAAGAACGACACGTGCAGGCGCGTCAAGCGCCGGAGGTCCTGCGTTAGCGTATCGTCGACAATAAACCCGATCACCACCCACGCGATCGGCGTGGGCGCCAGCACCGGCAGCACGACGAGCTGGTAGAGCTGGCCGCGAATCAGCACCATGGCCGAGGCCTTCTGCGAGGCCTCCGCTTCGGCAATGAGCTCCGGAAACGCAAACGGCTTGCCGGTCGCGATGTTGAGTGTATCGCCAAGCACTCGCTGGTCGAGGCCGACGATCATCATCAACGATGCATCGATCCCTCGCCCGTATTTCATGAGCACCGACGCGATGGTGTCGCGATCGCGGGTGGCGATCACTTCGCGGAACGTATAATCGGCGGACATCAAGCGCGCACCCTGTACCAGGCGGTGGGTGTCCTGCTCGAGCAGCCGGTCGAACACGAGCGCGCCCGCGACGAGGTCATCACCGATCGATTTGCGCGCCGCGGTCATGCCCACAGTGTTGATGAGCGCGAACCCGCCCACCTGCACCACAACCATCAGCAGGAGAAAGAGCGCGAGGATGTGGCTCTGGAGGCTACGGATTTGCAAGGCCGGAGTTAAAGTCATCGAAGTCAGCGCTCTGCGCTCTACGAGCATTTCCCAAATAGCTCTAGCAAATTCATTCCTTTGCCGCACAGCATTGCCGTTGACCGGCACCTCGTGCATCGCGCCGCAGCGCCCTCGCCCATAACCGATCGATCGGCGCCTATCACGGCGATGCCCACGGCCCGTACAAAGGACCTTACATATCAATGTGGTATGGCGTCCCTACAGACCGAGCCAAGCCCGCAGGCCACGCTCGCATCCACGCGCTTCCACTGCACGAGCCAAGGGTTGACGGGATAAAGCAAGTTCCCTGCCGCCGGGCTTTTCGATCGCGTGAACGATACCGGGAGGCAGCGCGGACCGCGTCCTGCTGCTGAGGACTACAAAGTGCGTGACGAAGGAATCGCCGCCGTCGAATGCGGCGTCTCCGTGCGCGGAACAAGAGATCTCGTGCTACATCTTCGTTACCGGAAAGCCGCGTTCGCGCATCAGGGCATCCGTGTCGACATCCCGGCCGCGGAAGTGGCGGAACGCTTCATCGGGCGGCACCGAATTGCCAACCCTCAGGATCGCCTCGTCATAGCGCTTGGCCACTGTCTTGTCGTAAGGGCCTCCCGCCTCGTTGAATGCCTCGAAGACGTCGGCGGTCAGTGTATCGGCCCAGATGTAGACGTAGTAACCCGCCGAATAGCCGTCACTGGAAAAGATGTGGCCGAACTGGGTCGGGCGGTGACGCATGACGATTTCGCGCGGACAACCGATCTCGGCCATCGTCTGCTTCTCGAACGCTCCTGCGTCGATCTTTTGATCCGGCGTGGCAGCGAGATGGATTTTCATGTCGTAGATCGCTGCGGCCAGGTATTCGACGGTCGAGAAGCCCTGATCGAAATTCCTGGCCTCCTGGATCTTCTCGACAAGGTCGGCGGGAATCGGCTTGCCCGTCTCATGATGGAGCGCGAACTGGTTGAGAAGCTCCGGGGTGGGGAGCCAGCGTTCATTGAGCTGGCTTGGGAACTCCACGAAGTCGCGTTTGACCGAAGTGCCCGCCAGCGTGGGGTAGTCGATGTTCGAGCAGAGGCCATGCAGAGCGTGGCCGAATTCGTGAAACATGGTGACAGCGTCGCCCCACGAGATCAGCAACGGCTCTCCTGCCTTGCCTTTCACGAAGTTTGCGTTGTTGGACACGATGGGTGTGATCGCGGTCCTGAATTTTTCCTGGGTGCGGTATTGACTCATCCAGGCGCCGGAACTCTTGCCTGCGCGCGCGTAGGGATCGAAGTACCACAGCCCGACGCGCTTGCCGTCGCGCTGGACTTCGTAGACGCTCATGTCGGGATGATAAACGGGCACGTCGTCGACCTTGACGAATTGCAGCCCGTAGAGCTGATTCGCCACCCAGAACATCGCCTCGCGAATCTTTTCGAGCTGCAGATATTGGCTGATCTCGGTTTGGTCGAGATCGTATTTCGCCTTGCGTACTTTCTCCGCGTAATAGCGATAGTCCCACGGTTCGATCCTGATTCCCGCGCCCTCGCTGTCGGCGATCGCCTGCATGTCGGAGATTTCTTCGCGTGCGCGTGCGACCGCAGCCTTCCACACCCTCATCAGCAGAGCCATGGCCGCGTCCGGCGTCCTGGCCATGTTGTTGTCCAGGACCCAATGCGCGTGGCTGGCGAAACCCAGGAGCTTGGCGCGTTCGGCGCGCAGTTGCAGTATCTCGGCAATCAGCGGTTTGTTGTCGTGCGCGCCCGGATTGTCGCCGCGCATGATCCATAGGCGCCACCCCTTCTCGCGCAGATCGCGGCGTGAGGCGTAGGTGATGAATGGCTCCATCGACGAGCGTGTATTCGTGAACAGCCATTTGCCCTTCTGACCTTTCGCCTCCGCGGCGCCGGCCGCCGCGGCGCGAAGGTTGTCCGGTAATCCCGCGAGGTCGGCTTCTTTGTCGATGACGAGCGTGTCGTTCTCTTCGTCGGCCAGCTGGTTCTGGCGGAAGGTCGTGAAGAGGCCGGCAAGGCGCTTGTTGACCTCCTTCAGGCGCGCCTTTTCCGCTTTGCCAAGCGCCGCGCCCCGACGGGCGAAGCTCGTGTAGACCACGTCAGCGAGTCGTTGTTGCTCAGGAGAGAGGTTCGCATTCGCGCGTGAGTCGTAGACTGTTTTCAGCCGAGCGAACAGCGCCTCATTCTGCACGATCTCGTCGACGAAGGCGGACAGCACCGGCGCCATCTCGTTCTCGAGCGCTTGCATGCGCTTGTCGTTCATGGCCGACGTATAAATCCTGAAGATCTGCGTCGCGCGGGCAAAGGGGCGGCCTGCATCGTCGAGCGCCGCAAACGTGTTCTCGAAGTTTGGCGCAGCGTTGTTGCCGGCGATCGCGGCGATCTCAACGCGGTATAAATCGATGCCTTCCATGATGGCGGGCTTGAACGCGTCGACGGTCACCCTGTCGAAGCGCGGAAACCCGCCGTGAGGTCCGGTCCACGCGTCCAGGAGCGGGTCGCGCTCTTGCGCCGCTGTGGGCGCTGGGGCAGCAGGCGTCATCACGCCGCCGGCAACTTGAGCGAGCGCGACCAGCGCCACTGATCGGCCTGGTGGAAACGGGTGAGCATTATCGACACGTGATGACAATCACAGCCATTCTAGGCCAGCGCGCCCGCCTTGTGTACTGTCGTGCAGCAGAGTGCGAGACACGATCATCCGAGCTCAACGCGCACGCGATGGATCTGGCCGTCGTCGACCAGGGGAATCCGCGCAACACCCTTCGCAATCTCCACGCCGTCGAGCTCGGCACGAACGACGCCGCGACTTACCCGGCGCGGATTCTCGACCGTGATTTCGTAGCGCGTGATCGTGTTTCGAGTGCCGTGGTGGCGGAACACGATTTCGTAGCGCGGCCACGCCGTCGGCAAACAGGGGGCGATTGCCAGCGTATCTCCCTGCACAAGAAATCCGAGAATGGCTTCAAGCCCGGCACGGTACAGCCAACCCGCCGAACCGGTGTACCAGGTCCAGCCGCCGCGGCCGACATGCGGCGCCACCGAATAGACGTCGGCGCAGGCGGCGTACGGCTCGACCTTGTAGCGCGCAACGGCGCTCGGCGTGCTGCTGTGCTGGATGGGATTGAGAATGGCGAAAAGATCACCGGCCTGATCGCCCTGACCCAGCGCCGCAAATGCGAAGATCGACCAGATCGCGCCATGCGTGTATTGCCCGCCATTCTCGCGAATGCCCGGCGGATAGCCCTTGATGTAGCCCGGATCGTGCGATGAGCGATCGAACGGGGGGGTGAGAAGCAGCGCGATCTTGTCGTCGTGTTGGATCAAGTGCTTTTCAACCGCATTCATTGCCTGCGCGGCATGGTTCGGGTCCGCCGCTCCCGAGATTACGCTCCACGACTGTGCGATCGCGTCGATTTTGCATTCGTCGCTTTCGTTCGAGCCCAACGGTGCGCCGTCGTCGTAATAGCCGCGCCGATACCACTGGCCGTCCCAGCCTGCGCTTTCGAGCGCCACCCGAACGGTCGCTGCCCATTGCTTCCAGCGCGCCGCGCGGCCGCTTTCGTTGCGTGCCTGCGCATAAGGCGCGAATGCGGCGATCGTCGCGAGCAGAAACCAGGCCAACCAGACGCTTTCGCCGCGGCCCTTTTCACCGACGCGATTCATGCCATCGTTCCAGTCGCCGGTACCGATCAACGGCAGACCGTGCGCGCCCAGCGAGAGGCTGACATCGAGCGCGCGCGCGCAGTGCTCGTACAAACTGGCCTTACCGCGCGAGACCCGTGGCTTGAAAAACGCTTCAGTCTGCCCATCCTTGAGAGCATCG